>CAZUJM010000032.1:0-9049 GCA_964620405.1 uncultured Pirellulaceae bacterium | reverse complement strand
ATCGGACGTGGCGGGCCAACCCTTGCCGGATCAAACCGGCAGCCTGCTGGCCCTCGCAAGGGGACTATCGAAGCTTGTTGGTGGCCTTGATGATGACGTATCCACCATCGGGCCCCGGAACCGCGCCGCGAACGAGCAGCAGGTTGTTCTCGGCATCGACACGCACGACCTTCAGGTTGCGAGCGGTGACCTGCGTGTTGCCATACTGGCCGGCCATCTTCAAGCCCTTGAACACATGGCTCGGATCGGCGCTGCAGCCGGTGCTACCTGGATGGCGGTGCACCTTCTTCACACCGTGCGTGGCTCGCTGGCCCGAGAAGCCGTGCCGCTTCATAACGCCCGAGTAACCACGGCCCTTGCTGGTGCCGATCACGTCGACCGCCTTGATGCCGTCCAGCACGTCGACCTTCAGTTCCTGGCCCACTTCGTAGCCAGCCGACTCGCCCCGCAGTTCGCGGACAAATCGCTTCGGCTCGCAGTTAGGCTTCGGCAGCAACTGAACGCCGGCCGCAGACAGACGCTCCGCTCGCTTGCTCTTGAGATTGCCCACGCGACCACGGTCGCTGCGGGAGGACAGGCGGCGCGGCTTGTCGAGAAAGCCGATCTGGATCGCTTCGTAGCCGTCGCGATCCGCCGTGCGAACCTGCAGGACATGGCAAGGACCTGCTTCAATCACCGTCACCGGGATGACTTTTCCACCTTCGTCGTAGACTTGCGTCATGCCGACCTTGCGGCCGAGAATTCCCTTGCCCATCGTCGTATTTCCTGCAGGTTTGTTGGCTTGGAGTTCCGGAACCAAAAGGTCCGGAGTTACCAGGCGAACTTCCAGTTCATAAGGTTTCAGTCTTGAGCCGACCAGCCTGGCATCCAACCTGGAGGGTCCATGCCCGCCTGGCCAGCTCGAGTGTCCTGAGGGTGTTCGTCGTTGTAGTTGGGGGAGTCGCGGAACAGGAGGCTGGGCCGCCGCTCCCTCGATGATCCCGCTCGCGTCCCTCGCTCGCGGCCCTGATGTCCCAGCGAAACTCGGCTTGAGTTCGTCGAACGTTGTGATGACGAAAGGCCAGGGGCATCATTTCGTCATGTTATTTGGGTGTAGGTGGAACAGGGCGAGTGGCCGCCCAGGCACCACTATCGCGACGAAGCCTTGATCTTGATGTCCACGCCAGCCGGCAGGCTCAGCTTGTTCAACGCCTCAATCGTCTTCGCGGTCGCCTGCACGATGTCGATCACCCGCTTGTGCGTGCGGATCTCGAACTGCTGGCGAGCCTTCTTGTCAATGTTCGGGCCGGCCAACACCGTGTAACGCTCCACGCGGGTCGGCAACGGAATCGGGCCGTGAACTTCGGAATTCGTCCGCTTGGCCGTCTCCACAATATCCTTCGCACTCTGATCCAAGATCAGGTGATCGTAGGCTTCCATGCGGATGCGTATGACTTCGTGTGTCGGCGTGGCCACTCGGATCGCTCCCGGATAACTTGCCCAGCGCCTGCTGGGACGCTCAGCAAAAAACTATGATGTCGCTCGGTCTAACACTCTGGGTCGTCTGGGGTCTTGGGGTCGGGTTGAGTTGGCAAGCCGGGTGAACCTTGCGGAGCCAGCCAGCCGGTCCCGAATCCCCTGGAGCCGCGAGGCTCTCTATACTGGTGTCTCGATGACCCAGCAGGGAAGCTCCTCAATGTAAAGAGGGCTGCGCTTGGAGTCAACACCTATCTATCGCTCGTCCGGGGATAATTTTTTGAGGGTCGTTCCGCACTACATCTGAAAAGCCTTGGCCACATCCGGGGGGGCTGGGGCATAATGGAGAGGCTGCATCGAGCATCCGGCGCGGCCCTGGCTGAGGCTACGCATGGCGCTGGAATAGCCGAAGAGTTCGGCCAGCGGCGCATGGGCCTCAATGCTCACTAGCTTGCCTCGATTCTCTGTCTTGTGAATTAGGGCTCGGCGCTGCTGAAGATCTCCCACGAAGTCGCCTAGGTGCTCCTCCGGCGTGGTGATGTCCAGCTTCATGATGGGTTCCAGCAGGGTGGGGCCGCCCTTACTGAGGCCTTCTTCAAAGGCGGCGGCCGTGGCGATGCGGATGGCGACGTCGTTCGTCTGCTCGTTGACGCTTGCCCCGGTCACAACCACGCGGATGTTGGTAAGTGGGAAGCCGCCGACTGCCCCGCCGCCCTGGCCGCGAGCCCGCAGTTCCTCGAGGACGATCGCCAAGAAATCGCCCGGCAGCGCCTCCGGAGCACAGCGGCTCGACACCGACACGGGTACCGTTCCGGTCGGGATGGGCTCCATCCGCAGCTGGATGGCTGCGAACAGGTTCTGTCCGCCGATCTGGCGGTGGCACTCGCCCTGCACGTCGACCGCCTGCTGGATCGTCTCCCGGTAGCTGACACGCGGCTTGTGGACCTTCACCTGCAGGTTGAAATCGCGGAGCAGTCGATTGCGGATGACCTCCAAGTGCAGTTCGCCCATGCCGCTGATCAGGGTCTGTCCGGTCTCCTCGCTTTCGTTGGCGCGGAAGGTTGGGTCCTGTCGCCGCATCATCTCCAGCACCTCGCCCAGTTTCTTCCGCTCGGCTGTCGTCTCGGGCTCAATCGCCATCGAGATCACCGTCTCCGGGAACTCGATTGTCTCCAGCAGGATCGGGTGCTTGGTGTCGCAGATCGTGTCGCCGGTGATCGAGTGACGCAGGCCGATGATGCCGACGATGTCTCCCGTCTCCACTTCCGGCACCTGGTCGCGTCGCGAGGCCTGCATGTGCCAGAGCTGCGCGACGTTCTCCTTCACGTCCTTGCCTGGGTTGAGGACGCGCGTGTTGGATTTGAGGGTGCCGGAGTAGACGCGGACCCAGGAGAGGTCGCCTGTCTTGGCGGGCAGCACCTTGAAGACGAGGCCGCAGAACGGTTCGTCGATCGAGGGTTTGCGCACTTCGGCGGGCGCGTCGCCTTTATGCTTGCGGTCGGCGATGCCTTGCCCCGTCACGGGCGGTTTGTCGGCCGGGCTGGGCAGATAGTAGACCACGGCGTCCAGCAGGGGTTGGATGCCGATGTAGTCCAGGGCCGATCCGCATAGCACGGGCTGGATGGCCTGTCGCAGCGTGGCTTGGCGGACTGCCTTGCGGATCAGGTCGGGCTTGATCTCGGCCTCTTCCAGCATCTTCTCCATGAGTTCGTCGTGGTGGTTGGACAGTTCCTCGAGCAGTGTCTGGCGCGCGAGTTCCGCGTCATCGGCCACGTCTTCCGGGATGGCCAGTCGATTCACGACGCGGCCGTCATCCGCGAACGTCAGCATCTTCTGTTCGATCAGGTCGATGATGCCGCGGAAGGCGTTTTCTTGGTGGGGAGGGCCTTGTCCGACCGGGATCTGGATGGGCAGCGGATTGGCTTCCAGGCGGTTGCGCATCTCCTTGAGCGTCCCTTCGAAGTCGGCGCCTTCACGGTCCATCTTGTTGATGAACGCAATGCGAGGCACTCCGTACTTGTTTGCCTGGCGCCATACGGTTTCGCTCTGCGCTTCCACGCCTTCCCGCGCGCTGAACACCACCACGCCGCCGTCCAGCACGCGCAGGCATCGCTCGACTTCGGCCGTGAAGTCCACGTGGCCGGGCGTGTCGATCAGGTTCACGTGGGCCTTGTTCCAGTCGAACGTCACGCACGCCGAGTAGATGGTGATGCCGCGTTGCTGTTCCTCTTCGTCGAAGTCGGTTTCGGTGGTGCCCTTGTCGACATCGCCCATGCGGTGCGTGGCGCCGCTGTAGTGCAGCATCCGTTCGGTCACCGTGGTCTTGCCGGCGTCGATGTGGGCGATGATGCCGATGTTGCGAAGGCTTTCCAGGCTGCGTTTCATGGTCGCGGCATCCCGTGGGCAGGTGCGAGGGCGGGTTGTTGCTGGACGTTTCGCGAAAGATCAGATGCAGGTTGTAACCGCGGCGGGGTTCCCTCGGGAATGGGGCTTCGTGCCGCGCCTGCCATGGGGTTGCCCGGCGGCGGGTTTCGCGGGGCGCATAAGAAAAGCCGCGCGAGCCGAGGGGGCTCACGCGGCCTTGGAGTCGGACGGGCGGGGTGCTACCAGGCGAAGTGCGCGAACGCCTTGTTCGCGTCGGCCATGCGGTGCACGTTGTCGCGGCGAGTGACCGCGGCGCCTTCCTTCTTGTAGGCGGCCAGCAGTTCCTCAGCCAGTTTCTGGCCTGTCGGGCGGCCCTTCTTTTCGCGGACGGCCAGCAGGATCCAGCGGATCGCCAGCGACTGCTGGCGGTTGCGATTCACCTGCATGGGGACCTGGTAGGCCGCACCGCCAACCCGCTTGCTGCGGACTTCGATGTGCGGCTTCACGTTCTCCACGGCCTGCGTGAAGACGTCGATCGGGCTGTCCTTGGAGTTTCGCTCCGCGATGATGTCCATCGCCTCATAGAACACCGCCTGGGCGGTCGTCTTCTTGCCGTCCCACATCAGGCAGTTGATGAACTTGCTGGCCAGCAGCGAGTTGTATCGCGGATCGCCCTTGAGTTGGGTGCGACTGGCGGTGATGTTTCCCATGACCTGTACTTACCTTATCGAAAGACTTGCTTCGTGTTGAAATCGGGAGGTTTGAGTTCGGTGTGGAGCGCCAAGCGGATCGTGCGCCGCCCGCTCGATTGTCGTGCGAGGTCCGATGCAGTCCATCCGGCAGGACGGATGCTGCCTGAGCCTCGGGTCGCCTCGGTCGCCGGTCGTCTCGAGCCCGTTGGTCGGGTCTCGGGATCGTTTGCGTTGGGCCGCTGGCCGTGGATCGCCCGCCCCGCAAGGCCGCCGCCTGAGGTCGCTGCCGCCCGAGGTCCCACCGAGCAGGTGCCCACTGGTGGAACTGCGTGAGTCGGAAGCGAATGGCGGCCCGGTGCCCGGAGGACGCCGCAGCGGCTACTTCTTCTTCGCGCCGTACCGGCTGCGGGATCGCTTGCGGCCGTTCACGCCCAGCGTGTCCAACGCTCCACGCACCACCTGATATCGCACGCCCGGCAGGTCGCGAACGCGGCCACCGCGGACGAGGACGATCGAGTGTTCCTGGAGGCTGTGGCCTTCACCCGGAATGTAGACCGTCACTTCCTTGCCGTTGGAAAGACGCACGCGGGTGATCTTTCGCAGGGCGGAGTTCGGCTTCTTGGGGGTCATCGTGCGGACCTGCAGGCACACGCCGCGCTTCTGCGGGCACTTATCCAGCACGGGGGCCTTGGTCTGGCTGCGTTGCGTCCGGCGGCGACGACGGACGAGTTGGTTGATCGTGGGCATTAGTGGACGTCTTTTTTCCCAGTTAATCAGTAAATCAGGTGAGACAAGCGGTTCAGGATATCAATTCGGCTCTCCCTGTCAAGGCTGCTTACCTCAGGATGCCAACCTCGTCCGTTTTCTGGCGATGGAGTCTCTATGCCCGCTGGAACCAGCGGGCTTGTGTCAAGTGGGTTGCCTGGGGGTCGTGGCGTGTTCGGGGTGAGTGGGTTGGTTGTGTCGAATCGGTAGTCGCTGCGTTGGGGCGATTGACCGAGGGTATCCCTGCGTGTCAAGCTCCTGAGCCTGGCCCAGGGACCCGGGGGATCTGGTACTTGAGCAGGTGAGTTTGGGGCGATCGGGAGGATCTGGGATGGCCATGAGTTCGCGACTTCCCCTGCTGCTGACGGGCTACGGCCTGCCCTACACCTGTGGCTACATTCCGCTTCGGGACGGCTCCCCCAATCCCGCCCCGTGGACTCCGATCGATCTGGTTTCCGCCGCCGATCGGCTCGGGCTGAGCGGCGTCGAGGTGCCGCTTTCCACGCGGGTGCCCTCCTTTGACGGGCGGGAGGTCGTCATGCCGTCGTATGTCGAGCCGCTCCGGGAGGTCCTGCGGCAGCAGGCGATGACGGCCGCCGTCGACTTCGGCGTGCTCGCCACCCAGCCGCTGGAGGACCTGTTGGCGTGTTTGCGGGAGGCGCATCGGGTGGGGGCCAAGGTGGTACGGGCCATCATCAGCAACGTCCTGTGCGGCGATCGGCGGACGGTCTCCGAGGGCTGGCGGGAGCGTCTGGAGGCGACAGCCGCGCGGCTCCGCCAAGCCATCCCACTCGCCGCCGACCTGGGGCTCAGCCTGGCGATCGAGAACCACCAGGACGCAACGACCGAGGACCTGTGGTGGTTGCAGGAGCGGGCTTCGGCCGGTTTCGCGGCGGCTGCCGACACGGTGGGCGTGACCCTCGACACAGGCAACCCACTGGCCGTGGGGCAGGATCCGGTCGAAGCCTGCCGCTCGCTCGCTCCGATCATCCGCCATGTGCATCTCAAGGACTATCGTCTGCACGTGGCGCCCGAGGGTTATCGCCTGGTGCGCTGCGCGGCCGGGGAGGGCGTCGTCGACTTCCCGGCGATTCTTCGCACGCTGCGCGAAACGGGCTCGCGGCCGCAACTGGCGGTCGAGCAGGCGGCGCAGTCCGCTCGAACCATTCCCCTGCTGGACGCCGGCTGGTGGTCCACGTTCGACGAGCGGCCGGCGACGGCGTGGCTGCCACTGCTGGAGGTCGTCTGGAATCGTTCGCGGCCGCGGACGGACGACTACCGCACGCCCTGGGAAGCGGGCGCCGATGCCGCCACGGTGCTCGACGACGAATGGCAGACGCTTGTTCGCAGCGTTGACTACTTCCATCGCCTGCTCGCGTCACCGCCCGCGAAGGCTTCTCCCTGATCGCGTGTAGAGCAGCGAAGTGACAACAAATGGTCACTCACTGATTACTCGCTGATCACTTCCTTATCGTGCGTTCGGCGCGCCTTGTACGTTCGCCTGAACCTCGTCTTGCGCGCTCGCCCCACCCGACAATTCGTCGCACTGTCGCATCCATTGCTTGACACTGGCTGCGTCTTCGCAGGTCTTCACGCGAAGCATCGTGACATTTGGCAACGCGACTTCTTGACGCCGGCTGTAAATGTGACTCGCCGCGGAGTCCGCTTTCCGCTTGGTCCCCTCGCCGTTCCTGCATGTGCGGCAATTTCTTCCCCACGGATTCAGGATCTTGACGTATCGGTGTGGCGTAATTCCCGCGAAAAAACCGCACTCGCGCGAGGATGGCAGGGTTCGCCAATAAGTGGATTACCCTAGGCACAGGTAACGGAGTAGACGAGCCGTCATGGGGAGGAAGTTCCTTCTGCTTGCCGCGTGTGAGCCGTGGGGGCGTTGCGACGAGCATGGATGCCGGTGTTCTCGACACGGAGTTAAGTCCGGTGATCGGGAGTTGAGTCCAAATTGAGTACAGCGGTACGACGTTGGTCTCGTTAGCACCGTGGTTTTTGAGGGATACAAGATGACAAAGAGTTGGTTTGAAATCCTGGGGGCTCGCCGCGTGGTTCGCGCTGCGGCCTTCACTGCCGTGCTGGCAGGCATGGCGGGATCTGTGGTCGGGCAGGTGGTGATTGCACCGGAACCCCCGGATCCGCCCGCGCCCGACTTGACGGACGCCGTATTCGACCTGACGGGCGCTCCGCCCGCGCTGAGCACGGTCCCCGTTCCCACGCCGCCGGACCTGATCAAGTACGTGCGGGACGTCAACGCCGCCCGTGCGCTGGGCAAGATGTTCTTCTGGGACATGCAGGCCGGCAGTGATGGCGTGACGGCGTGCGCCTCGTGCCACTACCATGCTGGCGCCGACGGTCGTCCCAAGAACACGCTCGCGCCAAAAGGCCCGGGTACGCCCATCGCGGCCTCCAAGTTCAAGGGCCCCGGACACCGCTTGAAGGCGGACTCTTTCCCGCTGCGGAAGCTCACGGATCCCACCGACCAAAACAGCGTTGTCCTGTCGGACACCACCGAAGTGGTCGGTTCCGCGGGCGTCGTGAAACGCAACTTCGTTTCCATCCTGCCGGGCAGTGCGCGGGACACCGGAAATCTCGTCGCCGATCCGGTCTTCCACATCGCTGGATTGAACACTCGCCAGGTGACGGATCGCAATTCGCCTTCCGTGATCAACGCCGTGTTCTATGACCGGCAGTTCTGGGATGGCCGCGGCAATCGATTCTTCAATGGCGTCAATGAGTTCGGAGACGCGGATCCTTCGGCGAAGGTCTGGCGTTACACGGCGCTCGGCGGCTTGGAGCAGGTGAGCATCCTGATCGACAACGGTTCGCTGGCGTCCCAGGCGGTGGGGCCGGCCAACAGCGAGGTGGAGATGGCCTGGAAAGGCCGCTCGTTCGCGCAGTTCGGCCGCAAGATGCTTTCGCTGCGTCCGCTGGCCCAGCAGTTCGTCGCGGCGGATGACAGCCTGCTTGGACCGTACTCGGCCGGCCGTATCCGCGGCACCACGCCGACGACCTCCTACGCGGCGCTGATCCGCCAGGCGTTCCAGCCCGAGTGGTGGGAAGCACCGACTCCGGTGGACGGCGTCTACACGCAGATGGAATCGAACTTCGCCCTGTTCTGGGGCTTGGCGATCCAGATGTACGAGGCGACGCTGGTCTCGGACCAGTCGCCCTACGACCGTTTCATGAATGGAGATGCGACGGCTCTGTCGAACAGCGCGAAGCAGGGTCTGGAGATCTTCCTGCACCAGGGTACCTGCATTCAGTGCCACATCGGCTCGGAGTTCTCGGGCGCGACGGTGTCCGTGGTTCGTCCGGCCGGGCTGCCTCCGGCGATGGTCGAAGGCATGATCATGGGTGATGGGAACGCCGCCTACTACGACACCGGCTACTACAACATCGGTGTCCGTCCGACCCAGGAGGACCTGGGCGTGGGTGGTTCGGGTCCGTTCGGCCCCTGGTCGCTCACCCGGCGTGCGCAGGCGGGCCTCGACGTGGGCTTGCCCGTGCCGATCGCTCCCACCGACCGCATCGCCGTCAACGGCGCCTTCAAGGCCGTGACGCTGCGGAACATTGATCTGACCGGCCCCTACATGCACAACGGCGGCTTTTCGACCCTGCACCAGGTGATGGAGTTCTACGCTCGCGGCGGTAACTTCCGCGACCTCAACCTCGCCGATCTCGACGCCGAGATCGCCGTGCTGCCGGACATCATCGCCAATCCGACGCGCATCCAGAACCTCGTCGACTTCCTCAAGTCGCTG
>CAZUJM010000031.1:24319-32611 GCA_964620405.1 uncultured Pirellulaceae bacterium | reverse complement strand
ACCACGGAAGCGGGCAGGTCCGTTATGGCAGGAGGCCGGTGCAGGACAGCCGAGGAACTGCCTGGGGGATGATTCACGCCCGCGACGTCGACGGCTCCCCGCGTTCGAGCTTTGAAGACCGTCTTACCGCCGAGACCGCCTGGGAACGCTCGCGGGTTTGGCAGCGGGACGTGGGACGCGCAGAGGCGACCGTGCGAACGGCGACGGCCTGCTGCTCGAAAGCTTCGCCTGCGACGCATCGGCGAACGCGGCGTCCACGTCGACGGACGAAGGTCTTCCCCGGTCGTCGTTGCGGATCGTGCCGACGCCCTGGCCGTCCACGATTGTGCCCTGCGAGGCGTTTTCGAGCACGACCAAGAACGTCTCGTCGGCCTCCGCCTTGTTATCCCCCAGGGCGATCACCACGATCGACTGGGTAAGTTCCCCGGGTGCGAACACCAGCGTGCCACGGGCCGCGCGGTAGTCGCCGTCGGCGTCGGTAGCCGTGTTGTCGACGGTGCGGTAGTCGAGCGTGAGCGGTTGCGAAGCCGTCTTGGACAAAGAGACCGTGAAGGTGAGAGGCGTCTCCTGGGGTTGTCCCTTCTTCTTTCCCGCGCTGATCAGTTTCCCTTCGTTGACGGCCGCGTCGTTGATCGCGATCCTGGCCGCTGTCTCGGGACCAACGAGGATCCAAGACGTGACGGCACGCGAAGCGTTCACTCCATCGCTGACCTGGCTGGTGAACAGAAACGAGCCCAGGAAGCCCGGCGCAGGATCGAAGGTGAAGGCACCGGTGGCGGGATCGAGAACCAGGGTTCCGCCGACGGCTGACTGCTGCAGCAGGGTGTAGGCGAGCGGCTGGCCTTCCGGGTCGCGCGCGGCGACCTGGCCCGTGAAGCGTGTGGCGCTGGTGGCGTAGTAGGCTTGGCCGCCCAGAGCCGAGGGACGGAGGTTGTTGGAGTGGGGGCCGACGACGATGCGGACGGAAGCGGCGGGGATGGCGGCGTCGCATGGTCCGGAGATACCGTACACGTTGCTGTCCAGTTGGACGTTCGCATCCGCTTGCGATGCGTTGCTCGGACGCTCCTCGGTCGTTGGCACGAAGATGACTCCGTGCAGCAGGTTCGTTCCATCGACGATCGTGTCGCGAGGTGTGAACTGCAAGAGGAGCGACCGGGACGCGCCGGGAGCGAGGGTGAGTAGAGTGCCTTGGACACTGAGTCGCGTGACGGCGTCGAGCAGTTTTGGCGTGTAGGGGTATTGCGAGCGATGCGCCACGGTGCCGCTGATGGCCGACGTGCCGGGGTTGGTGATGGTGACGGCCAGTTCCACGGTTTCCCCTTGCAACACACCCACCTCCTGTCCATCGAACCAGCCCTCGATGTCCACGTCAACGGCTGCTGGTTCGGGAACGTACGACAGCCGGATGTCATCGACCCACATCCGCGCCGGGTAACCGATTTCTGGATCGCCGAAGTAAGGATGGAGATCGATGTAGAACCGGGTGAGGAGTTCCCAGTAGTTGCCCGCAAGGCTGGTGGGGTTCTCCGGAACTCGGTATTGGTCGCGATCTCGCTGGTGCTGCGGGATTTCATTGATGACGACATGAATCCAGCTGGCGCCTGCCTGGTCGTGCCGGATCACCAGCTGGTGGTAGAAGTGCCAGTTGTCGGACTCCACGGTTTTCTCCAGCCCCAGTTTGGCCGGGTCGTATGCGTAGGTGCCGATGTTGATGTTCTGGTAGACGGTGCTGGAGGATTGGGCGCGGAAGCCTTCTTCGAAGCGAAGCCAGAAGTCGAGGCGGTTCGCGCGTGCGCCGCGCGGAAGCAGATAGCCTCGTTCGTCGTAGCAGTTGGCGATGCCGCCGGTTCCCGAGGCTTGGTTGCGAAGCACCCAGAAGCCGGGCAGTCCCGCGGCGGCGTCGGGCGATTCGACGAGGAGCGCATTGCCGCCGTTGCGTCCCTGTCCGGGCGCGAGCAGCAGCAGGTCTGTGCCGCTGTCCGACTTGGTTCCCACATACGTCGCGACGGTACCCCCGGGCTGCGCATCGAGCCAAGCCACGTTGTGCAGGGTGGAGTCCTCGAAATCCATGACCACGAACTCCTGGGCGGTCGCTGCGGTGAGCGGCAGGCGGGGCTCGAGGGATTCGACGGAGGACAAGATACAAAAGAAGCGTTTCATGACAGGGCTCTCGGTGCATGGACTTTCTGGAAACGAGGCGGCGCGGCGTTTCGCGCGGCAAGGCGCCGGAGTGCTGGGGAGCAAGGCGACGCGACGCAGGGGCCCGTCCTGGGGGCGGGCTCATGGAGAAACAGCCTGGTGAAGAGGCGAGCACACCGGTCGGCTCGCGGCGGCCGCCAATTCTTCGGCCGCGAGAATGGAACGAAACGCGGAGTGGATTCGCGGGCAGCGAACCTGGTCCTCTCAGACGATGCAGCCGCGGTCTGTCGCGTGCATGGCTTTTCGCGGAATCGAGTTCCGCCCCATCATGGTCAGTTGCGGGCCGTGGCCTCTTCAGTTTCCAGGACGAGTTTGGTCGTGGCCAGCATGGTGTCGGGGTTCAGCGAGATGCTGTCGATGCCGGCCTCAACGAGGAAGCGGGTGAAGTCAGGGTAGTCGCTGGGGGCCTGGCCGCAGATGCCGATCTTGCGGTCCAGTTTCCGGCAGGTGGCGATGACCTGCCGGATCATTCGCAGGACGGCTTCATTCCGCTCGTCGAACAGCGTTGCGATGGCTTCATTGTCACGGTCGACGCCGAGGATCAGCTGGGTGAGATCGTTGGAACCGATGCTGAAGCCATCGAAGATCGCGGCAAACTCCTCGGCCAGCACGACATTGGACGGGATCTCGCACATGACGTAGACCTCCAGGCCGTTCTCTCCGCGTCGGAGTCCGTGGCGTGCCATCTCCTCCTGCACGCGCACTCCTTCCTCGACGGTGCGGCAGAAGGGGATCATGACCTTCAGGTTGGTCAGTCCCATCTCCTCGCGTACCTTGCGCACGGCCTGGCATTCCAGGGCGAAACCATCCTGGTACCTGGGGTGGCAGTAGCGGCTGGCTCCGCGGAAGCCCAGCATGGGGTTCTCCTCCAGGGGCTCGAACTGCCGTCCGCCGACCAGGTTCGCGTATTCATTGGTCTTGAAGTCGCTGAAGCGGAGAATGACCTCCTTGGGGTAGAAGGCGGCGGCGAGCATGGAGACGCCCTGGGCGAGGCGATCGACGAAGTACATGGATTTGTCGGGGTAGCCTTGCGTCCATTGCAGGATCCGTTCGCGCGCGGCCTGGTCCTGCAGTTGGTCGAAACGCGTCAGTGCCAGCGGATGGACCTTGATATAGTTGGTAATAATGAACTCCATGCGAGCCAGTCCGATGCCGTCGTTGGGGATGAACGAATGCGAGAAGGCTTCGTCGGGGTTGGCCAGGTTCATCATGATGCGGGTGCGTGGCCGGCGGAGATCCTCCAGGCGGGTGCGCTGGACCTCAAAGGGAAGGGCTCCCTCGTAGACGAAGCCCGTGTCCCCTTCGGCGCAGCTGACAGTTACAACCTGGCCATCACGTAGGCACTCGGTGCCATGTTCGGTGCCGACGATGGCGGGGAGGCCCAGTTCGCGACTGACGATGGCGGCATGGCAGGTGCGCCCGCCGCGGTTGGTGACAATCGCCGCGGCCTTCTTCATGATCGGCTGCCAGTCGGGATCGGTCTTGTCCGTGACCAGCACTTCGCCCGGCTGGAACTGGCCGAGGAATTCGGCGCTGCGAATGACACGCACCGGCCCGCTCGCCACCCGCTCGCCGACTCCGCGTCCGGTGACCAGTACCTGGCCACGGCGGGAGAGGCGATACGTTTCGAGCAGCAGTGGGTCCTTGCGGGACTGGACGGTTTCGGGACGCGCCTGCAGGATGAACAACTCTTGGGTGAGTCCATCCTTGGCCCATTCGAGGTCCATGGGGGTTGGGCGTCCGCGCAGGCGGGAGTAGTGTTCCTCGATCACGCACGCCCAGCGCGCCAGCTGGAGGACTTCGTCATCTTCCAGGGCCGGGCGGGCGCGGTCGGCGACGGGGACGGGTTCGTTTCGCACCATCTGCCCACCGCCCGTGTCGTAGACCAGCTTGAACTCCTTGCTTCCCGGGACCTTTCGCAGGAGCGGCCGGTTGCCGGTCGCGAGCGTCGGTTTGAAGACGCAGTACTCGTCGGGCGTGACCGAGCCTTGGACGACGTTTTCGCCGAGGCCGTAGGCCGCATTGACCAGCACGACATCGCGGAAGCCTGTCTCCGTGTCCAGCGTGAACATGACTCCCGCGCAGGCGAGGTCGGATCGCACCATGCGCTGCACGCCGATGCTCAAGGCGATACGCAGGTGGTCGAATCCCTTGTCAACGCGGTAGCTGATCGCGCGGTCGGTGAAGAGCGATGCGAAACATCGCCGGCAGGTCTCCAGGAGGGCCGAAGCGCCCCGCACGTTGAGATACGTTTCCTGCTGGCCCGCGAAACTGGCGTCCGGCAGGTCCTCGGCCGTCGCTGATGAACGGACGGCGACATCCAGCGGCGCGGACTGGTTGCCCTGCAGGCGCTGGTACGCTCGTTCGATCTGTTCCGCGAGTCGATCGGGCAGCGGTGCACCGAGGATCGCTTGTCGGATCGCCTGGCCGCGAGCCGAAAGGTTGGCCATGTCGTGCGTATCGAGGCCTTCGAGTTGTCGGCGGATGGTCTCCTCGAGGCCTGCTTCGCGGAGGAACGAACGATAGGCCGCGGCGGTGACGGCGAATCCATCCGGGACACGCACACCCTGGTTGCCGAGTTCGCGGACCATCTCGCCCAGCGACGCGTTCTTGCCTCCGACCAGCGGGATATCGTCGAGGGTGATCTCGGCGAACGGCAGGATCCACGCTGCGCCGCGATCAACGGTTTCGGCCTTGGACCTGTGGTGGGCCATCGCGGGTGGTGTGGTTTGCGCGGCAAGGTCGGTCTTGGGACGAGGCGAAGTGGAGCGGCGCATCGAGGGCGATCCTGGGGGAAGGCGACAGGGGCATGGGGGGGATCGAGGACGTCAGTCGGTTTTCTTGAACAGGTCCAGGAAGCGATCTTCGTAGCGGGGGAAGACCTGGAGTCGGTCGAGTTCCTGTTTCAATTCGAACGCGCGGCTGCGATCGAGTCGAGCTCGGTCGAACAACGCCTCGATGCGGGCTCGATCACCGGGGGACAGGCGAGGTTCGTCGGCCCGCCACGAAATCTCCTCGGCCGTTTCGACCTCCTCCGTTTCGTCGTCCGAGGACGCGGAGTGGTCCGGTTCCACGGAGGCGAGGACTTCGCCGAGCCGATCACTCAACGTCTGCGCCTGGGCCTCCAGTTCCCGGAGGTCGAGGGGGATGCCCGAGAGTTCGCGAAAGGCGCGCAGCACGGCCAACGAAGCGGCGGGGAAGGGGATTTCGGACAGCGCGTGCGGCATTTCGCCCAGCAGGCACGTGCCTGCCAGGCCTGCTTCGGCGGCGGCGCCCAGCAACAGGCCGTTCAGGCCGCTGATGTAGCCTTCCTCCAAGGGACGAACCTGGCGCGCGACAAGGTCGGCCAGCAAGGCAGGTGACGTCGCGGCGGCCATGACCCGCGAGGCATGCTGGGGATGCATGCGCGTGGCGAAGGCGGCGAAGGTGAAGATGCGTTCCACGCCCAGTTCCCGGGCATAGTCCACCAACTGCCGACAGTAGGCATACTTTCCCAGCGGCGGTTGAGCTTCCCCGAGCAGGAACACCAGGTCGCGGCGCCCCGCCGGATCACGCCAGCCAAACACGCGGTTTCGCGGCAGCTTGCCGGGCTGCACGATGCCCTCCTTCACATCGACATGCTCCACGTCAAACAGCTCACGCGTCGGGAATTCTGAAACGAGTTCCGCTTCCAACTGGGCGATGAGATAGTAGCCGGCGCTCAGGGCGACATGTCCCATGCCCGGCCAGATGGCGATGAGCCAGGGGCTTTGGAGTGTTCGCAGGTCGAGCATCGGAGCCTCATGGGGGAACGGCAGGAGGAAGGGGGAGGCGGGCGGCGAGGGGCACCGAGTGGCGGAAACCAACGGGGTGCCCCGGGGAGTAGCGGGGCCCGCCGCAGCCCCGCCCGCCGGTCGGGCTAAGCCTTCACGGTGATCCGCTTGCCAATCTCGACTTCCGACTTCGGCAGTTTGATGATCAGCACGCCCTGGGTGTACTCGGCCGCGACTTCGTCAGCACTCACGTCGCAGGGCAGGGTGACGGTGCGCCAGAAGCTGCCGCTGCGGCGTTCGACGCGATGGTAGGTCGAGCCTTTCTCGACCTTCTCTTCCTTCCGCTGGCCACTCAGCGTGACGGTGTTGCCACGCACCTGGATATCAATATCCTTCGCGTCCAGGCCGGGAATGTCCATGCGGATTTCGAACGCCGTCTCGGACTCACAGAGGTCGAGGGCGGGCGCGAAACCGCGGGAGGGGCCGTCATCGCCCGGTTCGCCGTTCCAGAGTTGGGCCAGCAGGTCGTCCATTTCGCTGCGGAGCAGCGCCCAGGGATTGCGGGGACTGGCGATGGCGATCTGGGGAGCGGACGGACGTGACTTGGTGAGCGTGGTCATGGTGATAACTCCTTCAAAAACGGAAACGGATTGCCTCTTCGTCAGCCATTGCCGACGGGGCGATCTTGGAAGGAGGCAAACGTTATGCCGACGCGCGGGGAGGGTTGCCAGAACGCGGAGTGACGCAGAAAGGCGGGCATGGATCGAGCCGATCCGGAGATCGCGGCGGCGGCGGTTCGCCGTGGTGAAGGACGAGGGTCGCGAGGCGAGGCGCGCATCGGGGCGCGCGGGCACACCGAATGGGGGCGCGGCGGAGATAGAAACGCGGCTGGCCTCATGAGTGAACTCGCGAGGCGCAGTGAACTCGCGAGGCGCAGTGAACTCGCGAGGCGCAGTGAACCCTGAGGCGCAGTGAACCCTGAGGCACAGTGAACCCTGAGGCACAGTGAACCCTGAGGCACAGTGAAACCTGAGGCACAGTGCAAGGCGGTTGTCGCCAGCGACCGATGGCGGGGCGGCCCTCGCGCGCGGTAGAACTAGGTCACGTCGACCGGCGGCGTGACGCCGAACGATTCGTTGAGGAATCGCTTTCCGTCCGAGATAGCTCCCCACCACTGGTCGCCCGTGAGGCCCAGGATGTCGTGCAGGCCGTCGCCATTCACATCGGCCACCTGCACTCGCGACCACTCCACGTCGTTCGACCACTGCCCCCATTTCTCGTTGACGAAACTCACGCCATCGGAATGCCCGACCCACCATTGGCCCGACGCGCGACCGACCACATCGTCCTTGCCGTCGCCATCGAAGTCGCCGGTCATGACATCATCCCAGTTGATGTCGCCGGACCAGCGTCCCCATTTCTGGGTGTCGAAGGTGAGACCTGTGGAGGTGCTGACCCACCAGTCGCCGCTTTCGTGGAGGCCTGCGACGTCATCGCGCGCGTCGCCGTTGAAGTCTCCAATCAGGATCTTGTCCCAGAGGGCCGTGGGAGACCAGGTGCCCATCTTCACGTTGGTGAAGGCGTTGCCTTCGGAGATGGCGGCCCACCACTCACCACCGGTCTGGCCCAGGATGTCGAGGCGGCTGTCCGCGTTCAGGTCCGCCAGTCGGATATTCTTCCAGGGCGCCGAACCAGACCAGAAACCCCACGAGACATAGGTGGAGGGCGTGACGGTGGGATTGGAAACATACCAATGATTGTCGATGTGCCGGATCACCTCGTCGGCAATGTCGCGGTCGACATTGCCTTGCAGGACGACGTCCCGCAGGTCGACCGGTTCGTTGGGATCGGCGTTGATGACCGAGTTGCCCTGTTGCGACAGATCGCGAGCGGCGAGGTCGGAAGCCACGGCGAAAGCGAAGCGGGACTCCAGCCTCTCAAAGCGTCCAAGCGGTCGTCGGGTACGGGCCATGGTGGCGGGTTCCTTTGATGAGGGCCGTGCGGTTGCTGGTTGCCGAGTTTCCGTCGTGGAAAGCCGGAAGCTGGACGCCAGGACCGGGGAGCTTGGTGGCAGCCTGGAGTCCGTGGCGTGGGCATCGACGAGGCACTGCCGCCAAGCGGTCTGGCCGTTCGGCTGGTGAATGCATGCGACGCCGTTTTGCGCGACCAGCGAAGTTGGCTGGCGAGCTTGATCGAGGGGAAAGATGGGGGAAATCGCGGCAGGCGTCAACCGCGATTTTCCCATGGGAGGTCCCGCAGCGAGGACGTCGGAAAGAAGGGCTCCCGTCCGCGCGGCGGACGATCGGGCTCATTGCTTCGCTTTGCCCAGCTCCAGCATCGC
>CAZUJM010000031.1:18490-24309 GCA_964620405.1 uncultured Pirellulaceae bacterium | reverse complement strand
GCGGACGATCGGGCTGCTAGCGGCAGCGTAAGCCACTAGGAAAGCGGTGATGGCCGGGAGGAACGCCGGCCACATCGGACCTTCCCTGCGTGGATCCACTCCTCGCCGGCCGCGCCGATTGGACGGCTGCGGTGCGGGCCACCTTGAGCCGACCGCTGCGTTTTAGCCGACGGCGACGTTGCCGATATGGACCACGGTGCCGGCGCTGCGAGCGCCGGTGCCGCGGGCGAGCAGGCGAAGCTGGTTATCGGACAAGTCGCCGACATACCAGCTGTCGTCTTGCGAACCGAACAGTTCGTCGCGCCCGTCGCCATTGAAGTCACCGAAGCCGTGGCCTTGCCAGGCGGTCAGGGACGTTGGCAGGTTGCCGATGGCGACATTGTTCAGCATCGTCCCGGTGGAAGCGGAGAGCCACCAGCTGCGGCCCGTGCGACCCAGCACATCGTCGCGTCCGTCGCCGTTCAGGTCGACGACTTGGAAATCGGTCCACGTCACGGCGGTGGACCAGCGTCCCCAGCGATCGGTCGTGAACTGTTCACCGTTGGAACGAGCGACCCACCAGCCACCGTCGGTCATGCCCAGGATGTCGTCCTTGCCATCGCCATTGAAGTCGCCGACGGAGATGTTGGTCCAAGTGAGTTTGTCGGACCACTGGCCCCAGGCGCGCGTATCGAACGAGGAACCGGTGGACTCGGAGACCCACCAGGCACCGTTGGCGGCGAAGCCGACGAGATCGGAGCGATCGTCGCCGTTGACGTCGGCCAGCAGGATCTCCTTCCAGACCGCGGTGGGCGACCAAGCGCCCCAACGCGCGTTGGTGAAGCGTGATCCGTTGGAGGTTCCGACCCACCATTCCCCGCCGGTTTGACCGATCACGTCGGCCTTGCCGTCGCCGTTGAAGTCGCCGAGGGCGATGTTCTTCCAGATGGCGTTCGTGGACCAGAACCCAAAGGGCACGGCGTTGGCCTGCGTCGAGGAGCGCGAGGAAACATACCAGTTGCTGCCCAGGCGGCCGATGACATCATCCAGTCCGTCGCCCGTCACATCGCCATAAAGGACTTCACCCAAGGTACCTGCCGACGTCGGGAACTTCGGCAGCTCCTGCTCCACGAACCCTTGGGCTGTGGACACGATGACGGAGAAACGATCGCCATCGCGCAGGATCGCGTCGTCGCGTGCCACGTCCGGAGTCTCGGGCGATCGCTGGATGCGGATGGTCAGCTGTCCGATGTCCGACAAGCTGCCGTCCGAAACCTGGTAAGTGAACTGTTCCACCAGTTCGGACCCGGCCGGTTGATCGCGCACCTCGGGATCGTTTTCGTTGAGGGTGTAGCTGTAGGCTCCGTTGGCCTGGACGGCCAGCGAACCGTGGGCTCCCTGGATCGTCGGCCGACTGCTTAGCAGGACGTTGTTGACTCGCGTGACGGTCAGCGCGTCGTCGTCGGGATCTGTGTCGTTGGCGAGCAGGTTGCCGACGAGGGGACCGCTCTGGTCGGGACGCTGCCATGTGCCGGCATCGTCACCCGCTTCGGGAGCCGAGTTGGGCGTGGGAATCGGATCGGGAGGCGTATCGGGGTCCGGGTTGGTTCCCGTGTCGTCGCCCACGACGATCCAGGAGGCGACTTTGCGCGAGGAGGTGACGCCGTCGGTCACTTCATAATGGAAACGGAACGGTCCCTTGAAGCCCGCCTTGGGAACGAACGAGAACTCACCGGTGTTCGGATTCAGCGTCAAGTTGCCTCGTTCGGAGGTCTGGCTGTTCAGGACGAACGTGAGTTTCTGTCGATCGGGATCGGAGGCAGTGAGCTTTCCCTGCAGGGGCGTGTTGGGACGGGTGTACCAGGTCAGTCCACCTTGGGTGGTGGGTGGTAGGTTGCTTTGCGATCCAATTTCGGTGCGGATCGTGGCCGACGCGATGTTGGCGTCCGTGGGACCGGAGATGCCGTAGGTGGCGGCGTTGAGCTGCACGTTGCGGTCAGCCTTGGAGGCGTTTCCGGGGCGTTCCTCCTCGATGGGGACGAAGACGACGCTCTGCCGCGCCGATCGACCCACGGCCAGTTCGGTCGAGGGCGTGAGCTGCAGGATCAGGGAGCGTTTTTCCTTGGGAGCGAGTGTCTGGATGGAGCCTTGGATGTTTCGTTTGGTGGCGGGATCCAGCAGCGCGGGTTTCCAACTGTAATGGGATCGAACGGCCACTCGCCCCGAAGCCTGTTCAGAGCTGTTGTTGGTGAGGTTGACAAGGAACTCGCTGGTCTCGCCGGCGGGAATCTGCAGCGGTTGGTCGTTCCCCCAGCCTTCGATGTCTACGTCGACGACAGGCGTCTCGGGCACGTAGCTGAATTTGATGTCGTCCACCCACATGCGCGCGGGGTAACCGTTTTCCGGTTCGCCGAAGTAGGGGTGCAGGTCGATGTAGAGCCGCGTGGCCAGTTCCCAGTAGTTGCCGGCGGCACCGGTCGGATTGTTCGATGGCTGGTATTTCGAAAGACCGCGCTGGTGCTGCGGCGTCTCGTTCAAGACGACGTGCATCCAGCCGTCCTTGGCCAGGTCGTGGCGCAGGACGAACTGGTGGTAGAAGTGCCAGTTGTCGGATTCCACGATGCGGTCCGAGCCAATCTTGGCCGGATCGTACTGGTAAGTTCCGACGTTGACGTTGACGTAGGCAGAGGCGGCGGAGGTGGGGCGGAAGTCTTTCTCGAAACGCACCCAGAACTCCAACCGGTTGGCACGCTGGCCGCGCGGCACGAAGTAGGCCTTTTCGTCGTAGACGTTGCCGACCTGGGTGCCGTTTGTCGAGTTGCGCATGATCCAGAAGCCGGGCAGGCCCGCGGCGGCGTTGGGCGATTCGACCAACAGCGCCGTACTGCCGTTCCGACCCTCTCGCGGTGCAAGCCGCAGCACGTCGCGACCGCTGTCGCCCTTGCTGTCCACGAAGTTTCCGACAGTGCCGGCCGGTTGTCGACTGAACCACGCGCGGTCGGGTACCGCCGTGTCCTCGAAGTCGAGGACCGTGAACTCCGAGGCCACCGCCTCGGCAAGAGGCAGACGCGGTTCCAGGGATTCCAGGCGCGCGGAACGCAAGCGTGGGCGTTTCATCAGATGGCTCTCCAGGTGTTTGTCTTCCCGCAGGCCACGTGCAGCACCTAGGACGTTGATCCGAGGGAAGTACGTGTGGTGACGCGAGAAGAGCGTCGTGGTGCAGCAAGCCTTCGGCAGCCCAGCCATCTCGAACGAGATCTGTGGCTTTGCGTCCCGACCTCGCGGTCGGTTTGCCTTTTTCGTGGCGCTCACGAGGGGAGAGCCGCGAGATGAGGGAACGATCCAAGGAGGGCGACCGCATGCGTGCCCCGCGCCAATGCTAGGTTGCGGACCCCCCTGCGTCAAACCAGCGAAACACGACGCGACTCGATCGTCAAGGAGCGTCGCGCGGATCGGCGTTTCGGAACATGTCGCGTACCCGCCGCTTACGCGTTGCATCCAAGATATGCGGCTTCGCTATTGTCAGCCTGACCGTTGATGTCGCGCTAGATTGCCTGCACGTTCGGTCCGCAGTTAATCTCCATGCGTCTTGCCTGCGCTCTTGGCCTTCACATTTCGTCACGACGCGTTGTCCTTGCGAAACTCGCGTTGCCGGTGCGAAACGCATCGGTGCCCGCGCCGCGTCGTGGCAACGCGTGTTTCGAAACGTCCCCACGCGACTCAGGCGTAGCGTTCGCGGTGGGGACGCGGAATCTGCGGTGGATGAAGTTCGGCTGACGCGGGAACCCGTCGTCGTGTTCATCCACGGGACAGCTCGCCTGTCTAAAAAACGACCAGCGCCGCCTGGAGTTTCTCAGGATGGAAGGACGCAACGTGGGGGGGGCGACCGCTTGGCCGATACGGCACGCACGGTTGGGGGGGGCGTGCAAATCAAAAGGTCGAGGATTTTTTTGAGCAGCTTACTGGACCTTTTTAGGAGGAAAAGTCGCCCGGGATGAAGGGGTAGTGCGTTCGAGGAGTAGGTCGTCGCGGAGAGTGGGAGTCCGCACCGTGGGGAAAGCCGTGGGGCGATTGGAAGGCCGGGCAGCACGAGCAGCTTGGCGGGTTGTCCGGGGTGGAAGCCCAGCATCGTCTGCCGGGGTTCGCGGGATAGGTTCGAGTAGGCAAGGCGTGTGAAGGCTGGTGGAGCTGGGGATGAACGAGGTTTGGGGGTAGCTGAGGATAAATTCGGATGATTCGCCGGAAGCCTCGCGTTAGATAACCTATGCTCCCAGCGTCATGAGGGGACTTGGCGGAACGCGCTGCGGAGGAGATTCGCGGTGGCTCTGCGGGTCCCGCCGCGCCAAGGAAAGTTGTCGAGGAATCATCCGGCGACCGGTGACACGATAGATATTCCTGTTGTATGATCCAGTTCTGGTACTCCGAAAGTGCCGGAAATCGGGGAAGAAAGCCAGCTCATGAAACACGCTTTGTCGATCGACGTTGAGGACTACTTCCAGGTGTCCGCCTTCGAATCGCAGATTTCGCGATCCGACTGGCATAAACACGAGTCGCGAGTCGTGGACAACACGCGCCGCATCCTCCGCATACTCGAAGAGACCGACACCCGGGCGACGTTCTACGTGCTGGGGTGGGTGGCGAAGCACTTTCCGGACATTGTGCATGAGATTTCGGCAGCGGGTCACGAGATTGGCTCGCACAGCTACTGGCACCGCTTGATCTATGAGATGTCGCCGCAGGAATTTGCCGACGACCTGGGCAAGTCGCTCGAAGTCCTCTCGGACATCACGGGCGAGCGGATTGAGACGTATCGGGCGCCCTCGTTTTCGGTGACTCGCCAGTCGCTTTGGGCATTGGAAGTGCTCGCGCGGCATGGCATTACCACCGACACCAGCATCTATCCGGTGGTCCACGACCGCTACGGCATCAGCGACGCACCCACGGGCATTCATTGGATCGAGACGGATTCGGGGACCTTGCTGGAGTTTCCGCCGGCGGTGATGCGGTGGGGCGGCCAGAACTTCCCCGTCGGCGGCGGTGGGTATTTTCGCTTCTGGCCTCTTGCCGTAACGCTGCGGGCGCTTAAGCATTTGGAGCGATCCGGGCAGCCGTTCGTCTTCTACCTGCATCCCTGGGAGATCGATCCGGGGCAGCCTCGGTTGCGCACGGGCAGCATGCTTTCGCGTTGGCGACACTACTTGAATCTGGATCAGGTCGAATCGCGTCTGCGATCCTTGTTGAAGACGTTTGAGTTCGCGCCGATTCGAGAGGTGGTCAAGCAGGTGGCAGTGCGTCCCGAACGCGTCCGGTCGGTGGAATCCTTGTGCGGCGTATCCTGAGGAGACGACTCCCGAGGACACCGTTGAACGAACGTTAGGTACTTCCCCAGGGACTGGGATCCGGGCCGGTTGGCTCGGGGAGTGGTAGAGGAGGGCCGCGGACCAGGCCATGTGGGAGGGGGAGAGTAATGTCTGAGGTTGTGTCATCGACGGCAGGTACGGATTCGGCGCCGCTTGCGGAGAGTGGTGAGAAGCCGGTCGCCGGTTTCCACTTGGAGCCGCGTGAGTGGTTGGCTGCCGGGGTGCTGTTCCTGGCCACGCTCTGGTCCTACTGGCCGAATTTTCTCAGCTGGGTTCACCTCTGGGAGAACAATCCGGACTACTCGCATGGCTTCGTGGTGCCCCTGATCGTCGTCGGCCTGTTGTGGCTTCGCATGCCCACGTTCCCGGAAAAAGTGCAGCCGGCGGTCGTTCCCGGCTTGGCACTGGTCCTCGCGAGTCTGGCGGTTCGATCGCTCGCGGCACTTTACTTCTACGAACCATTCGACAACTGGACCCTGA
>CAZUJM010000031.1:0-18480 GCA_964620405.1 uncultured Pirellulaceae bacterium | reverse complement strand
TGGTGCTAACCCTGGGTGGCAAGCGGGTGTTGGCCTGGGCCTTCCCTGTGATCCTGTTCCTGGCGTTCGCGATGCCGCTGCCCTACCGGGTGGAGATCATGATGCGGCAGCCGCTGCAGAAGGTGGTGACCTACCTGGGCAGCATGCTGTTGGTGATGAGCGGACAGATTGCGTCACCGCATTCGAATGTCATTCGCATGGGCAGTCAAGAATACGGTGTCGAGGAGGCTTGCGCGGGACTGCGGATCTTCGTCGGCATCGCCGCTCTGGCGTATGCCATCGTGGTGGCTTCGCGCGGCAGCTGGCAGTCACGCCTGGGCTTGCTGTTGATGGTCCTGCCGGTCGCCTTGGCCGCCAACGTGCTTCGCGTAGTCCTGACCTGCCTGGCGTTGAGCAAGACGGAGTCGGGAGCCGACAAGCAATTTGCCCATGACACCCTGGGCTTCCTGATGATCCCGTTCGCGGCGGTGCTGCTGGGCGGGACCCTCTGGTTGCTCCAGCGTATTTTCCGGGAAGAGAAGATCGTTGAATCGTCCACGCTGTTCGCGGAAAAGGGCAGTTCCATCTTCTAGACGCGCGACGCGCAATTCTGACGTACACTCCGATGGTGGGCGGCGAGCCTGCCATCGGTGCCCGGTGAGGGCAAAGATCACCAAGACGACACCCAGCAGAACTCCACTGACCCATCTCGAGGTTGCCCATGTCGATGTATCCTCTTGATCGCACGGCTCCCGTCACGATCGAGGCTTCCTCCCCGACCGTCTATGCTCGCTCCCGCGGTCGCGCTCCCGTCGCATCGAAGCCTCCGGCTCTGGTGCTGCTGCAGTCGATCTGGAGCGGTTTTCTGCGTTGGTGGAAGGTGGGTATCCCGCTCGGGATCCTGCTCTCCGTCGCTTCCGGATTCGCGGCCTGGAAACTGGTGAAGCCGGTCTATCGGTCGCAGGCTGTGTTGCGGATCCGCTCGGAAACGCCGTACCTGGCGTTCCGGGACGGCAACGGATCGCCCCAGTATGTCCGCACCCAGTTGGAAACCATCCGCATGCGGGCCGTGCTGGGTCCCGCCCTGGAGGCGATTGTCAAGAAGTACCCGGAGGTGCTCGAGCACGAAGATCCGCTCGCATGGCTCGAGAAGGAAATTAAGCTGTCCACCATCTCGAACTCCGAGTTCTTGCGGGTGGCCTTTGAGAACTCGAATCCCGAATTGGCGCAGGCCGTACTGAATTCCGTGCTGGATTCGTATTTCCTGTATCGCCGCGAATCGGACGCCTCGGTGAACTCGTCGGTGATCGAGCTGCTCGTCAAGGAGCGGGATCGTCGTGAGCAGATCCTGGCGAAGATGCGGGACCAGTATCGCGAGCTGACCAAGGAGTCGGCGGTGTCGATCATGGACCCGAAGGCGCCGCCGAAGGAGAACCTGCTGGATGCCGTCCAGAAGCTGATGGTGCAGGCGGAAGTGGACCTCGAAGTGACCCGCGCCCAGTACGAAGTGCAGCGGCGGACGAATTCGGGTGAGGCCGCGCAAGTCCCGGCTGAGGACTTGGAGATGGTGGTCAACTCGCAGCAGGAAGTGGTGCAGCTGCAGAGTCTGATTTCCAAGCTCGAGGGGGAGAAGGCGAGCTGGGAGGAGAAGATGGTCGACCCCAGCCGTCATCGTCGCTACACGGAAGTGGTCGAGCAGTTGGAGAAGAGCCAGAAGGCTTTGGATGAGATTCGCGCCGAGGCGGCCGGCACGCTGCAGGCCCAGGTGGCGTGGGACCGCAAGCAGCAGATGAGCCAGCTGGAGAATGAGATCAAGTCGAAGGAGGCGATGATCGCCTACCTGAGCCAGCGGATGAGCCAGGAGAAGGTGCAGACGGTCGAGACGACGGAGAAGACCGTGGACCTGGAGTTCTTGAAGACGGAGTTGGAGCGGCAAGAGGAAGTATTTGACGCGATCGTTTCGCGGATCGTGAAGCTGCAGACGGAGGAGTTTGCGCCGGAGCGGGTGGTGTTGACGGATCCGCCCTCGAAGCCGCTGGTGCCCGAGAACAAACCTTACTTCATGGTGGCCCTGGCCGCGGCGGGAACGCTGCTGCTGCCCATGGCCGCGGCGATCGCGTTGGAGCAGTTCGCTGGCCGCATCAACGACTCCTCGGGTGTCGAGAACTCCAACCTGGAGGTGATTGGCGAGATCGCGAAGCTGCCGAGGTATGTGACGAGTCCGGAGGCGGGGGATGCGTCGAGCAGCCAGAGCGTCCGGTTGTTCCAGCAGAGCGTGGACCAGCTGGGTACGATGCTGCGGATGTCGTCGGACCACTCGGACAAGCGAATCATTTCGATCGCCAGCGCGGTCTCCGGGGAAGGCAAGACCCACGTGGCGATGCAGTTGGCTCGCAGCCTGGGCCGGTCCTGCAAGGTCCCCGTGCTGCTCGTGGAGGCGGACTGCCGCTCTCCCAGCATCTGCAAGTACGCCGGCCTCAAGCCGGGACCTGGCCTGCTGGATGTGCTCAACGGAACGTGCTCGGACATCCGCGAGGCGATCGTACCGGTTCGTGAGAACCTCGCGGTCCTCACGGCGGGCAAGCGGAAGGGAAGCCTGCAGCAGCTGATGGATCCCGCGACGATTGCCAAGCTGTTGGAGGACCTGCGTGAGCATTACGGATACGTGATCATCGACACGCCGCCCGTGCTCGCCGCAGGCGAGGCGCTGCTGTTCACGTCCCAGTCGGATGCCACCCTGGTGTGTGCTCGAGTTGGTTTTAGCCGCATCAGCCAGGTGCAGCGGGCTTACGACGTGCTCTCCCGTGCTAAGTCCAACCCGGTTGGTGTGGTCGTCAACGGTACGCCGAAGAACAAGTACGTGTACTCGTACGGAGATTACGGCTCGGCAGAATTAGGAAACGAGTAGGACCATGAGTTCGAAACAAAGTCAAGGATCGGGCCGTTCGGGGAGCCGGGGGTCGAAGACGCGGGTGGTGGTCGACTACAAGGTGCTGGGCATCAGCTTGCTGGTGCTCGCCCTTCTGGGAGGCGCAGGCCTCTGGCGCTATCGACAACAGACGCGCGCCAATGCCGTCGTCCTCTTGGAGAACGCCAAGAAGCACGAGGAGGCCGGCGAATGGAAGAAGGCGGCGAAGCTCTACTTCGACTACCTTCGCCTGAGGCCCGACGACAAGGCCGTGAACCGGGATCTCGCGCTGGCCTATGAGAAGAGCGCGGAGACGCTGTCCCAGAAGGAACGCGCAGTCCAGTTGCTGTTTTTCGCCCTCGGGTTGAACAGCGACGACGAGTCGCAACTGGCGATGCGCATGCCGTTGGCGAACCGGCTGACCGAGCTGAACCAGTACGACCGGGTGACGGAGGTCCTGAAGGACATTCCGGATACCGATCCTCGCGTCCGGCAGCTGCGCGTGCTGGCCAAGTACAACTCGACCCGCTCGGGGGACGATGTCACTCGCGGCAACGCGTTTCGCGAACTGGTCAAAGCGTTCTTGGAAAAGCCCGTCGACGTGAAGACGGCCGAGATCATCGCCGAGGACGCGAAGATGCTTTCGCGGCGTCTGTCGACGGACGAGTATGAGAAGCTCGCCAGCCAATGCATGCTCCAACTGGTCTCGTCCGTGGAGAACCAGAAGAACTCGTCCGCCTGGCTGGCCAGCTACCGATTCAATCGGGAGTTCGACCCGAAGCAGGCCAAGATGGATGCGCAGCGGTCAGTCGATTTCGCCGTGTCGCCCGAGGAGAAGGTGAAGGTCAGCCAAGTGGTGCTGGCGAGCATCGACCCGACGGAGGATGCCAAGGTCATTGAGCAGCAGCTGACTCGACTGGAGGAGATGCTGCGGCCGGTGGTGGGCAAGGGCGGCCTGAAGACGGCCGAGGCCTACCTGACGCTGGGTGGTGTGCTCTCCATGTTGAACAAGCAGGAGGACGCGATCAAGCTGTGGGAGGAAGGTCTGGCTGGGGTGAAGCCGGGGGACGGTGCGAATGCCAGCCTCAGTTCGGCCGCCGTCGGCTATCTCGCCTTCCAGCTGGCCAACGCCAAGCTCGCGCTTGGCGACAAAGAAGCTGCTCGCAAGTATCTCCAGCAGTCCACCAAGGCCTCCGACGAGCTGCTCAAGTTTGCCGGCCTGTCGGACGCCTACAAGCAGGAGCTGGATATCTTCCGCAAGCGGATCCAGCTGCTCAACTTCCGGCTGATGATCGCGGAAGGCAATGTCAGCGAGACGATCTCGCAGATGGTGGAAATGGTCAAGACGAGCCCGGCGGTCATCGAACCGGGGCCCGCTCGTGACTTTGCCTATGAACTCTATTCGGTCCTGGGATCCGCTTACGAGCGAAGCTCCCAGTGGGAACTGGCCGCGCAGAACTACGAAGCGGCCACGCAGTACGCATCGCGTCCGAACGACATCTCCGCGCAACTCGCGTCCCGCTGCTGGATGCAGGCTGGCAACGAATCCAAGGCATTGGGGACAATCCTGGATTCCGTGAGTCGTGCGGCCACCGAAGATGCCCGGGCCGTGGGGCCCATGCTGCAACTGGCCGAACTCTCGCTGCAGCAGCAGATGAATCTGCCCGAAAAGGACCGGAACTGGACGGATTTTGAGAACGCCCTGAAGACGGCGGAGCAGAAGGAGCCCAAGGCATGGCAGGTGCCCGTGCTGCGGGCGGTGCGGCTGATTGAGGGCAAGACGACCAAGGAGCCTGGGCAGGTAAAGGCGTTGCTGGCGCGAGCCGAGGATGTCGCGCCGGATTCGCTGGAGATGTGGTTCCAGGTCGCGTCGATCTACCAGCGTCTGGAGGATCTCGCGGAGCGGGATCGGGCCGTGGAGGCCTATGAGAAACTGGAGGACAAGGAATGGGCGCGGACTTTCATGAAGGCGCGGTTGGCCGCCAGCGACCGTGAATTTGTCGAGGCCGCGAAGATGGGTGCCGGCGTGATTCCTTCGCTGCCGGAAGTGGATCGTCCTAGTGTCTGGCGCCAAGTCGCCGCCTGGTATGACCTGGCCGGTGACCAGGAGATGGCCCAAAAGACGCTGGTCGAAGCCCACGCTGCGCTTCCCGACAACATCGAACTCGCCCGCATGCTCGCCGACTCCTACCTGACGGAGCCGAATTGGAAGAAGCTGGAGCAGGTCGAGGGCGAGCTGAAGACGATGGAAGGCGAGGATGGCGTGCTCTGGCGACTCTATCGAGCCTACCGTCTGGTTCGCAACAACGAAGGCGACCCCGCCGTGCGACGCGCCGACGCGGGCAAGCTGCTGAATGAACTCACCGAAAAGCTCCCCGCCTGGCCCACGCCTTACGCGCTGAAGGGGGAGTTGCTGGAATCGCATGGGTTTGGGCAGGACGCCGTGGAACAGCTGGAGACGGCCGTCCAACTGGGCGATCGACGCATCGAAACGTTCGAAAGCCTCGTGCGGATCCTGGTGGGACTGGGTGAGTTCGAAAAGGCCAATCGCTACACGGGAATGCTGCAAGCGCGACTCTCCAGCTCCCCGATGCTCGTCGGCCTCGCGGCCGAATCGCTGCGCAAGGGCGGCAATCTCGAAGGGGAAATCGAACGGGTTCGCGCGTTGATCGAAGTCCAACCCAACGATATCTCCAAACGGCTGTGGCTCGCCAAGCTCTTGGAGATGAACAAGGATCGCGCAGCGGCGGAGAAGGAGTATCGCGAAGCGGTGAAAGCCGCGCCGGAGGATCCGACCGCTTGGCTGGGATTGTTTGAGTTCTACGTGGTCCGCTCGCCGGAAACGGCGGCCAAGCTGATCGACCGTATGGACCGGGTCATGAACTCGGTGCCACTGGAGCGGCGGACGCTGCTGATGAGTCGCTGTCTGTCGAGCGTGGGACGCACCGAGGAGGCTGCCCAGCGGCTTCGAGAAGCCTCCCAGTCGCTGCCCGAATCGAGTGCCCTGCGTCTGGAACTGGGGCGTCTTCTGATGGCGACTTCTCCCGAAGAGGCCGAGAAGAACCTGCGTGAACTCGTGAAGAAGGATCCGGAGGACAACGCTTCCAAGCAGATGCTGGCAATGGTCTTGGCGACCAACGGCGGTGCCGAAGGCTGGAAGGAGGCGGTTAGTCTGCTGAACGGTTCCAAACGCGATGCGGTCAACCAGCGGCTGGAGGCGATCCTGCTGGCCAATCGCGGGCAGGCCGATGAAATGGCGCGATCGCGCGAGATTCTCAAGGATCTCGTCAGGCAGTCGGAGCGGTTCGAGCCGATGGACCATCGGCTGCTGGCCATGATCAACGAGTCGTTGGGAGATGCGGCCGCCGCGGAGACGGAGTACAAGGCCCTGGTCTCGCAACCGGGTTTGAATCTTGATGACCTGGGCCGTTATGTCGACTTCCTGCTGCGACGCAACGCGACCGACGAAGCCGCGAAGGTCTTGAAGGTACTGGACGAGAAATCGGCGAAGGCGAGCATTCCGGGCCGGTTGCGGTTTGTCGAGCGACAGGCGAAATACTGGAAAGAGGTTGGCCAGACGGAGCGTGTGGACTCGCTGCTGAGGGAGTTTACCGACAGGGTCGTGGCGGAGGCGGGACCGCAGATCGAGAATCCTCGCGCCGCTGCCTACGGCACGGCCGGTCGGCTCGCGATCTCCATCGAACAGTTCGACCAGGCGGAGAAGTGGATTCGTCGACTGGTGGAAATCCTGCCGAGCGAGAAGTGGCAGTTGGCGGAAGTGATGGCCCACCAGGGACGGTATGAGGAAGGACTCGAAGTGCTGATGCCGGCGAAGTCGGGCGAAGCTGTTCCCGACACGGAGACCTGCATCCGCCTGCTGAACTTCCTCTCGATCGGTGAGCCGCCTGCGGATGTCTGGAAACGGACCGAACCGATCTGGGAGAGCTGGCTGAAGGACTCCGACTTGCGCAAGCAGATGGCGGGCGTGGCCGCGATGGTAGTCGGACGCAAGATGGACGTCGCCACGGAAAACCTCGATAAGCTGGTTACCAGCCATCCCAACGACCCCATGGTGCTCAACAACGCCGCCACGGTGTTCGGCGAAGTCGAAGGGCGTCGCGAGGATGGTTTGAAACTGGTGGATCGCGCGATTGAGCTGTCGGGGCCGCTGCCTTTCCTGCTGGATACCAAGAGCCTGATCCTGGTGGAGATGGGGCGCCAGAAGGAAGCCGTGGACCTGCTCAAGCACTTCATCAACCAGCCTTACGCCGATTCCCGGGTGCTCTTCCGCCTCGCGATCGCCGAGTACAAGTCGAACAATTCGAAGGGTGCCCTGGCGGCTTACGAGCGGGCTCGCGCCGCTGGATTGGGAAGCCAGATTCTCTCGGTCCAAGACCGGACGCATGTCCGCGAACTGGAACTGCTGCGCCGCGAGGCGGCCAGCAACAAGACTTCGCGAACCGATCGGAGCCGCCCGCAGGCGGCTTGACGTCGAGAGGCCGCGGACCCTGGGGATACCCCGACGACGCGGCGTCGGCAGGAACGCAGTGACTCAAGGCTCGTCCACGCGACATTCCCGGGTCGGCGGCTGGTGCGAGCGAGCTTTCGACAGACGTGCCCGCGCCAGGGCTTCATCTAGAAGGATACACAGTTCCATGGGTAGCTCGAAACAAGCCGTCGTCGCCGCGTTGGCCGTCCTGGTGCTGCTGGGGGGCTGGGTCCAGGGACGGATCACGGGCCGCTTTGGTGAAAAGCCGGTGGCCGATGCGCGGCTGCTGAACCTCCAGGCCTTTCCCAAGGAAGCCGGGGAATGGCAGATGGTCGACGAAACCGATCTCGACAAGAGCGCCGTGGAGATGCTGGAGGCGAAGTCCTCGCTGGTGCGCTCGTATCGCCATCGGGGCACCCTGCAGATCGTCCGCGTGGCGATTGTGTCGGGGCCCGTGGGGCCGATCGCGGTGCACACGCCGGACATCTGCTACACGAGTTCTAGCTACACGATGGTTGGCAATCGTTCGAAGGTGGATATCGCGGCGAAGCCCGCCAGTGGCGGCCAGCCAGCGGGCGTTGCGGTTGGCAGCAGTTTCTGGAAAAGCCGCTTCCGCGGTACCGATTTGGATGAGTCGGGTTTGTTCTCATACTATGCTTGGAGCGACGGCGGGGCGTGGCAGGCGGCGTCCAATCCACGCGTGTCCTTTGCTGGGTCACCCGTGCTTGCCAAGTTCCAGCTGTCTTGTGAAACGAGTGCCGAGAGGAAGAACGAGGGGAGTCCGGCCGAGGACTTCCTGCAGAATGTCCTGCTGCCGAACTGGCCGCCGCAGGCCCCTGCGGCCCCTGCGGCCCCTGCGGCCCCTGCGGCTCCCTGATCCCCAACCGGGACATCCGTTCGCCGCAGGACGGTCGTTGCCCGACGGCCGTTGGAGCTGGCGGGCCGTTGGAACTGGTCGGCAGGCTCTCGCGACTCTCGTTTCCGGTCCGCGTCCGAGGAGATGCGCGGAGTGCTGCGCCAGGAGGAGCTCCCTAGAATCACCCATCGACAGCAGACCGGAGTAGACGCGCGTGTGTGGCATCCTCGGATTTGTGGCGGAAGATGAAGAACTGTCGCTGGCGGAATTGACCGAGATGGCGGCGACGATCGCCCATCGAGGACCGGACGGGGAGGGGATACGTCAGTTCTCCACCTCGACCGCGAACGCAGCGTTGGGCCATCGACGGCTGAGCATCATCGACCTGGCGCGCGGCGGCCAGCCGCTGGCCAATGAAGACCAGTCGGTGTGGATCAGCTACAACGGCGAGATCTACAACCACCGGCACCTGCGTTCGGAGCTGCTGGCTCTCGGACACCGGTTTGCGACGGACAGCGACACGGAAGTCATCGTGCATGCATACGAACAGTGGGGGGAGGACTGCGTCCATCGCCTGCGAGGCATGTTCGCCTTCGCGATCTGGGACGGTCGGCGCCGGCAGCTGTTCGCCGCCCGGGACCGCATGGGCATCAAGCCCTTCTACTATGCGCGATTCGGCAATGGCCTGATCTTCGGCTCCGAGATCAAAGCGATCCTCGCGTCGGGCCGCGTCCCGCGCCGGATGGCTGAGGAGCATCTTCCGGAGCAGATGACGCTGGGCTACCTGACGGGGGACAAGACGCTGTTCGAGGGCATCCGCAAGATGCCGCCCGGCTGCCGGATGACCTGGAAGGATGGTCGGTTCCAGATTTCGGAATACTGGCGTCTGCCGGTCGCCAATCGCGCCAGCCAGGCGGATGACGAGGAGTACGTCGAGGAGTTTCGCCGGCTGTTTTCGGAGAGCGTCCGCATTCGCCTGATGGCCGATGTGCCGCTGGGCGTGTTCCTGAGCGGGGGCCTTGATTCGAGTTATATCGCGGCCTCGATGGCCAGCCAGATCTCGGGGCAGCTGAAGTCGTTTTCGGTGGGTTTCGAATCGCAGTACTACAGCGAACTGGGGTACGCGCGGACGGTGGCCAAACACTTGGGAACGGACCACCATGAGGTCGTGCTGCGACCCGACCAGTTCTTCGCTTACCTGCCGCGGATGATCTGGCATGAGGACGAGCCAGTCCGGTCGGCTCCAAGTATCGCCTTGTACGCCGTGTCCGCGTTGGCTCGCGAGCATGTGAAGGTGGTGCTCACGGGCGAGGGCAGCGACGAACTGTTTGCCGGCTACGACCGCTACTGGGCGACCCTGTTCAACATGCGGTGGGGCGGGCTGTACCAGCGGATGCTGCCGGCCGTGGTTCGCGACCGGATGATCCGCCAGACGTTCTGGAAGTGGCCCCTTCCGCTCTCGGTCAAGAAGAAGATCAGCCACACCTTCGTCAACCATGCGATGCGGCCGGAGGAGCTGGTATTCGATAACTTCTACGCGATCTTCCCGCGACGCGTCCATGAGGCACTGTTCACGCCGGAGTTCCACCAGCGGGTGCGGCACGTGGATCCCTATGCGGAGAGCGTGCGGCTGTTCAATGGCTGCCCGAGTTCCGATCCGCTGGACAAGATGCTGTCCTCCGACCAGCGGACGTACCTGGTCGAACTGCTGATGAAGCAGGACAACATGAGCATGGCCGCTTCGATTGAAAGCCGTGTTCCGTTCCTCGACCACCACCTGGTGGAGTTCGCGTCGACGGTGCCCAATCACCTGAAGCTGCGGGGGACGCAGGGCAAGCAACTGGTCAAGATGGCGGCGGCGAAGGACCTGCCGGCGGAAATCTTGAACCGTAAGAAGACCGGATTCCCGGTGCCCTTCAAGGATTGGCTGGCTCGCGGGTGCCACTCGATTGTCCGTGACGTACTGTGCAGCGAACGTACACGTGCCCGCGGTGTGATCAACATGGCATTCATGGAGCAGATGCTGGCCGAACAGTTGGCCGGGCATCGCGACCATACCGAACCGCTGTGGACGGTCATGAACCTGGAGCTCTGGTCGAGGATCTTCCTGGACGGCGACGAGCCGGGGGCGATCTCGGAGGAGACGAGCGCGGCGGTGGCGGTTTAGCGCTCGGCCATTTTGATTTCAGCAGCAACCCCGCCGGTCCTTCCGGTGGCGAACCCCGATGAGCTTCACGATGAAAAAGATCCTGTATCACCATCGCACGCTGGGTGACGGAGCGGAAGGCATCCACATCCGGGAGATGGTGGCCGCGTTCCGGAACCTGGGCCACACCGTACGCGTCGTGGCGCTGGCTGGCGAAGGCGACTCACAGGCGCCTGCCCAGAAGGGCCGCTGGAGTTCGGTGGCGCGTTTCCTGCCGCCGGCCGCCTACGAGCTCGCCGAGATCGGCTACAACGTGGTGGGACGCCAGGCCATCCGCAAGGCCGTGGACTCCTTCCGGCCCGACTTCATTTACGACCGTTACAACAGCTACAGCGCCGCGGCCGTCGAAGTGGGCCAGCGCCATGGGCTTCCCGTGGTGCTGGAGGTCAATGCGCCGGTGGCGTATGAGCGAGTGGCTTACGAGAAGCTGCCGCTGCGATTCCCCGGACTGGCTCAACGATACGAACGGGCCATCTTCAAGCGGGCGTCCCGCATCATTGTCGTTTCCACGCCGCTCAAGCAGTTCCTGATGGAGCAGCGGGGCGTGGACGAAAGCCGTATCGTGGTCATGCCGAACGGAGCCGACCCCGTGCGGTTCCAGCCGAACCCGGAGCGGGCGGCGGAACTGCGGCGCCAGCTGGGATTCGAGGGACGCCTGGTGGTCGGTTTCGTGGGGATCCTCCGGCCCTGGCATGGGGTCGAGAAGCTGGTGTCCGCGATGGAACGGCTGGTCCGCCTGGAGCCGGCCGCGCACCTGCTGCTCGTGGGGGACGGACCGGTGGAGAACGAACTGAAGGAGACGGTGGACCGTCTGGGCATTCGCGACCACGTGACCTTCACCGGCCGGGTCGGGCGGGATGCCGTCCGTGACTACATCCTCTGCATGGACATTGCGGCCAGCCCCAAGGCGACGTTCTATGCTTCCCCGATGAAGATCCTCGAATACATGGCGATGGGCCTGCCCACCGTCGCGCCCGACATGGCGAACATCCGTGACATCATCACGGACGGCCAGGAGGGTGTGCTGTTCGCTCCGGACGACGAAGAGTCGATGTTCGACCGCATCCACCAACTGCTGAAGGACGGAACGGCGCGTCGTCGCATGGGAGCGAACGCGCGGACCCGCATCGAGCAGGAACTCAACTGGCGGAATAACGCCCTGGGCGTGCTGGAGATTGCCGAGAAACTGTTGGCCTGAGCCGAATCGTGAAGTTCCGCGACCGGCGGACGCGGTGCATGTCGCCAATCCTGGAGAGAGATCGAACGTGTACAGCCGTTTTCTGAACCTGCTGCTTCCCGGCGTCCTGAAGGCGACTCGCAGTCGCTACCTGGACATCGCGCGGCAGAGCGAGAAGCGTCAGTTCTGGTCTCGCCAGCAGCTTCGCGAATGGCAGGATGCACGCCTCCGTGAACTGGTGGCGGGAGCCATCTGTGACGTGCCGTACTACCGGAACCTCGCACTGGAACTGGGCCTCGAAGCCAATTCGGTACGCTCGGCCGACGACCTGCTGCGGATCCCTCCGACGACGAAGACGATCATCCAGCAGCACTTCCCGGATGGCATGACGCCCGTGGCGGGTCGTGATCCGGACCACCGGGTGGTTGGAACTCGCGGGACCACCAATCGGCTGATGGTGATCCACGACTTCGATCGCCGTGACCACATCCGTGCCACGGGCTTGAACGTCCTGACTATCGACGCGCCCTACCGGTTCGGCGATCGCCGACTGGCCATTCCGCCCGATGTCTGCAGCATCGTCTGTGGCCTCGAGGGCATGCGCGACTCCACCGTCGCGCGACACTTGGTCACCATGTGGCGGAAGAAGAAGTTCCGCGACGCCGCCGCGCTCAGCGACCTGCGCGGGCTGGTGATGACCAACTGGATCGAGTGCGAGACGGTGCTGGAACCCTTCGGCGCCGATGGGACGCACATTGACGACGAACGGCTGCAGGCCTACCTGGACCGGATCGCCCAGGTGCGTCCGGTGATGGTGATGGCGCTGCCGGAATACCTGCAGGCGCTGGCGGGATATCTGGAGCGGACCGGCGGCCCGCCGCCGCCAGTGAAGATGATCCGGCCGATGGGAGCGAACCTGGACGAGGTCACGAAGCGACGGATCGAACGCGCCTTTGCCGCTCCGGTGCGCGAACACTACGGCAGCCTGGAACTGGGCGGCATGGCCTTCGACTGCCGGAACCGCTGCGGCATGCACCTGCTGGAGGACCAGTATGTCTTCGAGGTCGTGGCGAACGGCGCTCGTGTACCCGACGGCGAGTTGGGCAGCCTGCTGATCACCGACCTCTACAGCCGCTCCATGCCGCTCATCCGCTACCAGATCGGCGACATGGCCCGCATCACGCACGCTCCCTGTGCCTGTGGTCGCACCACCGCGAGGCTGACACTGGAGGGCCGGGTGGAGGACACGATCGTGACCAGCGATGGCCGATTCGTGACGCCGGAACGAGTCGCCTGCACCCTGTACGGCGGCTCGACCATCGACCAGTTCCAACTGATCGAGAACGATAACGGCTCCTGCGAACTTCGCTACGTCGACCGGTTGGACACTCGCTTTGACAGCAACACGCTGGTGGAGCTGCTCCGCCCGCTCCTCGGCGCCGACCGCAGGATCGTGGTGAGACGGGTGCGCAGCATTGCCCCGGAGTCGTCGGGTAAGTTCCGGCATGTGAAGAGCAGCTCCTTCAGCCGGATCCTCCAAGGAGCGACGCAGGCGGCGCCGGAGGACTCGTCGAGTTCCAATCCGGGGAACTCGTGCCATGCTTGATGTCCCGTTGATCCGGCAGGACTTCCCGATCCTGAATCGTCAGATCGATGGGAAGCCAATCATCTACCTGGATTCGGCCGCCACGAGCCTCAAGCCGCGGCAGGTGATCGACGCCGTGGTGGAATACTACACGACGTGCACGTCCAACGTGCGGCGCGGCGTGCATCCGCTGGGCGACGAAGCGACGGAGCGGTACGAGGAGTGCCGGAATACGATTGCCGGTTTCGTTGGCGCCGACCCGCGAGAAATCGTGCTGGTGCGGAATACGACCGAGGCGATCAACCTGGTGGCGGGCAGTTGCCGCCCGGACGCTCGCATCGCCTACTGCCTGGGAGACCATCACAGCAACGTGCTGCCCTGGTCGTCGCTGCCGCAGGCTCGCGCCGTCGGCCTGCTGCCGGACGGTTCGCTGGATCGCGACGAGCTGCGGCGAGTGCTGGTCGAGCACCGGCCGGAGCTGCTGGCCATCACGCATGTGACGAACGCGTTCGGCTACGTGCATCCGGTCGAGGAGATCGTCCAGTTGGCGCACCGGCATGGTTGCAAGGTGCTGGTGGACGGCAGCCAGTCGGTGCCGCATCGAGCGGTGAACGTGTTCGACTTGGAATGCGACTTCCTGTGCTTTTCCGCGCACAAGATGTGCGGGCCATCGGGTATCGGAGCCCTTTACGGAAATCGTGAGGCGTTAAGAAGCCTGCGGCCGCGCCTCCTGGGTGGCTCGATGGTCTCGGAGGTGCATGCCGCGGAGCATGTGCTGAGCGACATTCCGTGGCGGTTCGAGGCGGGGACTCCCTGCATTGAGGGAACGTTCGGGTTTGCCGCCGCGTGCGACTACTTGAATGGACTGGGCATGGACGCCGTCGAGGCGCACGTGGACGACCTGGCTCGTTATGCCGTGGAACGGATTCGCGCCATCCCTTCCCTGATGGTCTACGGACCGTCGGACGGGGAACCGCGAGGCGCGGCGATCACGTTCGCCGTCCCGGGGCTCGAAGCCCACGCGCTGTCGCGGTTGCTGGCCAATCGCTTCGGTATCCTGGTCCGCAGCGGGTTCCATTGCGCGCAGCCGGCGCATGAGGCGATCAAGTCGCCGCCGACGGTGCGGGCGAGCTTCTATGTTTACAACACGCGCGAGGAAATCGACTGCCTGGCGGAGGCGTTGGCGGGCATCGTGCGGCATCTGGCTTGAACTTCCCGGGGTGACCAAAATGACGGCTTTTGGAACGATGCTTGGAACCTCGACCATGGTGGATCCCCTGGCCACGCCGGACACGGCAGCGCAGCCAACCGATCAACCGCCGGCGGATGCTCCGGGGCAGGGCGGCTTGCGCCGCGGTGCGCCGATGGTCCTGCATACCCGTGTGGTGTGCGGCACTGGCGGCGGCGTGGACAAGACGGTCCTGAACAGCCCCCGCTTCCTCCGCGACCTCGGCTACGACTGCAAGTGTGCGTTCATGCGCACGCCCGGAGACGCCGGATTCCAGGAACTGGTCAAGCGAGCCGAACTGTGGCAGGCGCCGATCATCGAGATCGACGACCGCGGCTTCTGGGACTGGAACGTGGCGCGGGACCTGCTGGCCGCCTGTCGCGCGAACAACGTCGCCATCTGGCATGCCCACGACTACAAGAGCAACCTGCTGGGGTTGTGGGTCCGCCGCCATTGGCCGATGAAGATGGTCACGACCGTCCACGGCTGGGTCTCCCGCTCCTGGAAGACTCCGCTCTACTACGGCCTGGAACGCCTGTCCCTGCGGCACTACGACCAAGTGATCTGCGTGTCGGAGGATCTCCGGGAGGTCTGCCTGGGGTGTGGAGTCGATCCGGGGCGGCTGCGCGTGATCGACAACGCGATCGATACGGAGCAATTTCGCCGTCGGCAGCCGGTGGCCGAGGCCAAGGCTCGCTGGAACATTCCGCCGGAACGCGTCGTCGTCGGTGCCGTCGGACGACTGGCTCCCGAAAAAGCGTTCGATGTCCTGATCCGCGCCGTCGATCGGCTAATTGCCCGGGGACTCGACGTCCAGTTGATGATCGCCGGCGAAGGTCCGCTGGATGCCTCGCTGCAGTCCCTCATCCGGGAACTGGGACGCGAGGATCGCATCCAGCTGGTGGGTTTCCAAGCGGACACGGTGGCGTTCTATCATGCGATCGACATCTATGCCCTGTCGAGTCTCCGCGAGGGGCTGCCGAACGTGATCCTGGAGGCGATGGCGCTGGAGGTTCCGGTGGTCGCTTCACGCATCGCCGGCCTGCCGAAGATCGTGGCGCACGGGGAGAACGGCGTGCTGATCGACGCGGCCAACGGGCCGCAGTTGGAGGCTGAGCTGGAACGATTGACGCGTGATGCGGCGGAGCGCAATCGCCTGGGCTTGGCGGGACGCCGCACGATCGAGGAGCGGTTCAGCTTCTCGCGTCGCATGCAGCGAATCACGGAGGTGTATCGCCAGGTGCTGCCGGGAGCGGTGCCCGATTTGGCGCCGGGAAGCGGTCGACAATGATGTGGGCCGGTGCCTTCTATCATTTCCTCTCCGGCCTGCTGGAGCCGCTGCCGCTGCTGATGCTGGCCGTGGCGGGGGCGCTGGCCTGGGCCTGCCGACTGGCCGGTTGGCCGCGTCGGACAACGGCCTGCATGGCGACGCTGGTGCTGCTGCTCTGGGCCGCCTGCACTCCCATCGTGGCTGGCTGGGCGCGTTCCACGCTGACGCTTCCTCGCGGGCCCTGGCCTCGCGACTGCGACGCGGTCGTCATCCTGGGGGGCGGGATGCGGCCTGCGACGGAGTCGCCGGATGACATCGAGCTGGCAGACGACTCGGTGATCCGCTGCCTGACCGCGATCCAACTCTGGCGCACGCTGCCGAAGTGTCCGATATTCGTTTCCGGCGGCGTCGTGGTTCCTGTTGGCTACCGCACGCTCGGGGGCGAGATGGAGAGATTCCTGCGTACGTTCGGGCTTGCCGATGCCGAGATCGTGGCCGAATCGACGTCGAGGACCACGCACGAGAACGCCGTGGAGACCGCAAAACTGCTCAAGACTCGCGGCCTGCGACGCATCACGCTGGTCACCCATGAACTGCACATGCGTCGGGCGGTGGCCAGTTTCCGCGCCCAGGGACTGGAGGTCCTTCCCGTCGCGTGCCGCGAGCAGGGACGGGGCGGACCTTGGACCGCTCGGGTGTTCCTACCGTCGTCCACCGCATTGCACCAATTGACCGAGGTGTGGCACGAGTGGCTGGGAATCGCGTGGTACTCTATGAAGGGCCGGCTCGGGTAGGGCCGTGGTCGTCGCAGGTTGATCGCCAGTCGCCTCCTGCGTACGATCCCCAACGATCCGATCGAACAGCTTGTTCTCCACCACGGGAAGCCACGCACGCGATGATGGGCCATCCTACGGAAATTCTGGATCCCCCCGAAGACCCACGTTGTCCCGTGGCCAAGGTCACGCTTTGGCATGGCCGGGAGCTGTCCGGTCGGATGCCGGTCTGGAACGAATGGTTCTCGCGTTGTGGATTCCCGTCGATTTCGCTCCACCCCGCCTGGATGAAGGTCCTCGAGAAGTCGATGGGCCACGAGCCGTACTGCTTGGAGGCGGAGCGGGATGGGCAGGTCTGTGGGCTGCTGCCGCTGGTGCTGGTGAAGAGCTGGATTTTCGGCCGCCACCTGGTGGGCTTGCCTTACCTCAACACGGGAGGCGTGCTGGGCGCGGACGCGGAAGCGGCCAGCCAACTGCTGGACCGTGCCGCACAGCTGGCCGACCAGTTGAACGTCAAGCACTTGCAACTGCGTCATGAGGAGGCCCTGCGCCATCCGCGCCTGGGGCAGACCGTTTCCACGAAACTGCACATGCGGCTCGCCTTGCCCGCGTCGGTTGACGAACTTTGGGACTCGCTCAAGGCCAAGGTGCGCAACCAGATTCGCAATGCCGAACGGAAGGGGGTCAGCGTGCGGTGGGGCGGCAGTGAGCTGCTGCCTGCCTTCTACGAAGTCTTCTCCGAGAACATGCGCGACTTGGGCACGCCCGTCTATCCGGTGGGACTGTTCCGGACGATCTTCGAGCAGTTCCCGGGGCAGGTGGAGATCTGCCTGGCGGACTTCGAGGGGCAGACGATCGCGGGGGCGTTCCTGCTGCAGGGCCCCGGCGTTTCGGAAGTGCCCAGCGCCAGCTCGCTCCGTAAATTCAACTCGACCAATGCCAATATGCTGATGTACTGGCACCAGCTCAAGCGAGCCGTGGAGCTGGGGAAGGACGTTTTTGATTTCGGCCGGTCGACGGAGGACAGTGCGACCTATCGTTTCAAGAAGCAGTGGGGCGCCGAGCCTTCGGCGTCCGCGTGGCAGTATTACGTGCGCCAGGGAAGCGTAGGCGATCTTCGCCTCGAATCAGGAAAGTTTGACCTGGCCGTGGAAGCATGGAAGAAACTCCCTTTGGCAGTCTCCAGATGGGTAGGCCCTTGCATAGTGCGTGGAATTCCATGAAAGATCCCCTTCCAAGCCTCGACACCGGAGTGGGCTGGGCCGTCGGGCCGGTCATGGGCGGGCAGGAACAGCCACGCACCGATCGCGTCGACATCAGCTGTGTCGTGCTCACCTGGAACTCCCAGGCTTACATCGCGCGACTGTTGCGCTCGGTCGATCGCGACATGCGCCAGAGCGGCTACCGCTACGAGTGCGTGGTGATCGACAACGGTTCGCGCGACGCCACGCTGGAGACGCTGCGGCAACTGCGCGAGTCAGGCCTGCCGATCCAGATCGTGCCGCTCAGTCGCAACATGGGCACGACGTTCCCGCGAAACATCGGCTTCATGGCAGCTCGAGGTCGTTTCGTCGCCGTGCTGGATTCCGACCTGGAACTGGACGAGCCGATGACGTTCAAGCGGCTGGTGGAGCACTTGGACAGCAATCCGCAGGCGGCCATGATCTCGCCGCGTCTTCGGTTTCCTTCGGGCAAGCACCAGAAGACAGCGGATGTGTTCCCCACGCTGGTCCACAAGTTTCGCCGCTACTTCTTCCTGCGCAAGATGGAGGAACGGGAAGGAAAGATCATGTCGGCCGATGGACTGCGTGAAGTCGACTATGCCTGCAGCGCGTTCTGGCTGTTCCGCCGGGACCTGATGGAGAAGATTGGCGGGTTGGATGTGAAGATCTTTTACTCGCCCGAGGACGTGGACTACTGCGTACGCTGCTGGCTCTCCGGCAGCAGCGTACTCTACGACCTGACCGTCTCGGCCGTGCATCATGCCCAGGAGATCAGCCGCAAGAGCC
>CAZUJM010000030.1:25077-33360 GCA_964620405.1 uncultured Pirellulaceae bacterium | reverse complement strand
GTTCCTCGACGACACGGCCTGCAACCTGGCCAGCATCAACCTGATGAAGTTCCGCCACGCCGACGGTTCGTTCGACCACGAACGATTCCAGGCGGCCTGCCGTCTGTTCTTCATCGCCCAGGAGATCCTGGTCGACCACGCCAGCTATCCCACGGATCGGATCGCCGAGAACAGCCACAAGTTCCGCCCCCTGGGCCTGGGATACTCCAACCTCGGCAGCCTGCTCATGTCCAGCGGCATGGCCTACGACTCGGATGCCGGCCGCGGCGTCTGCGGTTCGATCACGGCCCTGCTGCACGGAGCGGCCAACCTGACCAGCACCGAACTGGCGGCGGCGGTCGGACCGTTCGATGGCTACGCCGAGAACAAGGAGCCGTTCCTGCGGGTCATGAGCATGCACCGCCAGGCGGTCGACCAGATCAACGACTCCGGACCGGGCTACCTGAAGGAGGCCGCTCGCGACCTGTGGGACCAGATCCTGCAGGAAGGTCGTCGTCACGGCTTCCGCAACGCCCAGGCCACCGTGCTTGCTCCCACCGGCACCATCAGCTTCATGATGGACTGCGATACGACGGGCATCGAGCCGGATATCGCGCTGGTCAAGTACAAGCAGCTGGCGGGCGGCGGCATGCTGACCATCGTCAACCGCACGGTCCCGGAGGCGCTCCGCAACCTGGGCTACACGCAGAAGCAGACCGAGGACATCGTCACGTACCTCAAGGCGAACGACACGATCGAGGGAGCTCCGGAACTGCAGGACGACGACCTGCCGGTGTTCGATTGTGCCTTCAAGCCGGCCAAGGGCCAGCGGAGCATCGCGTGGCAGGCCCACGTCAGCATGATGGCCGCCGCCCAGCCGTTCCTCTCGGGCGCGATCTCCAAGACGGTCAACATGCCGGCCGACACCACGGCCGACGAGATCGCCGAAGCCTACCGCTGGGGCTGGGAACTCGGACTGAAGGCCCTCGCCATCTACCGCGACGGGTCGAAGCAGAGCCAGCCGCTGTCGACTTCCACGGAAGGCGACAAGTCGGCGGCCAAGGAGACGAGCCGGCCGCGCCGCGAGCGTCTGCCCGACACGCGCCGCTCGGTCACCCACAAGTTCAACGTCAACGGCCACGAAGGCTACATCACGGTCGGCCTCTACGAGGACGGCCGGCCCGGCGAACTGTTCATCACCATGGCCAAGGAAGGCAGCACCATCGGCGGCCTCATGGACAGCTTCGGCACCGCGGTCTCGATGAGCCTGCAGTACGGCGTGCCCCTGGAAGTGCTGGTGAACAAGTTCTCGCATACCCGGTTCGAGCCGATGGGCTACACGACGAACCCGGACATCCGGATCGCCAAGAGCCTTGTGGACTACATCTTCCGCTGGCTCGGCCTGTCCTTCATCACCGGCTACCGGGAAGCCACCTTGGGACTGCCCACCAACGGCTCCAAGTCCGAGGCGTCGCCGGTCGCCAGCATCGCCCTGCCCGTCGCCAAGACGGCCGAGAAGCACGGTGAGAAGAACGGCGACAAGCACGGCGACAAACACGCCGCCGACTCGTCCGCCAGCAACGGACACGGCAACGGCAACGGGCACTCCAACGCCGACCTGCTCGATCGAGCCGGCGCGCGGATGAAGGCTCCTGCCGAAGGCGATTCGGCCCAAAACCGCAACGATCAGTTCGCCCGCTTCCAGATGGACGCGCCCAGCTGTGACAACTGCGGTTCCATTACCGTTCGTAACGGCAACTGCTACCTGTGCCACAACTGTGGCAACAGCATGGGCTGCAGCTGATCCGTGCCGAGAACGCCTGGCTCGCCACGCCGCGAGCCAGGCCCTGATCCAGGCCGCGGCCTGCTTCGAAGCACCGTACCGCTGCGGGGTACGGTGCTTCTCTCTTGCGCCCCTCGCTCTCGGCCACCCGCGCCTTCATCTCGACTCACGCGGCCTTCTTCCGTCGAACTGCTCCCATGAATCGCGCGCCATCAATCGAGCGTCAGGCGATACCGCGCGCCATCAAGCTGATGCCACAGGCCGGGCGTTCGAAACGCAGAACCACCGACTCGACCGCCAAAAGGGAAATGGCACTCGCTTTGCGAGTGATAGCAGGCATCCTCACTTCCCTTCGCCTCCTGTTCAGGAGCTGTCCGCCATGTACCTTCAGATCAGCCTGCTCGTCCTCGGCGCCGCCGTCTCGCTCTTCGCCGTCCTGGGCGCGATGCGCCCCATTCGCCAGACGAGCTGCTTCTAACCACGCACGCGGAATCCGTGGCGGGAGGGATGGTATCCACGGTATCCACGGTATCCACGGTATCCACGGTATCCACGGTATCCACGGCAACCACGGCAACCACGGCAACCACAGAGGACACAGAGGACACGGAGGACACGGAGAGTCCGGAGCGAACCGCTCCGGCGCATCCCTGTCCTCGACGAGCAGGCCGGTGAACGGGCCGCGTGGAAGTGATCTCCTTCACCTCCGCAGTTAAACCTCCGTGTTCTCCGTGCCCTTCGGGGTTACCACCAAGTCGTATCCCAACTGCATGGCGAAGACGAGGTCGGCGGAGTTGAAGAAGCCGTCGCGGTTCCAGTCGCCAGCCGACCAGCCGGCGTCGTTTGGAGCATCGGCCGACGCGGGTTTCTCATACTGGTTCGCTTGGAAGACGACCACCAGGTCGGCCGAGTCAAAACGCCCATCCAGGTTGGCGTCGCCGGGAAGCCACGCGGCCGAACCGGGGGATCCATCGGGCAGTGGACTGGTTCGCCAGTTGCGGGGATCGCCGGCGTCGCCCCGCACATCCACCACCTCCAGCGTCGCGCCGCCCCCATCGGCCAGTTCCGGCCAGGGAGCTTCGTCGTCGAAGACGAAATCCTGGATGACCGCGCCGCTGGCGGCGATCACGCGCAGCCGCTCACCGCCGTCATCGAGTTTGTCCGAGTAGGCTCCGGCGACCGCGATGCCCGGGGCGTAACGGGCATGGAAGGCGTCGACGTTCCGCGCCACGACCACCCGCTGCCCGGGCTCCAGCGAACGCACGGCGCTGCCATCAAACTGGAACTCGACGCCCTCCGTGATCCGCACACCCGCCAAACTGATCCGCTCCATCCCGACATTCGCCAGTTCCAGGAACTCATGGTCGCCATCCCGGAGCGGATGGTAGTTCACTTCCGTGACCCGCAGGTTGCTGGAATCCGCCGGCGCCCCCGCGAAGAACTCTGCCTCGTTCAGCGCGCTCCACACGCCGGCCGACAGCACCCGCGCCTTGACGACCGCGTCGGACGCGATCCGCACGGCGGACGAATACTTCCGCGCGGCGGGCGACGGTTCACCGGCGGCCGCGTAGATGCCCATCAATTCCATGTCGAAGCTGACGTCGTTGTCGCTTGCGCGTCGCTGGTGGATCTCCACGGCGATGACGTTGCGGCCCGCCCGCAGCGCCGAGGCCGGAAGCCGAATCGGCGTGTAGGCCGTTTCGGCCGCTGCCGTGATGGCCAGCGACTGGAACGTGATCGGCCCATTCGGCATGTTCGTCCGCGCCACCTCCACGCCGTTCAGGTAGATGATCGCTCCATCATCCCGCCGGATCCGCGCCAGCAGCGACGCGAAACGAGCCGGGTCCTCCAACTGGAACTCATGGCGGAAGTAGGAGGTGATCTGGTTGTTGACGGCGCAGGCGGGAGCGTCGGGTCCGCAATGGATCACCGTCTTCTCGTCGCCGTCGCCATACCCGAACTCGGCGGGCCCCGCCTTCCAGCGGCCGTCGTCAAACGGCAGTTCCCGCCACGCAGTACCTTGGTCGGTGCCGTCGTCCAGGTACTTCCAAGTCGCACCGAGCGGCACCAGCACGGGGGGGGCTCCCCAGTCGATGGCGCGCCGCGGATCGGAACCATCGAGCGTGTAGTAGATCTCGCCCTGGGGTGCCGACATGGTCAGTTCATATCCGGGCGTTACGTAGCCGCCGTGCCGGTCGAACTGCGGAGCCTCCAGGGTCGGATAGAGGCCGGCGTCCGTCAGTTGCTTGAGCAGGATCGCGGTCCGCTGCGGGAAGTAGCGAGTCTTGAGCCGGTTGAGTTCGTCGAGCCACTCCTTGTCGCGCGTGTAAGGTTTCGCGCGCTTCGCATCGCCCCAGCGCGCCGACTCGTCGACCACGGCCGTGTAGATCTCGTCGGCCCGTGCCTGCCACCGCGCCGCCGCCTTCTCGGGCGTCAGCGCGCCGTCGTGGAACAGGTGCTGGTGGACCCGGTCCGCATACCGCAACCGGAACTCGGGATACTGCCGCAGCGCGCTGTAGACGCGCGACGCGCTCGTGGGCACATCGACGTCGATGTTGATCCGGTCCGTCGCGTTCCACATGCTGTATTCCATGTCCCACACGAAGAAGCGGAACCGGGCGTCACCCACACGACTTCCGATCGCCCGCTGGTTGTTCGACTCGAACACCTCCGGCCCGTCGCGATTGGTCATGTACTGATGGATCAGGAAGAAGTCGATCAGGTTGTCGAGGTCGACATACTGCTGCATCTTCGCGTAGTCTTCCGCCGTGGCGATTCCCTTGTTCGCCAGCGCGATCATCTCGTTGTATCGTTCCAGCGTGCCGTCGATGGCTTCATTGGTCGAAGTGCGCCGGTTCAAGGCGTCGTAGTCTTCCGGCTCGCCCCCGAAATACTCCGCGCCCATCTCCGCGTCGGGCCGTTCCACCGCGTGGTACAGCCCCCAGTAGACGCCGTTGAGGTACAGGTGGAAAAAAGCCGCGTGGCCGTCCACCTTGCCCATGTCGCGGGCCGTGTCGCGCGCGAACGCGTCGTGGATATACTGCGTCTGCAGCGGTTCCTGTTCGCCGGCCCACGCGCGACCGCCCTGCGCGCGGAGCACGATGCTGTCGAAGCGGTCCACCGGGGAGTCCGGGAACAGCTTGTAGTCCAGTTTGGACGGTCCATACTCGTCGCTGAACTCCAGCCGGAACGAATGCTTGGGCGTGATCGCGTGGAACCGCCAGCTGTAGCCATGGATGCGGACCCCGGAATCGGCCTGGTACGATCGGCCATCCTTCTCGAGGATCTCCACCGACGTCGCACGCTCCCACGCCGGCCCCCGCTCGCCCGAATGGATGTAGATCCCCCGCTCCGCCCCGAACAGGTCGTCGGGGTTCATGACGCGCGAGACCGACGGGATGCCGCTCAGGCCGCGCACCGCGTCGGCCTGGTATCGTGGATCGTTGACGACGTCCGGGTCCATCTGGTAGTCGGCCTTGATCGGCGATTCGCTCTTGCCGTCCCAGGTCGTCGGCAACCCCGGGATCACCGCCGGCTGCTTGACGACATCCGCCGGGAAGATATAGGTGTGAGTCGCGACCTGCGAAGCACTCCAGCCGTCGCGGAACGCGGCGGCACGCAGCGTCGACGTAGTCGCGACCGGCACCTCCACCATCGCCGCGCTACCAGGCACCGGAGGCAACACCTGCCGACCGTTCGCCAGAGTCGGCGCGCTGCCATCGGTGGTGTACACGAGCGTCGCGTCCGCGGGCCCCACGATCCGGGTGGCAAACGGTTCGCTGTACAGGCCGCGCGCCACCGTGAACTGCGGAGCCGCCACGAACCCCGACACGCCCTCCCCGTTGGGTTGCCCAGGCGTCGGCTGCGGAAAGAAAGCTCGCGCCTCGCGCACGCCCTCGATTCCCTCCAGCCCGTACGACTGCAGGAAGTCGCTGGAGTCCAACCGGTCGTTGAGCGTGTGGATGGCCAGCACGTTCTTTCCCGCGCGGAGGTCCGTCGCCGCGACCGGAATGCGGAGCCGCTCCGGTTTCAAAGCGTCTGTACTCGCGCGGTCCGCCGTCGCCCGCGCAATCCAGTCCAGCGACTCCGGCGCGTTCCGCCGCGCGATCTCGCGGCCGTTCAGGAACGCCACGAAGCCGTCATCGTACTGCGCCGACAGTTGCAGTTCATCGAATGAAACTCCCGCCGCCACCTCCAGCGGGATCCGCAAGTAGGCCGACGAGTTCCAGTCGAACATCTCGGAACGGACGTCCGTCTGGAACTGGCCCAGGTAGCCGACCGCTTCGAACACCTGCGCTTCCGCGATGGACAGATAGCCGTTTCCTTCCCGGTTCTGCCCCAGCAGCCGGACTTCGATCGTGTTGCCGCGCGTGCCGGCGGGCAGGTCGATCTCCAGCGCATCGCCCTGCAGCACGAAGCCGCCGCCGTCCGCAGGCGTGTAGTAGTCGTGCTCCCAGGCAACCTTCCCCTGGCTGTCCGACACGGTGACGCGGAAGTTCGACATGCGTTCGGCGCAGCAGTCGATGCGGTTCCAAAGAACGAGGCGACCGAGCGACGCATCGGCCGCCAGCCGCAATCGCCACCAGGAGTCCGGTAGGTCGGCCGTGTGGGAGAACGTGTCCAGCTTCCCATCTGTGGCCGCCGCTGCGTTCATCGAAAATCCGGTGGACGACTGCGTCGCCGCGCCCTTCGTGGCCAGGTTCGTCGGGATCGCCGCTTGCGCGTCGTACCCCAGCGAAGCCGTCCCCGGCTTCCAGCGCGCGTCATCAAATCCGGGGTCTCGCCAGCGCGTCCCCAGCGCAGGTCCATCGAAGAAGCCCGGGACCAAGTACTGGGCCGCGCTTGCCGGAGCTACCAGCGGCGTCGACTCTTCGCGACGCGAGATTCCGTAGGAGACATCGCGCACCTGCGGAGGATATTCCGGCGCGAACTCGGTTGCCACGCTTCCATCCGGCCGCAGGAGCGCCAGATAGTCGCCCTCCGAATTCAACCGAAAGTCGGCGTGCAGGTTGCCATCTCCGTCCGGCACGCCGCGGGACGAAGCAAAGACGACGACGGCGTCGCCAGCAGCCAGCACGCGCGTCGGAAATTGCCAAGGCCGCTCATGCGCCGGATCGTCCGTCAGTGCGTAACCCCCGAGATCCACGGGGCGTTCCGAGACGTTGCGCACTTCAATCCAATCGGGATGGTCGCCGTTCGCATCGGCCAGCGTCGAACCGTTGGCCGCCATGAACTCCGAGATCACCACCTCGGCCGCCAGTAGCCTGCGGTTCTCCAGCAGCTCGGCGTGCCGTCGCCGCAAACGGCCACGCCACCCCCTCCCCCGCCTCGCACCGACTCGCTTGGATCTTGCGCCGCGCCACACACCCATGAAGGTTTGGATCTCACGCATGTTGACCACTGGAATCTCCCCACCACCTGGTCGCCCGACAGCTGGTTGCCCCCAATACGCAACGCCTGCAACACCGGGGGAGTCGACGTTGTACCAGCGGGCTCGGCGGGGAACAACAAGATTGTCCGTGTGACCAGAGGTTCACGCGGCCAGTGGTTCGCGCGGACAGAGGTTCGCGCGGTGGTTGCGGCGATAACTGTCTCGTCGCACAACCGTTCGACGAGGCAGTCGTGGGACGCCGGCCGCAGAGCTTCGGCCGTGTCTCGGACGTTTAACCGAGCAGTCCCGGGATCGGCTCGCCGTAGTAGACCGGAATCGGCCGATCCAGCAGGTCGTGCCATGCGGCCTGCTTCGGCAGTCCCAGGGCGCGATAGATGGTGGCGGCGAACGACTCGGGCGTCTGCGGACTGTCGCGCGGCTCGCCGCCCAGTTTGTCGGTCGAACCCACCACCACGCCGCCGCGGACGCCGCCGCCCGCGAGCAGCACGGACTGGACGCGTCCCCAGTGATCGCGGCCCGGCAACGCATAGTGCTGCGGAAGGTGTGAGATCTTCGGCGTGCGCCCAAACTCGCCCGCCATCACCACCAGCGTCGAATCCAGCAGGCCGCGTTCCTGCAGGTCCTCCAGCAGCGTCGACACGGCTTGGTCCATCGGCGGCAGCAGATGGTTCTTCAAGTTCGGGAAGGCATTCCCGTGCGTGTCCCACGTCTCATTGTTCCCCAGGTTCACCTGCACCAGGTTGACGCCCGCCTCCACCAACCGTCGCGCCAACAGCAGCGACCAGCCGAACGCGTGGCGGCCGTAGCGATCCAGCGTGCGGTCGTCAGCCGTCGCAATGTCGAACACCTGCTGCATGTTGCCCTGGGCCAGCATCGACAAAGCCCGCTCTTGGAACCGATCGAACGAACCGACTTCGGCCAGCTTCGCAAGCTCTCGACGCTGCCGCTCGATCTGGGCCAGCAGTCCCACGCGATCCTGCCAATGCTCCCGCGACAATCCCTCCGGCAACGCCAGGCTCGGGGCGAGGAACGCCATCGTGTCCGGATTGAGCGGACCTTTCTGGTGATCGAAGCCGTAGAGCGGCCACGCGCCATACGACTCGGGATTGAAACGGCAGCACTCTAGGAA
>CAZUJM010000030.1:22048-25067 GCA_964620405.1 uncultured Pirellulaceae bacterium | reverse complement strand
ACTGGCCAGGCAGCAGTCGTCCGCTCCGATGGACCAGCTTCTCGGGCAGCACAATCGCAGGCGGCAGGTTGTTGCGAGCTTGCGTGACGGCGGCCGCGACCGATGCGATCGAGGGATGGTCCGTCGGCAGCGGGCGACTGGGGTTGAACCCGAGCGGCAGTTCCGACCGGCCACTCAGCATCACCATGTGTCCCTGCGAGTGGTCGTTGTAGGGATGCGTGAGGCTGCGGACCAGCGACCAGAGGTGGCTGCACTGGGCGAGCCGCGGCAGATGTTCGCAGATCTGCACTCCCGGCGTGCGAGTGGCGATCGGCCGGAATTCGCCGCGGATCTCCTCCGACGCCTGCGGCTTCATGTCAAAACTGTCGTGCTGTCCCAGTCCGCCGGAGAGAAAAATGAAAATCACGCTGCGTGCCTGCGGAGCCGAGTCGCTTGCCGAACTCTTGTCGGCCGCTTCGGACGCTTCGGCGCGCAACGCTTCGAGGTGGCTCGTTCCGAGACCAAGCAGCCCGATGGCGCCGGCCTGCAGCAGGTGGCGTCGGGGAAACTGAGGATGTTCAGGAGCAGCGGGCGGGCGAGGCATCGGCGGCTCTCCAACAGGCGGGATCGCCCGGGCGATCCCACCCCGGCGACCCCTCCGTTATGGCATGCCCACGACCTCATTGCAACGCGGAAGTGGGCGCTACGTCTCAGTTCAGCGGCTGGCTTAGCCGCAAAAACGCAAACAGATCCCGCAGCTGCTGTTCGGAGAGCGGTTCCGTGAGCCCAGCCGGCATGAGGGAACGCGGGTCGCGCCGCAGCTGTTCCACCGCGTCCCGCGGCACCCGCACGTTCGCCCCGTCCACTGTCCGTAACACCAGCGCGTGTGGATCTTGGTCGGCCAGGAAACCGCTGACCACCCGGCCGTCGTCCAGTTCGGCGACCCAGGTTTCGAATCCCTCGCGAATCTCCAGGCTCGGGTTCACGACCTGCAACAGCAGGTTGGCCACCTGATGGCGGGCGTAGGGGGTGAGGTTCGGGCCGATCTGTCCGCCTTCCCGATAGAGCGTATGGCACTTCGCGCAGTGCACGCGATACAGTTCGCGTCCGGCGTAAGGATCGCTGCCGCCGGCTTCGAGCGCGCGTCGCACGCGGTTCGTTTCGGCCTGCGCGCGCCCGGTGTCGTGGTCCTGGTCGGGCCACAGGCGCTGCAACTGGTCCGCCATCGACGGATCGTCCAGCCAAGCCAGCTGCTGCACCACGTCGCGCGGCACGGCCTCGCGCGGCAGGCTGCCTTGTTCGATCGCGAACAGCACGGAGCGCGCCCAGTTGACGCGGGTGGCAAGGACGCGGAGCGCCTGGACCTGCTGCTCCGGCGTCCAAGTGGGCCAGCGTCGGAGCGCCTCGGTCGCCACGCGATCGCGTGTGTCACCGCGAAGGACTTGCAGCGCTTCGAAGGCAACCTCTGCGTGCGGTGAGGACGCCAGGGCTTCGCGCAGCGGACGACGGCCGCGTTCATCGGCCAGTTCGCCCAGCAGGCGAACGGCCGCCACGCGCTGTTCGATGCGCACGCCCTCGCGCCACACCGAGGCCACGGCCTCCTCCAGCGTCGGGCGATCTCCCTGGCGAATCCGCAGGGCCAGGGAACCACCGCCCGCCTGCTGGATCGCGCGCACCACCGACTCGGGAACTTCCGCCAGCGAACGTCCGGCGAAGGCCTGTTCGAAGGCGGCCACCATCGCCTCGCGTGACGTCGCGTCGACGGCGAGCGTGAGCAGTTGGCGATACGCCTCCAAGTCCTCATGCGGTCCGGATGCATATCGCCGCGCCAGTCGCGGCATCAGCGTCTCACGCACCAGCGGCTGCTGCCGGATGGCGGGCTGCGCGAACCACCGCAGCACCTCCTCGCGATGGCCCGCCTTCGACTCCAGCGCCCACCACGCCAGCAGCGGCAGGCAAGGATCCGCAGGCGCGTCCTCTCGTGTCTCCTCCGCGGCCACCCACGCCTCCAGCACTCGCAGCGCAAACGAGGCCTCCCAGCGCTGCGCGGAGCAGACCAGCTGCGCGCGTACAGCCGGATCTTTCTCCTGCCTGGCCATTTCGAGCAACAGCGTGCGGAGGTCGTCGGACGGAGTCTGCCGCGAGTCGCCCAGCAGGCGCACCGCCCAGCGCCGCACTTCGGGGAGAGCGTGCGTCAGGCCGCGGCGCATCAGATCTTCGCGAGGGCCGCCCCAGGCGTGCAGGACCCAGAGTGCTTCCAGCGCCGAGGGGTGATCCACGGCCTCCAGCATCGCCTCCAGCGCCGGCCGCGCATCGAGGTCCGGTCGCTCGATCAGCAGTCGCGTGGCCGTGCGCCGCATCCATCGATCAGGATCGCCCAGCAGCGCCAGCCAGGCCTGGCTGCCTCGCGACCGCAGATCGGGCTCCTGGCGCGGAGACAACCGAGGCTTCGCCGCAGCACCCGGCGCGTCACCTGGGGCTGCGTCCTCGACAAGTTCCCGGCGGGCGCGCAGTCGCCAGACGCGGCCGGTCTCGGGAGCCACCTGCCCCTGGAAATGCTGCCCGTGGGCGATGAACTCCTCGCAAAAATCGGCGATGTAAAGCGCTCCGTCTGGCCCCGTGGTGATATCGATCGGCCGAAACGCCAAGTCATTCGTCTCCAACGGAAACGAGCGATCGGTCGTGCGAAAGGTCGACCCGTCGGGTTCGATGTCGGCCAGCACCACACGCTGCTGCAAGGGATCGATGGAAAACAGCTTGCCGCGATATGCTTCGGGAAGCCCCGTGCCCTCGTAGATCACCAGGTCATGGCTGAAACGCGGCGACTCGGCGTGCCCCATCGCCGTGAGGAAACCGAAGGCGAACGGGTTCGAGAGCGGACCATACTTGTCGTCGGTTCCCTTCTGGTAGTAAGCGCCCTGGTGATAATGGAAACCGCGCGTGTTGCCGCCGTTGTGCCCGGAGAACAAGTTGCCGGCCAAGTCGATTTCGATGCCAAACGAATTGCCGCCGCCTTCCGCGAATACTTCATAACGCCGCT
>CAZUJM010000030.1:14637-22038 GCA_964620405.1 uncultured Pirellulaceae bacterium | reverse complement strand
GCTGGCCGGGATGGTAACGCCAGATCATGGCGCCGTCACGGTAGACGGCCGGTTCATCGCGTCCCCGCACCTGGATGCGCGATGACGTGGTGCTGCCCTGGGCTCCATACAACCAGCCGTCCGGACTCCACGTCAGGCTGTTGGCGATCGAGTGCGTATCCTCCAGGCCGAAGCCCTCCAGGTGCACTTCCGGGTCGCCATCCGGAATGTCATCCTGGTTGCGATCCGGGTAGAACAGCAGGTAGGGCGGGTTCAGCACCCAGACGCCCTCGTCCATCACTTCGACCGACGACACGATATTCAAGCCGTCGACGAACGTCTTGTGGCTCTCCAGCACACCATCGCCGTCCGCGTCTTCATGGATGGAGACGCGATCGAGTCCGCGTTCGCCGTGTGGCGGAGGCTCGGGCATCCGGTCGTAGGCCGCGCGGTAGTACTTGTCGCGGCTGACCACCGTCAGTCCCTGGGGATACGGATACTGCCGGTACTCCACCACCCACAGGCGTCCGCGCGAATCGAAGTCCAGCGCGAGCGGTTGCCCGATCTCTGGTTCAGACAGCACGCGATCCACGGCCAGGTCGTCGGTCGTCTTCATGGCGGCCAGCGAAGCCTCCGGCTCCAAGTGACGTCCGGGTGTCAGCCGTTCGGGACGACGAAGGGCCGAAGTGGCCAAGCCGAACTGCTCGAACACGGCGGTCCGCGGCCGTTCCGCGCGCGACAGGCGTTCGGCCTCCGCAAGCTCCTCCCCCGGATGACGCTCCCACGATCCGGCGAGCACGGCCTCTTCGTGATAGCCCGACAGCACCGGCGCCCGCGCCACGAAACCGATCTTCCGTTCCGGCGAGAACATCTGGATCGTGATGGCGTTGTATTCCGAAGATCGAAGCGTTCCGGGCGGCACCTTGAAGCGATGGACTTCGTCGCGTGCCGAGACGAGTGTGGGGGAGACGCTGCCGCATTGACCGACCAGGACGCCATTCACATGGACGGCCGCCACCTCCGAGACACCCTCGACGGTCAGCACCACGGAATCGGCCAGCAGGCCTTGCCGACTCGTCCAGGCATCGGGCACACGAACCCAGGCGCGGTACCAGACTGTCGGGTCGGACGTCTCCGCGACCCCCGGCACAGCCACGGTTTCCCAGGTGTTCGTTTCGTCGCCTGGGGACTCCACGGACGGCTCCGCCGCCCTCGCGAAGTCGTGTCCACTGGGAAGCAGGGCCTGCGGGGCCCCCAGAGCCTGCCAGGCAAGCAAGATCGCAAGCGTCCCAAGGCGATCGCGCGACACATGCTTCCGCGCATCGGCGACGACTTGCGACAGCAGCAAGCGAAAGGTTCCCACAGTCGTTTATCCCCGCAGGCGGTCGCGCGTCAGCGAATGGTGTACCACGCCATGCCGCCCGGCGGCACTTCGACGGGAACGCGCACCCGGTAGTCGCGGCCCAATCGCAGCTTCACGGGCGTCGCATCGCTAGCCGCGACCGTCGCCTCGTCGGTGATCCCCGTATAGTACAGGTTCACATCGAGGGTTTTGCGGACTGTTTGCTGGCCAGGATTAAACACCACCAGCATGCCCTTCTCCGCCAGACGCGGATTGACATGCAGCACCCAGTCCAGGTCCTGCCCATCGGCGCGTCGGCCATGGACCACATCGGACTCGAGGATGTCGCGATACTTCTTGAACCACGCGACATTCTCCGCCACCATCTGCTTGGTCGCTTCGGTGTCGAACAGTCGCGGTCCCCGGTAGCAGGCCTGCACGCCCATCGCGAGGTTGGCCTGCAGCATCTGTCGATAGTGGTCGCGGTGCTGGTCGAGTGGTTCGATGGTGGCGGCCGCGCCGCCGCCGTGGTATTCGGAAAGAGGCACGAACATCCAGCCCATGGACGGCGTCTTGGACCAGGTGCCGTCGAAGATGTTCTGCCGCGTGTGGATCAGTTGCTGCGCGCGAGGCAGCGACCAGTTGACTTCGCGGTACCCCATGCCGCACTTGTTCGTACCCGCGAGATAGTAGTAGTCGGGCGCGTTCAGGTAGACGCCCCGCTCGCGGCACCAGACATAGAAGTCGCGTGTGACGCGCCACTGCGCCCAGCGGGAATCGAGGGCACCTTTTTGCAACGGCGGCCGCGGCGTGACGTCGACATCGCCGGGATACGGCCCATCGTGCTCCAGGACATCGAAGCCCGTCTGCTCGAAGAAATGATGGAGCTGCTTGAAGTAGGCTTGGCCCCATTCGCTGGTCAGCGCCGGGCAGTTGCCATGCGTCGGCTGCTGGCCGGGAGGCGACACGATATCCTGGCCGTTGCCGATGCGTCGCGACGAGAGCAGCGAGTAGCCGCCGAGTTCGATTCCTTTTCCATGCGCGTAGTCGGCGATCTCGCGCCACTGCCGCGCGTACTCCGGATCGCGGTTCTCGACATCAAACCCGCTGCCGAACGACAGGATGATCATTTCAAAGCCCACGGCCGCCGCGTCGTCGATCGCGCGACGCACTTCGGCGGGATCGGCCGTCCGCATGTGGTGCATGAGCGGATTCTCGGTCACCCAGGGCGCGATCGTGCGGTACATGCGACGCAGGGCCAGCGCCTGACGTTCGCGGTCGGTCCCGTCGTGCACGAGTTCAAAGGCACGAAATCCCTCGAAACGCCCGCCCGCCGCGACCTCCTGGGCCGGGCCTTCGGACGGCTCGCACACCAGCAGGCACGGCGTCTGCTTCAAGTAGTTGACCTGGGTCTCATAGAGCGGATCAACATCCCAGCGCACCGCGTGGCGATTCGCCTGCTCGTGGTTGAACCCGCCGAACGCGAAGTCCGTCTCGACGTGCAGGTAGTCGGGCCGGGGAATCGGTACGCCCGCAGGCGCTTCCACGAAATTCGAATGCTCGACGACCGCCAGTTCCTCGCCGCGGAACCGATCGACGGTGATCGTCCGGTCGGAGCGGTTGTGGACGGTGATCCATTTGGACATGAGCGGAATGCCGTCGTACAGTTCGTACGCCACTTCGACTTCGAAGGGCGCGACGGTTTCGCGAGCTGGTTCCGCGGGCGCGGGCAGTTCGAAGAACATGCGTACGCGCACTCCGCGCGGCGGCCACTGCGCGTCCGGCGCGTGGCGACGCACCTGTTTCCAGGCGAAGCGCGGCTGCGGAGTGTCGATCTTCAATCGCGTAAAACGCAGGGCCTTCGGATCGGCCGTCATGGAAGACAGCCACTCCGGCGTCAGGTAAGCATGGTTCGGCTGGCCCACGAGACCGCCGACATCGTAGGCTTGGCCATCGACCGTGACGCGAGCTTCGGGACGCACGGACCGCAGCAGCGACTGGTCGGTCATCTGGTTGTCCAGCGCCACGCAGGCCGCGTTGGGCTGCAGGCGCCAGACGCGACGCAGGAGGCCATTTTCCAACACCAGTTCGTCGCCCGCTTCGCTGCGATGCGCTCGCGCTCGATAGGGACTGCCATCGAGGAGCCAGTCGGGGCTTGGGGAATCGGCACGTGGCGAATCGGCGAGCGACTCCGCCGGAGTCGCCTGGGCGAGGGCGCTGGCGTGAAAGAGTTCCAAGAGCAGGACCGCGAGCAACGCGAACAGGTAGCGCATCATGGAGGGTTGATCCGGATAGGACGCGTCCGCGAGGACGGGCGCGCTTGGCAAGGGGGAGGGAAAGAAGGCGGGAGCAGGGAGCAGGGAGCAGGGAGCAGAACGACGCGCGTCGCATGCAGGCGGATCGCGGCCGAAGTGACACTATTGTGGCGGCCGGGCGCGGCCTGTCAACGCGCCGGCGCATGCATCCCCACGGTAGGATCCCCGTCGGGAATCTGCTAAGGTGACCTCGCGTTCCCGGCCGGGATCCCTCGTTCGTTTTACCACCTCCGGACACTCGACCATGGCTGCCTGTACCCGCCTCTTCGCGATCCGTCGATTCGCCTGTCGGATTCTTGCGCCGCTGGTGCTGCTCGCCGGCAGCATTGCGTTGGCGCAGGAGACGAACGAAGAGACGCTGGCCTACTTCCGTCGTGACCAGGGATTGTCTTCGGAACCGGCCGCCCTGCCCTCCAAGTTCGATGACTCGGAACTCCTCTGGCGGACTCCCCTGCCGCCGGGCAATTCCACGCCCTGCCTGGCCGGCGGGAAGTTGTATGTGACGACCTGGAATGCCGAAGCGAAGGAACTGGCCACGGCGTCGGTCGACGCCCGCACCGGCCGGGTCCTCTGGACTCAAGCCGCGCCGATGCGAAATCTGGAAGCGTTCCACCCGACGGGCAGCCCGGCCTCCAGTTCGCCCGCCTGCGATGGCCGGCAGGTGTATGCCTTCTTCGGCAGTTACGGCATGCTCTGCTACGACCTCGACGGCAAGCTCGTGTGGGCCAAGGAGCTGGGGCCGTTCCAGGACGAGTTCGGGGCGGCCAGCTCGCCGATCCTGGTCGACGACAAGGTGATCTTGAACGAAGACCACGACGTAAACAGCTTCCTGATGGCGATCGACCCGCGTGATGGAACGACGGTCTGGCGCACGGAACGCGCGGAGTTCGCCCGCAGCTATTCGACGCCGGTCGTGGTGCGAGTGAACGGCAAGACGCAGGTGGTGGTCGCCGGTTCGCTGCAGCTGGCGGCCTACGATCCGGCCGACGGCCGCAAGGTCTGGTGGGTCAACGGCCTTTCGCGGATCGTCGACACGACGCCCCTGGTCACGGCCGATCGCCTCTATCTGGCCACCTGGACCCCCGGCGGCGATCCCGACGCGCGGATTACGATGCCGCCCTTCAGCGAGACCCTGCAGATGCACGACCGGAACGGGGACAACTTGGTTGGCGAGGAGGAACTGCCGGAGGGCGAAGTGCGCCAGCGATTCTTCCGCATGGATACGAACCAGGACAAGCAGCTGGATGAGCTGGAATGGCGACGGTATGCCGAGATTTTCTCGCGGGCCGAGAACGTCGCGATGGCAATTGAACTGGGCGGCGAGGGCGACGTCACCGACACGCATGTCAAGTGGATCCACCAGCGAGGCCTGCCCACGGTCGCCAGTCCTGCCCTGTACGACGGCGTGCTCTACATGGCGAAGGACAGCGGCATCCTCACGACGCTGGACGCGGCCACGGGCCAGATGATCAAACAAGGTCGACTCGCTGGACGCGGCAACTATTTCTCGTCGCTCGTCGCCGGCGACGGCAAGGTGTATGCGACCAGCGAGTCCGGCGTGATGACCATCGTGCGCGCCGGCGGATCCTGGGAAATCCTCGGCTCGCATGACTTCGGCGAACGCATCATGGCAACCCCTGTCCTGCACGACCAGCGCATGTACATCCGCACGGATGCGGCCATCTACTGTTTCGGCGTCGCGCGCTGACGCGTGGCGAGCCGGTTTCCCCACCCTCCTCGATTCATGGAAAAGGGCTCCCCGATGCATCGACGGCTGTTTTCATGCCCGGCCGCAACCGCTCACTTCGTGCTGGCGGTTCTCCTCGCGACCTTCGTCCTTTCAGGAAACGCGGTCCGCAGCCTCGCGGCCGAAGCGACGCCACGCTCGCTGCGACTGGGAATCATCGGGCTGGACACATCGCACGCAATCGCCTTCGCCGAACTCCTCAATGCGCCGAATCCGCCCGCCGAACTGGCGAACTGCCGCATCGTGGCGGCGTTTCCCGAAGGGAGTCGCGATATCCAGTCGAGCGTCGAGCGAGTGCCGGCGTACAAGGAGAAGATCCAGGCGCTGGGCGTGAAGATCGTGGATTCGATCCCGGAACTGCTGTCCCAGGTGGACGGTGTGCTGCTGGAGACGAACGATGGACGACCTCATCTGGAGCAGGTCCGCCCCGTGCTGGCGGCGGGCAAGCCGGTGTTCATCGACAAGCCCATCGCTGGCAGCTTGGCGGACGCCATCACGATCGTCCGGGAAGCCGAACAAGCGGGTGTGCCCTTCTTCTCCTGCTCGTCCCTGCGGTACCTTCAGTCGGCGCAGGAGATCCGCGCCGGCTCGCTGGGCAAGGTCTTTGGCTGCGATGCGTACAGTCCCTGCGCGTTGGAACCCACCCACCCCGACCTGTTCTGGTATGGCATCCACGGCGTGGAAACCCTCTTCACCGTGATGGGTCCTGGTTGCGAGACGGTGACTCGCATGACGTCCCCCGGAGCGGACGTGGTCATGGGCCGATGGAAGGATGGTCGCATCGGAACGTTCCGCGGCCAACGCGACGGCCAGGCGGGATACGGCGGCACCGTCTTCGCGGAGAAGGGAACGCGGGTGCTCGGTAACTTCGAGGGCTACCGGCCGCTCGTTGTGGAAATCGTGAAGTTCTTCCGCACAGGCAAGCCACCGATCGACGCGCGGGAGACACTCGAGATCTACGCCTTCATGGAAGCCGCCGACGAAAGCAAACGCCAGGGCGGCAAACCGGTGTCGCTGGACGAGGTGCTGGGACGTTCGTCGCAGCGTTAGTTGGAGTGCGAGTTGTAGCGAGGCCGTCCCGGCCGCATCGAACAGCCTCAAGGCCCACGCAACGAGAAAAACTGCTCCTGGCGTAGCGCGGCCGTCCCGGCCGCAACGAACAGTTTCAAGGCCCTGGCAACGAGAGTACGTACTCCCAGGGCGGGCGGGACGCCCGCGCTCCGGCAAACTCCCACACTGCGTTCCCTCCCTGGGAAGCTTCCCTTACGTTGATCCGCTGCCCGCCGGCGACCACGTCAAGGAGAAGCACGATGAAGGATTCGCATCCCCGAAAACCACGAGGATTCCATTCGCGCGGCTATTTGCCCCACTGCGATGAGACCGGCCGCATCCAGTTCATCAGTTTTCGACTGCACGACAGCATGCCAATCGAAACGATTGAACGGTGGAAGCGGGAACTAGCGGAATCCCCGCGAATACGTCGCCGTGAGATCCTGCGCCGGCGCATCGATGCTTACGTCGACCTGGGTTCCGGCAGTTGCCTGCTGACCGACTCTCGCATCGCCGGGCTTGTGGAGAACACTTTGATCCACGGTGATCTGCGAGACTACGATCTGCTGGCCTGGTGCATCATGCCCAACCATGTGCACACACTGATCGCGCCGCTGCCCGATCGTTCGTTGACAACCATCGTTGGTGGCTGGAAGTCGTACACGGCGCACGAAGCGAATCGAATCCTCGACCGACAGGGACGATTCTGGTTCCCGGACTACTTCGATACCTTCATGAAGTCGACGGTCCAATTGGAGGACACGATTGCCTACATCGAGCACAATCCCGTGATGGCACAGCTGGTTTCCAGCGCGGACCAGTGGCGGTTCTCGTCGGCATTTCCCGCTCATCGAGATCGCGTGATGCGCAATCGGATGCGGCACCTGAGCGTTTGAGAGGGGAGCGCGGCCGGCCCGGCCGCATCGAACAGCCTCAAGGCCATGGCAGCGCGAGAACTTGCTCCAGGA
>CAZUJM010000030.1:0-14537 GCA_964620405.1 uncultured Pirellulaceae bacterium | reverse complement strand
CCGTCCCGGCCGCATCGAACAGCCTCAAGGCCATGGCAGCGCGAGAACTTGCTCCTGGGCGGGCGGGACGCCCGCGCTCCGGCAAGCTACTTCGGGAGCAGGGCGATGACCGAGGCGCTGGGGCGCGGGATCACGTGGGCGGCAATCAGCTTGCCGAGGCCTTCGACCTTCTGCTTGCCCGAATCAATGGCGGCCTTCACGGCGGCCACGTCGCCCTTGATGATCACCGTCACGTAGCCGCCACCGAGCTTCTCCTTGCCCAGCACTTCCACGTTCGCCGCCTTGCAGGCCGTGTCGATCGCTTCAAAAACGGCGGTGAAGCCCTGCGTTTCGATGAAACCCAAAGCCGAAATCGGTTCGCTCGTCTGGTTCATGGCACCCGACTCTTCCTGCGAGCGAGGCCGGAAGACCACGCTCTGTTGCATCAAGGGATTGACTTCCAACGGTGATTCGATCGCCTTCCACGCCTGGGGATCCGGACGGCTGATAACCTGGCTGACCGGGCGCCCCTGCATCTGCTCGGCCACCTGATGGCCCTGTCGCAGGGCCGCGTCGACACTGGAGACATCGCCCAGGATCTTGATGCAGACGCCCAGCATGTCGTTCAGCTCGATCTGCAGGACCGAGATATCGCCCGCTTTTTCCATCGCGTCCAGCGCAACCATGGCGGGGGTAAACCCGAAGGTTTCCAAGATGCCCAGGGCGTTCGCCGGATTCGACAGGTGGGTGGATGCGTTCATGATGCAGAAGCATAGTCTACCCAAACTGCCTTGAGTAGCCCGGCGCTCGAATCCAGAAGCTTGGCGGTCGGCCATCGGGCGTCAAGAACTTTGTGCGGTCCCTAGCCGGCGGCAGGCCCAAAGACCCCGACGCGGGCAAGTGGAAGGGGCCTCGACGCGGGGCTATATTAGCGGGCCGATCCCCCCGGAAGTACGCCAGCCCCGAGTCCTGAAGGCTCGGCCGCTGTCGGGTTCGCGAAGGCACTTCTCCCCCGCTCCGCGCGTGCTTCCCCCTGGCCCCGCAACGAAAGGAACTTCTTGCCATGCGTTGGTCGCGCGTCCGTTGCCTGCTGCTGTTTTCAGGACTGCTTCTCCTCGTCCCGTCGGCCTCCATGGCCTGGGACAAGCTGGAGATCGTGTCGGAGGTGCCCGCCCAGCCGCTGCAAGCGCAGGCAGAACGGATCCGGGACGCGCTACAGTCGCTGGGCCAGCCGCTGACCGAGGACCAGCAGAAACAGCTCGCCCTTGCCGTGCGCAACACCGATGAAAAGGAAGCCACGAAAGCCATCCAGGAGATCCTCGACCCGCTCTGCCTGGCCGAAGTGCACATCAACCCGGAAAGCCGCGTGAAGGTGGCGGCAGGCCCTGTGGACAAGGAGCTGTTCGAACAGGGATGGCGTGTGTTCCTAGTGAAGGTCCGCAATGAAGCCGGCGTGACGGCGCCGTTGGGAGTGAAGAGCCCGAACGCTGAACCGATCGTGAAGCGATCCACCGGTTCGGCGGATCCCCAGCCCTCGGTGCTGCCCAGCGACGTGCCGCATCGATGGATGGATGTGGAAATGTTCAACGACCGTCCGCTGGTGCCGGGCCTATCCGGCCTCGCCGTCGAGTACCGGGTCGTGCAGGTCTACAGCCGCGATCGCGGACAACGCGAGGCGCTGCTGGCCTTCGATGTCGGCCAGGGCACCGCGGATCTCGGCTATCGCAACGCCGTGCCCATCCTGTTCCGCTGCCAGCCCGCCAATGAGATCAAGCTGGAGATCTATGACTTCGACGGCACGCCCACGACGGGGCAGTTCGTGATCCGCGATCCCAACGGACGCGTCTACCCCTCGCGCGCCCGTCGGCTCGCGCCGGACTTCTTCTTCCATGACCAGATCTACCGCCACCACGGCGAATCGATCACGCTGCCGCCGGGCAGCTATGAGGTGACGTACACGCGCGGCCCGGAATACCGCATCGAAAAGCGGCCGCTGGTCGTCTCCGCCGGACAGCCTCGGCAGACCGAGCGTTTCGACCTGAAACGCTGGATCCACCTGCAGAAACACAACTGGATCTCCGGCGACCACCATGTGCACGCCGCCGGTTGCTCGCACTACGAAGCTCCCACGCAGGGCGTGACGCCCGAGGTCATGATGCGCCACATCCTCGGCGAAGACCTGGCCGTGGGCTGCGTACTCACCTGGGGCCCCTGCTGGTACTACCAGAAGCAGTTCTTCGACGGCAAGGTGCACAACCTCTCCCAGCCCGGCTACATCATGCGCTATGACATCGAAGTGTCAGGCTTCCCAAGCTCCCACACGGGCCACCTGTGCCTGCTGCGGCTGAAGGAGGACGACTATCCGGGCACGACGAAGATCGAGGAGTGGCCGAGCTGGGACCTGCCGGTGCTGAAGTGGGGCAAGGCGCAGGGCGGAGTGGTCGGGTTCAGCCACAGCGGCTGGGGACTGGAAGTCCCCGCCCAGAAGCTGCCGACGTTCGACATGCCAGCCTTCGACGGCATCGGCGCCAATGAGTATATCGTGGATGTCGTGCACGATGCCGTCGACTTCATCTCGACCGTCGACACGCCCGCGGTGTCCGAACTCAACATCTGGTACCACACGCTCAACTGCGGGTACCAATGCCGCATCAGCGGCGAAACCGACTTCCCCTGCATCTACGACGAACGCGTTGGACTCGGTCGCGTCTATGTGCACATGCCATCCGACAAGCCCGTCGATTTTGACGGCTGGGTCATGGGCATTCGCGACGGTCGCTCCTACGTCTGCGATGGACTCAGCCACCTCATGGACTTCCAGGTCAATGGCTTGGCAGTCGGTACGCCCGGCCACGAAGGTCGCATGAGCACCCTGTCGATCGCCGCCGGCCAGCCGCTGCGCGTGCAAGCCCGTGCGGCCGCGTTGCTCGAAGAAACGCCCCGCGAGGATATCCGCAAGAAACCGCTCCTCGCCCAACCCTACTGGCATGTCGAACGCTCCCGCGTCGGCAACTCGCGCAAGGTGCCCGTCGAACTGATCGTCAACGGCGAGTCGGTGGAGACGATTGAAATCGAAGCCGACGGCTCCATCCAGGACCTGCAGTTCCAATACCAGCCGAAGCAGTCGAGCTGGGTGGCGCTGCGGATCTTCCCGGCAGCCCACACCAATCCAGTATTCGTGGAAGTGGACGGCAAGCCAATCCGAGCCAGTCGGCGCAGCGCCCAGTGGTGCCTCGACGCCGTCGATGTGTGCTGGAAGCAGAAGGAGCCGAAGATCCGCGAAGCCGACCGGCCCGAAGCGGCGGCCGCTTACGATCTCGCCCGCAAAGCGTACGCGCAGATCCTCAAGGAATGCCAAGCCGACTGAATGGGGCCTCCCGTGTAGTCGGCACACGCCGTGTGCCGAACGACTGGCCTCCATCGCAACAACAGCCCAAGACCAACGCTCGGCGGGCTGGCGGATCGCTGAACGATCCGGTTCGCAGCGCAACCGATCGCGCGAATGTCTGCCAATTCGACCGGCACACGGCGTGTGCCGGCTACGATCACCTCCCGTGTAGTCGGCACACGCCGTGTGCCGAACGACTGGCCTCCATCGCAACAACAGCCCAAGACCAACGCTCGGCGGGCTGGCGGATCGCTGAACGATCCGGTTCGCAGCGCAACCGATCGCGCGAATGTCTGCCAATTCGACCGGCACACGGCGTGTGCCGGCTACGATCGGGTACCAGGTGCGTAGAAGCAGCTACCTGGCGGACTTCGAGCCTTCTTCTTCGGCCTTGAGTTCGGCGAGCAGTCGAGTCATCGTGTTGGCGTGGATGCCAAGCAGTTTAGCGGCTCGGCCTTTGTGGCCACCCGTTGTGCGAAGTGCCTGCTGCACGGCTGCCGATCGCAACCGGGCAAGGTCCAGGAACGGCAGTCGATCCCCGCCCGCTTCCACACGATCCTGATGCGGCAGGCAAGGAACGGAATCGAGCACATACGACTGCTCGATGATGTGCGAAAGCTGCCGGATATTCCCCGGCCAGCGAAACTCGCAGAACTCCCGCAACGCTTCCGCATCGGGCTGCCAGATCTCACGACCATATCGGCTCGCATAACGCTGCGCGAAGAAACGCACGAACTCCGGGATGTCCTCCGCACGTTCCCGAAGGGAGGGCACGCGGAGTTCCACCATGTTGAGGCGGAAGTAGAGATCTTCGCGGAAGCGCCCGGCACTGACTTCCGCTTCCAAGTCGCGATTGGTGGCGGCGACGATCTGGACATCAATGGAAACGGGGGATGAAGCACCTACCGGCGTCACCTCCGACTCCTGCAGCACTCGCAGCAGTTTCGGCTGCAGTTCGAGCGGCATCTCGCCCACTTCGTCCAGGAATACCACGCCACCCTGCGCCGCGCGGAACACACCCAGGGAAGCTCCCAAAGCCCCCGTGAACGCGCCCTTTTCGTGTCCGAAGAGTTGGCTTTCGGCCAGAGTGGCCGTGAGCGCCGCGCAGTTGACCGGCACGAAAGGCCTCGTCGCGCGACCGCCTTGCTGATGGATCTGTTTGGCCCAGACTTCCTTACCCGTCCCCGTTTCACCGGAGATCAACACGGTACAACCCACGGCCGCGGCACGCTCAGCATGGCGAGAAATACGTCGGATGGCGGGATTGTTCCCGAGCACCCATTCGCCATCTGCGGATCGCGCAGCAGCCAAAGCGGCTTGATTCGCGAATCCTGGGGAGCTTGCCTTCATGTATGCGGCACCCGCTCGCCGCGCAATACCCTGCGTGCGAACGGCTTTCTTTCTGTCTGTGGGCGTTACCCAAGGGGTAACGAAGTCCGAGTCACTAGACCACCTGTTTGAGACCGAAATGTCCAGACGCGACCTGCGCCACGCCATCTAGCTGGCCATTCTAATCGTCAAACCGGACTTTGCAATCAATTCCCCCGCGTTCCCCCGAATTCTCCCAGCAGCCCCAGACCAGCGTTAAGGAAAAGAAACACCCTCCCTCGTGCCCCCCCTACTTCGCCGACCTTTCCGACGTGGGACTACCTGCCCTCCGACGACTTGCCGACCTTCGCCTTCCAAGCCTCATCGCGGCCGAAGAACATCATGTGCTGCCAGGGCAGACCATCGAACTGCCGGACAAGTTTCAGGCCGTTGGCCTGCATCTCTTTCTCGATCTGGCGTTTCGACATCTTGTGCAGGGGTTTGATGGGCACTTCCGGATCCTCCTCCCGGAACTCCACCAGCACGATCACGCCATCCGGCTTGAGGGCCCCCCGCATCGCGGCCAACATGGGCTCCGGGTGCGAAAACTCGTGATAGACATCCACGCAGAGGATCAGGTCGACTTGGTTCGGGGGCAGTTTTGGGTCGACCACAGACCCCAGCAGCAGGTCGATATTCCCCAGCTCCTCCTCGTCGGCGCGAGCTTCGAGCAGGCGGAGCATTTCGGGTTGGATGTCCACGGCCAGCACTGTGCCCTGCTCGCCCACCTGCCGCGCGATCTGCAGGGTGTAGAAACCGTTGCCGCACCCCATGTCGCAGACGACCATGCCCTTGCGGACGGCCAGTTCCCGGAGCATCGTTTCGCAGTCTTCCTCGCGCTGCCGCGACTCGCGGATGAGCCACGGGGCGCCCAGGTAGTGCATGGTCTGCGCGATCTCGCGTCCCAGGTAGTGCGTCAAGGCGGGCGGCAGCGGCATCTCGGTATCGGTGTCGGCTGGCCGAACCGCGCGCGGCTCCTCGGCCACGCCCCGCGCACTCCAGGGCATCCACACGCACCCCACTCCCCCAAGGACGAGCAGCCAGACTACCCGATAACCGATCCCACGATGGTCGTTCACAGACAGGCTCCTTGAGAGTTCCGCGCAGCGCGCGTCGTTCGAATGCGACTTCCCCGAAGCCACAGGATAGCGGAGTCGCGGTGGCGAAAGAAATCCGCTCCGCGAAAAGCAGAACAGAAGCGCCTGGATCTGCAGGTATCCAGACTTGGTGACTCACCCCGCGTTCCTCAGGCTGCGGCAGGTTCCTGCGCCAGTTGAGCGTGCCGGAGGGCGACGACCGTGATGCCCAGGCGCTGGGCGACCTGCACGAAAGCGGGCTGGTCGATCAGGATCGTCCGGTCGGCCTCGACCGCCAACACCTTGCCTCCCGCCTCCGCCATCGTCCGCAGCGTGCCCTCGCCGATCGTCGGCACATCGAAACGCATATCTTGCTGCGGCTTGGCGACCTTGACCACGGTGAAGCCGCCGAGCGGGCAGAGTTTCCCGGCGCGTCGGATGCACTCATCGGTTCCCTCGACAGCTTCCACCGCCAGGACCGCGCGCCCCTTGACCGCCACGCTCTGCCCCACGTCCAACCGCCCCATCTCGCGTGCCAACTGCCAGCCGAAGGCGATATCCTGTCGCTGTCCGAAGGTCAGCGGTGAGCCGGTCAACTGGCCTTCGGAAACCAGCAGTCCGGGCACGAGTTCGGTCGCCGGCACGCAACGCACGCCACGTCGGCCAAACGCCTTCACGAAGGTTCCCAGCATCGTGTCGTCCTTGCGATCCTGCGTCTGCGTGATGAAATGCGGGTAGAATGTCCGCACGAACTCCCAGTCGGGAAAGTGCTTGAGCCAGTACCACTTCTGGAACAGCAGCACCTTGTGGATCTTGCCGGCCATCGTCGCCTGCTCGACGCCGTGGCGACGAAAATAACGCACGGCCTGCCCCAGGCGGGCGATGCCCAGCGGCTCATAGTCGTGGCAGATCGACCGCAGCACCGGGTCGGCGTGGTCTTTGATGCCCAAGCAGTAGACCTCGCATCCCTGCGCCGCCAGCGACTCGGCGACCACGACGGGAAATCGCCCCCAACCGGCGATCAGGCCGACGCGCGCCGGGAGCGGCATGCCGGTGGAACGAGTGACGGGCATGGCATCCCCCTACGCGGCTTCCTGTTGCTGAGCCAGGATGGTACGACTCGACGGAGCCTGCGTCTGCTGCCACTGCTGCAACGCGTCGATCTGCTGCGACAACTGCTCCACCGTCCGCACGAGGTCGCGCAGTTGCTTGCGCATCTCGGGGAGCTTCGCGAAGGCAGCCTGCTTCACCATCTGGTCGCGTTCCGGCGTGGCGGGGATGCCAATGACGGTCGTGTCGTCGGGCACGTCACGCATGATGCCCGCCTTCGCGCCCAGGATGGCCCGGTGTCCGATGCGCACATGGTCGGGCACGCCCGCCTGTCCGGCCATCACCACATAGTCGCCGGTCGAACTGCTGCCGGCCACACCCACCTGGCTGCAGATGAGGTTGTGCCGACCGATGCGGCAGTTGTGAGCGATCATGACCAGGTTGTCGATCTTGGTGCCGGTGCCGATGACCGTGGGCCCGTACGTGCCGCGGTCGATCGTCGTGTTCGCGCCCACCTCGACATCCTCCTCCAGGACGACCCATCCCAGCTGGTCGCCGCGCAGGTGGCGGCCGCCGATCGTATCGTAGCCAAAGCCATAGGCGCCCAGCACGGCGCCGGCGTGGATGACGCAGCGATTTCCGACCAGCGTATCCCGATAGAGCACGGCGTGCGGGTAGATGGTCACCTGCTCGCCCAGCACGCAGCGGCCCGCGAGCACGACATGGGAATGAATCACCGAGCCTCGCCCGATGTGCACGCCCGGCCCGATGACCGCATGCGCGTGCACCTCGACATCCGCCGCGATGACCGCCGAAGGATCGACGACCGCTTGAGGACTGATGCCGCCGCGCGGAGCCTCGAACGGCGGATGGAAATGGCTGACGATCCGCGCGAAGGCTTGGCGCACCGAAGCGACGCGAATCCCGGGACGCTGCAATTCCGGCCAGTCCAGTGGCACCAGCAGCGCGCCGGCCTGGGAGCACATCAGCTGCTGCTGGAGTTTCGGGTGGTCGATGAAGCTGATCTGGTCGGCGCCCGCTTCATCCAGCGTCGCAGCGCCGGTGAGTTGCAGGGTCGGATCCCCCTGCAAGGTTCCTTGGACCAGTTCTGCCAGCTGCCCTAGAGTCGTGATCGCCATTCCCTTGGCACCTTTCTGCTGGAAGCGTTCGTCTGCTGGCGGCGCCGATTCCTTCGGCGGCACGCCAGTCGACCGGGGGGAATGGTAGACCGTTCCCGCCAAGCCAGCAAGACCGAAGCGATTCACAACTTGCCGGCGCAGCGGGAGCGCGGCCGTCTCGGCCGCCTGAGGCAGCCGCGAAACTCGCAGTACCGCGAAGATGCGTTGCGTGAATGCGCCTCTGCGGGCGGGACGTTTGAGGTGCTGCTGCGGGCAGGACGCCCGCGTTCCTACTGCTGTTGCTGCGCCTGCTGTGCTTTCATCTCCAGGCGTGCCAGCAGTTGCGACAAATCCGTCAGCCCGAAATCACCCGCGCGCCGAGAATCGGGATGCAGCCAGTAGCCGGTCCAGCCGGCGGCGCGGGAGCCTTGGTAGTCCGCTTCCCAATCGTCGCCCACCAGCACACACTCCTCGGGCCGACACTCCAAGCTCGCTTCGATGCGGCGGAAGAACGCCACGCCAGGCTTCCGCGTACCCAGCGCCGCCGAATGAAAGATATGGTCGGCGGAATCCAAGGGGGAAAGTCCGCGACAGATCGACTCCAAACGCTCGTCGAAATTCGACGCCAAGGCCAAGCCATAGCCACGCTCGCGCAGCAACTGCCAGAGCTGGCAGGTGCCGGGCGTTAGCTGCCAGCTGGCAGGCTGGCCGAAATGGGCCCAGAGCTGCTGAAAGGCCGACTCGTTCCCGCCAGGCAGTTCGCCCAGCACTTCGCGAACGATCGTGCGCCAGCGTTGGAGTTCCCGGGGAGTGCTCGTCCACCAAGGATCGTCGCGATCCAGCTCGGGCGCGAAGTGCCGCGGCAACACTTCGCGAAAACGCGCGCCAATCTCCTCGCGGACCACGCGGCCGCCATGCCGCGCGGCCACCTCCTGGTACACCTCGGCCACCGAAGGACGCGGACGGATCAGCGTTCCCACGGCGTCGAAAAGAATCCACCGTGGTCGTGCCATTCCTCTACTCTCCCGACGCGCACTCTCCCGACGCGCACTCTCCCGACGCGTCGATCAGCTGGCCAGGTTCGCGAACCGCAGCAGGTCGAGCCCCAACACGAACAGCATGAGGCCCAGGATGAAGCAGAATCCGAGCATCGTCAGGCCGAACGCCACCCGCTCGTTCAGCGGTTTGCGGAAGATGCCTTCGTAGATCAAAAACACGGCGTGGCCGCCATCCAGCACCGGAATCGGCAGGAAGTTCACCACGGCCAGGTTCGCGCTGAGCAGTGTGAGGAACGTCAGCAGGCTGGAGACTCCTTCCGAGGCCTTGATGCCGGCCATGGTGGCGATCGACAAAGGTCCGCCGAGGTTCTTCGGCGAGAACTGGCCGGTGACCAGCCGGTAGAGGATGAAGTACACCTGCCGAATCGACTCGATCGTCTCGCGCAGGCCCAACCGGAACGCCGACGCCCAGTCGGATGCGCGATTGGTCTCGGACATCGGCATCAGCTGCAGTCCACGATTCGCGTAGAAGCGGCCCGGAAGGTCGACCGGCAGCAGGTCGGCCGTCAACAGTTTCTGGCCGCGCTGGTAGCTGAGTTTCACGCGGGTGCCAGGGAGGCTCATCTGAATGCGATCCTGCACGGTCGCCCAATTGCGGCTCTTCGGACCCAGCTCGATCGGCTGGGGCGGCCCGAAAGCCTGCAGGTCACGTTCCAGATTCTCCGGCGAGTCCGGCACGAACTCGGCTGCTTCGATCAGATCGCCAACCTGCAGCCCGGCGGTTTCGGCGGGCGATCCCGGCTCAATCGCCGCCACGGTATTCTCCACCTGGAACGCCAAGCCAATCGACTCCGCCGCCAGCGGGCGGCCGGGGATGGCGTCCAGCGTCGCAGTCTTGGGAACCTGCGGCGTGACCTTCAGCGCGACCGGCTGCTCCGAGCCCTCCCGTCGCACTTCGATCGCCACCTCCTGCCCGGCCAGGCGTCGCAACTGGTCCGGCAAGGCCATCGGGTCACTCACCGGCTGCCCCTGCACGGAAACCAGCTGGTCGCCGACCTGGAATCCAGCCTGCTCCGCGATCGAACCCTTCTGCACGCCCACAATCGGTCCCATCGTCAGGTGCAAGCCCAGGGAGCGATACGGAAAGCGGGGAATGGTAACCTGCTTTGTAGGTCCCGCAGCCGTCTTCGACACATCGGCATCCAGGATCGGCCGGCCGCGCGCATCCTTGGCCACCGACTCGACCTGCAGTGTCAGTTCGTCGTCCACGTGCAGCGCCAGCTGCGCGAGGATCTGCGTGTAGTCGAATACGGGCTGGCCGTTGATCGCCACGATGCGGTCGCCTTGCTCCAGTCCCGCCACGCATCCCGGCAGGTGGCCGTACCTGGCTCGCGACTCGTCAGTCACCGCCGAGACATTCGTCAGGTTCGAAGTGATGCCGATCACCGGACGCCCCTGCAGTTCGGGCTGCGGACTGCTCAGCCGCACCGTCACCCACTCGGGATCACGCGGCGTCGCGCCGGGCGTCGCGTAGCGCTGCACGAGCAGGTCCAGGTCCTGGCCCGCGCCGGTCATCAGGACCTTGGCCATCATGTCGTCCTGGAAACGCAAGTGGCTGGACGGCTGTCCGGAGCGTCCCATCTGCAGGATGCGATCCCCCGGTTGAAGCCCGACGTTCCAAGCGGACAGCCCGGGGCTGGCCGAACCCACGACCGTTGGCGTGTAGGAAACCCCCATGCGATAAGCGCAGGCGGCGAAGATGACCGCGAAGATCAGGTTCATGATCACGCCGGCCGAAATGATCGCCAGCCGCTGCGGCACCGTCTTGGCCGGATAGCTGCGCGGATCGATGTTTGCGGCGTCCGCGGCCACGGGATCGTTTTCGTCGATCCCTTCCTCGCGAGCCATGCGGATGCGTTCGGCCTCCCGGGACGCATTGGCCGGATTGTCGTCCTGCCCCAGCATCTTCACGTGGCCGCCCAGCGGCACGATGCCGATGCCGTATTCCGTCTCGCCCCACTGCTTGCGCCACAAGGCCCTGGGCAGCTTGATCGGTCCCAGGCTGATCGGCACGTCGAATCCGACATAGAACTTCTCACACTTCACGCCGCACCACTTGGCGACCAGGAAGTGTCCCAGTTCATGCACGAAGATCACGAAGCCCAGCCCGAGCGCCGCTTTGGCGATCGTCCCGAGCGATCCCAGGGTAAAGGCACCGAAAACGACGCCTGTCAGACTTTCAACCACCTTGATACCTCCTGGCGAGCCCACTGGTCCAACCGCAACAGGTCGGACAACGTCGGCCGCGGATCGAAATCGTGGTGCTCCAGCACAGCCTGGCAAGCCTCCACGATCTGGTGAAAACGCAATCGGCCCTCGAGGAACGCCTGCACGGCCGCCTCGTTCGCCCCGTTCACGACGGCCCCCGTGGTTCCACCGGCGCGAGCCACTTCAAACCCCAGGCGCAACGCCGGAAATCGTTCCTCGTCCGGCGGCTCAAACTCCAGCGTGAACGCCTCCCGCCAGTTCATCCGCCGCGCCACTCCCTCCACTCGATCAGGATAGGTGAGCGCATACTGGATCGGCAGCTTCATGTCCGGAGGGCTCAACTGGGCCACCACCGAACCGTCCTCGAATTCTACCAGGGAATGCACGATCGATTGGGGATGGATCACCACTTCGATCTGCTCCGGCCTCAAGTCGAACAGCCAGCGCGCCTCGACGATCTCCAGAGCTTTGTTCATCATCGTGGCCGAGTCCACGGTGATTTTGGGCCCCATGTTCCAAGTCGGGTGGGCCAACGCCTGCTCCACGGTAACTTCTGCCATCTGCTGGCGAGTAAACCGCCGAAAGGGTCCCCCGCTGGCCGTCAGCAGCACTCGCTTGACCTGGTCGCGTCGTCCCGAGGCCATCGCCTGGAAGATCGCGCTGTGTTCGCTGTCCACGGGCAGGAGCGTCGCCGAACGCTGCGCGGCCAGTTCCATCACCAGTGGCCCCGCCATGACGAGCGTCTCTTTGTTCGCCAGGGCCACCCGCTTGCCCGCGTCGACCGCCGCCCAGGCACCCCGCAGACCAGCACTGCCGACGATCGCGGCCACGACGGTATCCACGGCCGGGTCACGCACTAGATCGTCCACGGCGTCGGGGCCAAAGAGCACTCGAGTAGCCGGCCCCAGCGACTGCCAGGCCTGCCGGGAAGTGTCCCGCGCGTCGGTCACCACCACCCAGGCGGGACGCAGCCGACGCGCCTGCTCAAAGAGTTCCGCCTGCCGCGAATGAGCCGTCAGGCCCTCCACCCGCATGCGACCAGCCGAGCCCGCGATGACTTCCAGCGTGCTGCAGCCGATGCTCCCCGTTGAACCCAAGACGGCAACGTTCGTCGCTGGGCAATTCATGTCGTGCCGATGGAAGGGGTGTCGGAAAAATCGGACGAGGCATTGTAAAGCGACCCCCAATAACCGGCAAGGCAGCTTCCTCTGGGCAAAACTGCGCCAACCACGCCAACACCCTGCTTATAATCGACCCACACAGAACACGCAGACACCCAAATTACACCTGTCGACCAGCAAGCCAATCGTCGCCGGCTGCCTGAACGCCCCCGGGCCGTGCGCCAGCGGTGGGCTTCAACGCCAACATCCCGGCCCCTTGCCCACAACCAGACCGCGGCAACGTCCCTTTCACATCTCCTGTCTCCAGCACCTGTCTCCAGCACCTGTCTCCAGCACCTGTCTCCAGCACCCCAGTCGCACATCCCAGTCCCCGCAGCTTCGCAAGATCGCCTCCTACGGCCCCAGTCCTGGAAACCGACAACGCCCGACGTACCCCGTAATGAGCCCCGGGCCGTCCGGCCCGCCCTCGGTCGTAGGCTTGGCCAGACGGTTTTGATTTGGCGCCGTAGAGCCCCAACTGCCCCGGGGAGCGACGGCGTCGCGTCGGGCTTTCCAGCAAGAAGAGAGGCCGGACAGAGGCCACGCCCCATTTCCAAGCAAGCCAGTCCACACAAGAATTCGTTGTCTTCCGACCAGCCTGCCGGTTCGCACAAGATGGCAGGTCCACGACGAGGAGCGTTCCCAGCATGAACCAGGATTCCAATCATCGTCGACCCAGCGACGGACGCTCGCCGAGCTTCACGGTGGTCCTCTATTCTCTGGTGTTCGGCATCGCGACGCTTTTCGCGCTCCTCTATCTGTTCCAGCTGACCACCGACGAGATTCCTTATCCACAACTGCTGGAACTGGTCCGGAAGCACCAGGCGATCGAATCGTCGCCAGCGGCAGTGAACGGTGAAGCGAGCGGCGGTGAAGCGAAGGACGGTGCGGGCGCGACGCCGGCAGCCCCGACGCCAATGTCCAGCGAACAGGCCTCCAGCGCACCGACGGCGAGTGCCGAGCCGGGGCAGGAAACTTCGGCCGCCGAGCCCTTCATCGAGGTGGGATCGGGCCAGACGGTCGTGCGCTACGGCCGCCTCCGGGACCTCCGCATCGGCAAGGCGATGGTCGAGGGGCAGGTGTTCCGACAGGCGCGTGGCGAACCGATGAGCAGCGCGAAGTACGTGCCGTTCCGGACCTTCAAGTCCGACAACCCGGCCGAAGAGACGCAGCTGACCGAAGCGCTCGAGAAGACCTCAATTAAATGGAGCTATCCGCCGGGCCCCAGCGTCTGGCGGCCGTACGGGCCGATGTTCCTCATCAGCGCCCTGTTCCTGCTGTTCTTCTTCCTGATGCTGCGTCGCCTGGGCGGCGCCGGATCGCCGATGGCGTTTGGCCGCAGTCGCGGTCGCCTGTACGCCCAGGAGGATCTCGGCGTCACGTTTGACGACGTGGCCGGCATCGACGAAGCGGTCGAGGAGGTGCGCGAAGTGGTCGACTTCCTGAAGTCGCCGGACAAGTACCAGCGACTGGGTGGCCGCATTCCGAAGGGCGTCCTGCTGGTAGGGCCACCGGGGACGGGCAAGACGCTGCTCGCCAAGGCGATCGCCGGCGAAGCGGGCGTGCCGTTCTTCAGCCTGTCCGGCTCCGACTTCGTGGAAATGTTCGTGGGCGTGGGAGCGGCCCGCGTGCGCGACATGTTCCAGCAGGCTGTCGCCAAGGCGCCCTGCATCATCTTCATCGACGAACTCGACGCCCTCGGCAAGTCGCGTGGCACGAGCGCCGTCGGCGGCCACGACGAGCGGGAACAGACGCTCAACGCGCTGCTCGTTGAGATGGACGGCTTCGATTCCAACAACGGCGTCATCGTGGTCGCCGCCACGAATCGCCCCGAGATGCTCGACCAGGCTCTGCTGCGACCGGGTCGTTTCGATCGCCAGGTGCTGGTCGATCGCCCCGACATCCGTGGCCGCGAGGATATCCTCAAGGTCCACGTGAAGGCCGTGAAGCTCGACGGCGCCGTCAGCCTCAAGGAGATCGCCGCGATCAGTCCCGGTTTCGTCGGTGCCGACCTGGCCAATCTGGTCAACGAAGCGGCCCTGCTGGCGGCCCGCAAAAACAAGCCCCATGTAAGCATGTCGGAGTTCAACGAAGGCGTGGAACGCGTTACCGCCGGCCTCGAGAAGAAACAG
>CAZUJM010000029.1:28433-33857 GCA_964620405.1 uncultured Pirellulaceae bacterium | reverse complement strand
TCGTGCCGTTGGTGTACGTGATGCTGTAGTTCGCCAGCCCGGTACCGGATGCGGCGCTCGGCACGATGTTGTGTGTCCCCGCCGTTCCGGTCGCGGCCGCTCCGGTGTTGGTCAGCGTGACGCTGGTGACCGTGTCGCTGTTGACCAGGCCCGACGTGGTGAACTCGGTGCCGGCAAAGGTGATCGCCGTGCCGTAGGTCTTGGAGTTGCTGTCGGCCGTGATGGTCAAGGCCTTGGCGTTGACCGTCATCGTGCCGTTGGTGTAAGTGATGTTGTAGTTCGCCAATCCCGAGCCGACGGCCGCGCTGGGTACGATGTTCGACGTCCCCACGCCGGCCGTTCCGGCGGCGCCGGTACTGGTGAGCGTCACGCTCGACACGCTGTCGCTGTTGACCAGGCCCGATGTGGTGAACTCGGTTCCGGCGAAGGTCACGGCCGTGCCGTAAGTCTTGGTGCGATTGCTGGCGGTGATCGTCAACGCCTTCGCGTCGACCACAAGCGTTCCCGACTCGGAAACCACCTCGGCTCCGTTCGTCAGCGTCACCGTGAAGGGGTAGCTGCCGGCGTTGACCGTCGCGCCGACGGCCAATGTCAGCGTGGAACCGGGAATGCTGGTGTTGCCCGATGCGGAAACGCCCGAGGAGGGCGAGAGCGTACCGGTCACGCCCGCAGGCAGCCCCGAAACGCTGTACACGGCGCCCGTGATGTTGCACGCCGAGGCGCGGGTGGCGGAGACGGCGAAGGTCACGCTGGTGCCCGCACCATAGGTGAGCGCCGCGGACTGGCTGCCCAGGGTTAGTGACGTGATGGAGGACGAGGAGTACGAGAAGTTGTCGGCGGCCGTGTTGGCGCTGGTGCCGACTGGAGTCGTCACCGAAATGTCCACGGTCCCGGCCGAACCGGAAGGCACGACCGCCGTGATCTGTCCGTCGTTGTCCACCGTGAAGCTGGTGGCGTTCGTCGACCCGAACTTGACCGCGCTGGCGTTGGTGAAGTTCGATCAGCTGATAACCACCGAGACGCCGCCCGCCGTGCATACGGTCGAGGGACTCACGCCGGTGATCGTCGGATCGGATCCCACCACGGTGAGCGTCCCGTTGGTGTAGCCGATGCTGTAGTTTGTAAGCCCCGAACCCAACGCGGCACTGGGCACGATGCTGTAGGTGCCGATGGCGGCTCCCGACGCAGCACCGGTGCTCGTGAGTGTCACGCTGGACACGCTGTCGCTGTTCACCAGGCCCGACGTCGTGAACTCAGTACCCGCGAACGTGGCCGTCTGGCCCACCGTCTTGGTGCGGTTGTTGGCCGTCACCGTCAGGGCCTTGGTGCCGACCGTCAGCGAGCCATTGGCGTACGTGATGGTGTAGTTCGACAGGCCGGAACCGCTGGCGGCGCTCGGCACGATGTTGTAGCTGCCCACGGTCGCCGTGGCGGCCGCACCGGTGCTGGTGAGCGTCACGCTGGACACGCTGTCGCTGTTCACCAGGCCCGTCGTCGTAAACTCCGTGCCCGCGAAGGTCACCGCGTCGCCGTAGGTCTTTGAACGCGCACTGGCAGTGACCGTCAGGGCCTTGGCCGAGACGACGAGCGTGCCCGTGTTGGAAACCGTCTCCGAGCCGTTGGTTAGGGTGACCGTAAACGGATAGCTACCCGCGTTGACGGTGGCACCGACGGTGAGGGTCAGCGTCGAACCGGGGATGGAGCTGTTGCCCGAACTGTTGACGCCCGTGGCGGGCGACAACGAACCGGTCACGCCGGCCGGCAGGCCCGTCACCGTGTACGCCGCGCCCGTGATGTCGCACGCGGACGCGCGAGTGGCCGTGATCGCGAACGTCGGACTGCCCGCCGTCCCGTAGGTCACGCTGCCCGTCTGCGAGCCCACCGCCAGGCTCGACAGGCTGCTGGAGCTGTAAACGAGGTCGTCGGCGGCGGAGTTGGATGAGGTGCCATCGGGCGTGGTGACGGTCACGTCGACGGTGCCTGCGACGCCAGCCGGCACGACCGCCGTGATCTGGGTCGCGCTGTCGACCGTGAAGCTGGTGGCTGCCGTGCTGCCGAAGCTGACCGCCGTCGCACCAGTCAGGTTGGTTCCGGTGATGACTACCGAAACGCCGCCCGTGGTGCAGACCGTGGCCGGACTGACAGACGACACCGTGGGTGCCGGTGAAGACGAACCGGTGGAGTAGAGCGAGTAGAAGACGCCATCGGTGTCACCGTTGCCCGACCCGCTCCACGATACCACGACGCGGCTGGAGTCATCGATGGCGATCGACGTCACCTTCGCGCCGGCATAGCTGGCGTTGTCCACGACCGTCTCCGATCGCGTCGCCACGCCGCTGGCGTTGAACTGCTTGAACTTCACCGGCTGGTTGCCCGCGGACTCCGTCCATGCCACCACGAATTCTCCCGTGCCGTTCATCGACAGCGAAGCGTTCGTGACGGCCACGCCTCCATTCGTCATCACGTCGGTCGGGCTCCCTTGGGCCACCCCGGCGGCGTTGTAGCGCTGGAAGGTGTACTGGTTCAGGTTGCTGTGCCGCCAGAGCGCGACGAAGTTGCCACTGGCATCCATCGCGACCTGGGGGTAGTTGGTCGTCGCCAGTTGGACATTGGTCGTCGCGATCGCGAATTTCGCGCCGACTGCGGCGTTCGCGGCGCTATAGAGCTGTCCGTAGATGCCCGTTGGCTCGTACCAGACCACCACGGTCCGCAGGTCGTCCGTGATCGCCACGCTTGGGTTGACGGCGGTCGAGAGGGACACGACGGTCGCGGCGGCGGAAGCGGTACCGGAGGCATCGTACCGTCGGCGATCGAGGCGATTGCCGGCATCGTTGCGATAGACAACCATGAAAGCCCCGTCGTTCTCCATCGCGACGCTGGGGAACCGCTGCGTACCGCTGTTAGCGACAACCGCAAATTCGTTGGTCGAGCCACCCGTCGATTGCGCGACGATCTGTCCGCTGCCATCGACCGTGAATCGCCGGGCGGCGACGTCCCAACCCGTCGTGGCGTTCAGGGTCGACCAGGCCACCACGAAGTTGCCGTTATCGGCCATCGAAATGACCGGATTGCTCTGGGTGCTGGTGGTGGTCGTGTTGACGCGCACCTCACTGCCGACCTTGACGCCGCTGGAGTTGAAACGTTGGGCGAAAATACCGGCGTCGTCGACCTGGCCTGTCTGGGTGCCGTTGCCACTCCAGACGACGACGTAGTTGCCGCTGGCGTCAAATGCAACCGTGCGCGGCGACTCGGCACCGATGACCTGGGCACTGGTCGTGCTGGTATTGGCCATGCCGCTGACGACGCTGCTGCTGCCGCCGCCGCCGCCACCACCGCTGGAGTTCACGGTCAGCGTGCCATCGGTGTAGGAGATGCTGTAGTTGGTAAGTCCCACGCCCACCGCGGCGCTGGCCACGATCGGATAGGTTCCGGCAGCCGCTCCGGAGGAAGCACCCGTGCTGGACAGGCTGACGCTGGAGACCGAGTCGCTGTTCACGAGGCCCGAAGTGGTGAATTCGGTGCCGGCGAAGGAGAGCGTGGTTCCAGCCGTCTTGGTCTGGTCGCTGGCCGTGATCGTGAGCGCCTTGGCAGTGACGGTCATCGTGCCGTTGGCGTACGTGATGTTGTAGTTAGACAGCCCGGTACCCACCGCCGCACTAGGCGTGATGGACGAAGTGCCGACGGCCGCTGTCCCCGCCGCTCCAGCGCTGGTCAGGGTGACGCTGGTGACCGAATCGCTGTTCACGAGGCCCGAGGTGGTGAACTCGCTGCCCGCGAAGGTCACCGGGGTGCCGTAGGTCTTCGAGCGGTTGCTGGCCGTCACCGTGAGGCTCTTCGCGGCGACCGTCAACGTACCCGTGTTCGAGACGACTTCGGATCCGTTCGTAAGCGTGACCGTGAAGTTGTAGGAACCGGCGCTGATGGTCGAAGGGACAGCCAGGGTCAGCGTGGAGCCGGGAATGGCGTTGTTGCCGGATGACGATACGCCGGAGGACGGCGACAGAGACCCCGTGACGCCCGCCGGCAGTCCCGAAACGCTGTACGTCGCGTTCACGATGCTGCAGTCGGACGCTCGCGTCGAGCTGACCGCGAAGGTGACGTTGCCCGAACTTCCATACGTCATGCTGGCCGACTGGCTGCCGACGGACAGGGAGCTGATGGCAGACGCCGTGTAGGTGAAATTGTCGCTGGTGGTATTGGAATTGGTGCCGTTGGAGGTCGTGACGGTGACATCCACCGTGCCTGCGACACCGGCTGGCACGACGGCGGTGATCTGCGTGGCGCTGTCCACGGTGAAGCTGGTGGCGTTGGTCGCCCCGAACTTCACGGCGGTGGCACCCGTGAAATTGGTGCCGGTGAGGACGACCGAGGTTCCGCCGGTCGTGCAGCCCGAAACGGGGCTCACTGCCGAGATGGTCGGGGCCGAACCGGCACTGAGCCCATAGAGCGTGGTGAACACGCCGTCGGCGTCGCCGGGCCCTGCACCGCTCCAGGCCACCGCGATGCGGCCGGCGTCATCCAGCGCCACGGACGTCACCTTGGTGTCGGTGTGACTGGCGTTGTCGTATACCGTCTCGGTGCGAGTGGCCACGCCGCTGGCGTTGAAGACGCGGACCTTCACCGGGCGGTTGCCCGTTACTTCGTTCCAGCCAACCACGAATTCGCCGTTGCCGTTCATGGAGAGCGAGGCATTCTGGACGGCATAGCCTCCGTCGGCCATGACTTCGGTGGGCGTTCCCTGCGCAGCCGCCGATGCGTTGTAGCGCTGGAAGAGATACTGGTTCAGGTTGCTGTGGCGCCACAGTACGGCGAAGTTGCCGTTGGCGTCCATGGCGACCTGCGGGTAGTTCGTGGTGGCCAGTTGGACGTTCGTGGTGGCAATCGCGAACTTGGTGCCCACCGCGGTGCCGGCTGCGTTGTAAATCTGGCCGTAGATGCCTGTCGGTTCGTACCAGACGATCACGCGGCGCATGTCGTCGGTGATCGCCGCGCTCGGATTCACGGCCGTCGACAGCGAAATCACCGCCGAACTGGAACCGCCCGTGCCCGCCGCGTCGTAGTGGCGCCGGTCGATGCGATTGCCCGCATCGTTGCGGTAGGTGATCGTGAAGGCTCCGTCGTTCTCCATCGCCACCGAGGCGAACCGCTGGGTGCCGCTGGTCGCCGAGTTGACCAAGAACTCGTTGGTCGATCCGCCCGTCAGCTTCGGTACGATCTGTCCGGTTCCATCCACGGAGAAGCGACGAGCATAGACGTCCCAGCCGAACGTCACGCTCTGCGAAGACCAGGCCACGACGAAGTCGCCGTTGTCGGCCATCGAGATGACCGGATTGCTCTGGACGCCGGTCGTCGTCGTGTTGACGAGGATTTCGCCGCCTACCTTGTTGCCTGACGAGTCGTACCGCTGGGCGAAGACGCCGCTGT
>CAZUJM010000029.1:2313-28406 GCA_964620405.1 uncultured Pirellulaceae bacterium | reverse complement strand
GGATAATCCGCCGCGTAAATCGTGACGAGAACTTGCCCGGTTTGAGCGCCGTTGCCGCTCCAGACGACCACATAGTTGCCGCTCGCGTCAAATGCCACCGTCCGCGGCGTCTCGGCACCGATCAGCTGCGAGCCCGTGGTGGTCGTGTTGACGAGGCTGCTGTCGGTGAAGTAGGTGGTGGCCTCGGCTCCGGATGCCAGCCCAGTGGCCGTCAGGCGGAGGGCGGCGCCGTTGAAGTGCGGGGCCACGAACCAGTTGGTCTCCACACGCCCGTTCGCCGCACCATCCAGGTCGGGCGACCAGGTGACGCCCTGGCCGTCCGTGTAGGCCGCGAAGCCGCCCACGCCATCCGTCACCTGCCAGGGTGCATGCCCCGGATGATCGTTCGGGGCACCGTCGTTCCGCGTGACATGGAATCGCACCGTCTCGCCCACGGTGAAATCCAGGCCCGGCGTCGAGTCGTTGGAGGCGGCGATCCAGGCAGTGGTGCCCGGCGCGTAGTCCAGCTTGTCGGTGGTCACTGTCGCCGTCATCAGCGTCCTGGCTTCTAGCGACTCCGGAAGACGACGGGACATGCGTTTGCGGAGACGACGGAGCAGTTGCCTAGAGTTGCGGATTGGCGTCATGGATTGTGGATCAGCTACCTGATCGTCCTTAACTGGGGGAATCGTCGAAGTTGTGATGTGGGGGATGTCCGTGGATTCCGTCCTGTCTGCATCCAGTCGGCGGCCACCATGCCGCTCCGATCAACCGCTGTTCGCCCCCGTCGCTCGCCGGTCGTCCGCGCGGGACATGGGCTTACCGGCGGGGGGACTGCCCGGACTGTCGTTGTGGGAGGCTTCTCGCAGGCGCGCGGCACTCACCACGACCCTACGGGCTGTGTCGGTTTTGTTGAATATTGGTAGAATCCGCCCGCCGGTCAATAAGCGGGTAACATCCACTGTGGCCATGGCGGTGCTATTTGACGTAGTCTCGCCAGCAGGTGTGCGGTCGAGTGTGTCGTGGCAACACGCTCGCCGCGGACGCGTTGCTGGAGGTCGCGGATGGGAAAGCGGAGAAACCGCAGCCCCTCAAAGGGTTCATTGAGGGTGATCAGTATCTGCCCAGCGGACTGCGGCGGCACGCGTCTCGCTGTTCGGATGTTGAAACAGCAGATTCAGGCGGGTGCATTTTTCGCCTCGACTCGTGCAGCGGCGAGAGGGCTTCGGCGGAAATCTCGCCGAGAAAATCACCGAGCCCAGTTGGGCTTGGAGATCTCCCAGGTTGCCACTGACGGGGCCGACCGCGAGGGGCGAAGGGCCATCTGGCGAAAGGCCGGAGCGGGGCCTCGCAGGGGCCGAGCGGCCCAGTGTGCAGCCCGGCGCGCCCTGGAGCACACCAGGGAACCTCGCTTGGCGGCTCGAAAAATTTTTTTCTGCGCTGAGCCACAACCGTGGGCGAGGGCTGCCGGATTGGACATTTGGCCCGCCCGCAGGGGGCTTGCCAGCGACCGTGACGCACCGCAGGGGCTGCTGGCCTCGCCGGCAACGGAGCTTCCGTACGGTGCCGCCTCCTGGCGACCGCAACAGGCAACCCGATGGGTGGTCGTCTCGCGTCGTCCTGCATGACGGAGCCGGAAGTCGCCATGTCGCCGTGTCCGGATGCGAACGGGGGCAAGCCGACAGTTAGCTAACGCGGATCGCTGTGCGGCCGGATCCCGGCGGGCGACTACGTAGGCTCGATGCATGGCACGGATGTACGGCACCAGTCGAGTTGCAAGCGATCCGCGCGAGCTACGAACGAGGGCGTTGACCAGCGCACCGATCTCGTCCACAGCCGCTCGGTCGCTTGGTTCTTCGTGGCGATCGTCTCATGACACCGCTGATGCGGCCACGCGGGGCGTCATTGGAACGAAGTGACTCACCAGCGATCTGCGCAAACCGCCTGTCTTGGGTTGAATCGCATCTCGCAGGTCTCTTACGCGACCTCGCCTCGTCACAGGGTGCGAAATATCGAGCGGCCTGCGCACGAGCGACTGCGCGTGTTGTTGGCCCGCGCCGCAAAATGACGCGTTCTGTGTGTCTTCAATCGAAGAGATGGACGGAGTCGCACGAACATCGAGACGTGGGCTCTTCCGGAGGCTTCTTGAAGGCGGGTAGTTGCGGGTTTAGAATCCGGGCGTAATCGCATGAATGAGCGAGCTTCTTTGATGTCCGAATCTGTCGCGGCAGTCCTTGCGTTGCCGCAACTCAGATCCTGAGCCACCTTTTGCTCCGATGTGGCGGCATCTGGCTTCCCCCGGCTCGTGACTTGACGGACACGCCGCCCGCTGTTCGCTCGGATGCACCGTTTCCCTGTGCGGGTCGATCGTGCGGTTGCATCACTGCTGGGCGTTGCGCACGAAATTGCTGCTGCAAGCCGCGTTCTGGCGTTGCGAGCGATTCGCGACAGGCTCCATTCTCAGATACGCGGCCGGCGGAGCGATTGCGATATCTTGACGACAGGCTTACGACTCCGCGCCGCATCGCTGCTGTGCTGGTTCCCTCGTCGCCGGCCCATCCTCTCGCAGTGCCACCCGCCTGACCCTCTGATCGGCGGTCGAAATTCCTTTTCGTATTGCATTCCGCACGAGGCCGTGTTGGCTTGGTCCGTTCGATCATTGCAGTGGACGGGGCGGTTCCAGGGCTGCCGCGCGCCTTGCAATGAGCACATCGACCGACGCCAGGGCCGTGTTTGCGTGATCGGACCAGACGCAGGTCGAAGCGCTTCGAGGCGCGCCGGCGAATCCGTCGGCGACAGCCCGCAGTTCCAGCGGCAGTACGGCGTCGCTTCCGCTGGTCACGATCGGGGCGGGTTATGGAGCGGATGGGAAGGAGGCCCATGCCACCGTCCGCTACCGATTCCTGGGAGATGGAGCCTCGCCTGCGGTACCGCCGAGCGACGGCGTCTTTTTGTTGTCGCTCGGTCTGGTGAGCGATCAACCCGGGCTGGCACCGTCCAATGCGTTGCAGTTGGTGCTGCACAAAACGGGTTAAGGCCTATCGTGGAATTCATGACCTGGAACGCAGGGGAGAGCATTGTGCAGGCCGCCGTGGAGAGCCTCGGACTTGATCCGGCGCGACTTCAGTACGTGCCCGAACCGAGCGCCGCAAGCCTGTTCCTCGGCGCGTGGCTGGGAGTGCTCCGCTATCGTCGACGGCCGAAGTCGACTGGCAGGTAGCGACCTGAATGAAAATGGGCTAGGAGGCGTGAAGGCATCGGTCGCGATGCATCGTGGGCTTCGTTGTCCGATGGTTCGGCAATCCTTGGCGGATTGCCGCACCATGGATGCGCTTCGCGGGGAGACGGGATGCGTCGCGCCGAGGCAGTCAGGAACTACGCAGGCGGAAGTCTGCGAGTCTTCATCGTGTCACGAAGGTGAAACGTCCGCCCCAAAAAACCGCCCATCACTTCACCGCCTCCTTTGCAGTGACCCTAGTGGTAATTACTCTCAAATCGAGCGTGCCGCGTGCGCGCATTCGATGCAAGTCTTACCACTGTTGGAAAACGGATCATGCGCAGGAAGCTCGGTAAGTGGAACCGTTCGGGGGAGCGACGAGGTTTAAGGCGGTTGAAAGCCAAGCCGGTGGGAGGCGGGGCGGGCTTTGAGCGACTCGAGAGTCGGCAGGTAATGGCCGCTTTGCTGGTCTCGCAGGTCCTGGGCGGCCGCAGCGATACGGTGATCACGGGCACCATCTACGAAGACCGCAATTCGGACGGCGCGCGAACGGGGAACGAACCGGGAGTGCAGGGCTGGCGGGTCTATCTCGACCTCGATGAAAGCGGTACTTGGAATACCGACGCGGTCGGAGCCCAAGAACCCTCCGCGTTGACCGACGTGAGGGGTGAATATGCGATCGCGAATCTGCAGGCGGGACGATACACGGTCGCGGAGATTGTGCAGGCCGGGTGGCGTCCCACGGCGCGGGTGAGTCGCTCCGCCCTAGTGGAGGAGCGTCGCACCACCACGGTGAACTTCTTCAATTTCGCGGGTGGCGACATTGAGGGAGTTGTCTGGAACGACCTCGACGGCGATGGCGTGCGCGATGGAAACCTGGTCACCGGAGTGTTCACGGATCCACCTCAAATTGGCTGGACCGTCTATGTCGACCGCAACGAGAATTCCCTGCGAGATCCTGGTGAACCCAGTTCCGTGACGGACTCCACCGGCCGCTACCGCTTCCAGAATATCCCCGGCGGCAACTACCGAATCGTCGTCGACATGCCCACGGGTTGGGTGGCGACGCGCCAGAACTCCTCTTCCCAGAATGTGGATGTTGTCCCGTTGCAGACCAGCGTGCAGGACTTCGGGACCAACAGCGCGCTGATGGGGTCCATTGTCGGCACGATCTACAACGACGTGGATAACAACGGGGTCCGAGCCATCGATCCTGCCACGGGTGCGTTCACGGAGCCGGGGCTGGCCGGCTGGACCGTTTTCCTCGATCTGAACAAGGACGGCCTTCAGGGCGTGACGGAACCTGTCACTGTGTCCAACACGGAGGGCGGTTATCAGTTCATCAGTGTCGATCCGGGCAGTCCGGAAGTTCACATCGTCGTGCCGGACCGCTGGTTCGCATCTCCAGGCAGCGATCCCACGCGAGAGGCGATTGTGTTGAGCGGAGCCGCGACGACGATGCCGTCGTTCGGTGCCTTCACGATCCTGAACGGCTCGATTCGCGGAACGATCTGGCACGATCGGTTCGGAGATGGTGTTCGCGACATCAACACGCTGACTGGCGAGGTGCTCGATCCGCCGCTGGCCAACTGGCAGGTCTACCTCGATCGAAATCGGAATGGCCTGCAGGATGCGGGCGAACCAACGACGCTGACCGATGCGACGGGCGCGTATACGTTCCCTGACCTGCAGGTGGGAGCGTATTCGGTGGTGGAGGTGGTGCCCCTGGGGTGGGAGCCGACGCTTGGTTTCAGCGACCGCCAAACCGTCGTGGTGCGATCCGGCACGCAGGCCGTCGCCCGCGACTTCGCGAACTTCGATCTCTCCACGATCATCCCGGGCACGGTGAGTGGCACCGTGTGGCACGATCGCAACGGAAACGCGATTCGCGACACGACCGTCGGAGGCTTTCTGGACCAGGGACTGTCCGGCTGGGTCGTCTATGTGGATTCCAATAACAACGGGTTGTTCGATGCAGGAGAGCCGAATGCGACCACTTCGGCCACCGGAACCTACACGATCACCGGCGTGAATCCTGGGACGGTCACGGTGCGGGAAGTGGTCCAGGCCGATTGGCGTCCGACGAATCCGCTGCTGGCGTCACGTTCGTTCGTCCTGCGGAACAACCAGAACTTGACGGGGCAGGATTTCGGCAACTTCGCGGTGCTGGAGGGGGTGATTCGCGGGACCATCTTTGCTGATCGAAACCGCAACGGGCTTCGCGACACGGGGGAGCCCGGGGTCGTGGGAGCCACCGTCTACCTGGATGTGAACAACAATGGGTTGTTGGACGCGGGTGAGCAATCACAGAGCTCTTCGGTCGACCAGTTCTATACTCCCGCCGTTGATGAGGCGGGCACGTACGGATTCACGCACCTTGGCAGCGGTACCTACCCGGTGCGCGTGGTACTGGCCGAGAATTTCTCGGCCACGCCGGCCGACCAGTTGGTCCATTCCGTGACCATCGCCGCCACCGATGTCCGAACCGGCGTGGATACGGCCGCGTGGTATCGGGCGAATGAGATCCATGGCACCTGCTTCGACGATCTGAATCGCAACCACGTGTATGACACGGGTGAGTCGGTGCGAAGCGGAGTGACGGTGTTCGTGGACCTGGATCGCGACGATCTGATGGACGCCGATGAGCCGACGACCGTATCGGGGTCGGACGGTTCTTATTCTTTCGTGGGAATGTCGCCGGGAGCCTACGTGGTCCGGCAGGTCGTGGGCTCGGGACGCAACTCTTCTTATCCCCAGACCGTGGGCGGAACGCTGTGGCCCAGTGGCACCAGCAACGCGCCGGTGGGACTGGTGACGCCCAGGAGTATTGAGGTCAGCTTGGCAGCCGGCGCGACGCACCGGCAGTTGGTGTCGCTGACCTTGCCCCTGACCGGCGCGCTGACGGACCTGGTCGACGTCTTTCTGCTTTTCGATGATACCGGCAGTTTTGTCGGGAACAGTCCGATCGTCCGAGCCGCTTTTCCTGCCATCATGACGCAGTTGCAGGCCTCGCTGCCGGGTGCGGACCTGGCGTTTGGCGTGGGGCGATTCGAGGAGTATGCGAACTTCGCCTCGGAGTTTGCGACCGGCCGGCCGTTCATTTTGAACCAGCCGATCGTGAGCGCCTCTACGCCCGGATACCAGACGGCGATTCAGGCAGCCCTCGACCGAACCACGCCCGGTTACGGCGGCGATGCTCCGGAAACGGACATCGAAGCGCTCTACCAGGTGGTCACCGGGCGCGGCTTTGATGGAAACAACAATGGATCGCTGCTCGACAGCGGAGCGGCCGGGATGGCGCAGACGCAGCTTAACCCGGGAACTAGCGGCGACGTGCCGCCGTTCTCCTCGTTCCTGCCGGACCCGACCAGTTCGGTGTTGCCAGCGTCCGGATCGCTGGGCGGAGCCGGGTTTCGCGCAGGAGCGCTGCCGGTGATCCTCACGGCGACCGACGTCGGCTTTGCCTACCAGCCGAAAGGAGAGACCTCGGTAACCGGAGTGGCCGGGTACACTCTGCCTGTATCGCAATTGACGCAGACGGGGCGTGCCTCGACGCCGTTCAGCTACGGCGCTGGCCTGCAGGAGACGGTGACGGCGTTGAACGCGCTGGGCGCCCTGGTGATCGGCTTGGGCACGAACGCCGTGGCCACCCAGGATCCGCGTCAGGGCCTGGAAGCCCTCTCGCTGCTGACGGGGGCCGTCAATCGTTCCAGCGTCACCATCGCCAACGGCACGGCCGATCCGATCGCGCCGGGAGATCCGCTGTACTTCCAGATCGCCACCGGATTTGCCGCGAGCGTCGCGGACGGTGTGGTTAGCGCGATTCGTAATGCAGCCACCACGGTGGCGGTCGATATCACCGTGCGGGCTTCGGATCCTCGCGTGCGCCTGACCAACTACACCGGTACGCTGGCGGCCATTACCTCGGGGCAGACGGCGACCTTTGACATCGAGATCACCGGGGATGGGGTGCCGCATCGGTTCGATCTTCAGTTCGTCCGCGCAGGCACCAATGTGGTCATGGGGTCCATCCCGGTGGTGATCGGAACGCCTGTTCCCGGCAACGGCTACGGATTCGAGGACCTGCTGGAGGGCGAGATCCATCGCTCGTCGCACTTTGGCAGCCACGAGACGCCCGGACCTAATGCCAGTCCGACGGACGTTACCCTCAGCGCGAATACGGTGCTCGAAAACAGCGCGACGGGAACGGTTGTTGGCACGCTCGGTACCGTCGACCCGGACGTGGGAGATTCGTTCACTTACTCGCTGGTCAGCGGCGCCACGGCCTTCCAAGTGGTCGGGAATACGCTGCGGACTTCGTCGATCTTTGACTTCGAGTCGACGGCCACTTACACCGTGGTGGTGCGATCGACGGATGCGGGGGGAGCATTTTTCGATAAGACGCTGTCCATTGGCGTGCAGAACGTCAATGAAGCGCCCACGTCCATCGGCCTTAGCGCAAATACCGTCGCGGAAAACCAGCCGGTCGGCACAACCGTCGGACTGCTGTCGGCTGCGGATGTGGATGCCGGTGACACGGTTTCCTATTCACTGGTGGGCGGAGACTCCGCCAGCTTCCAGATCGTCGGAAACAGCCTGCAGGCCGCGGCCAGCTTCAACTACGAGGCGAAGGCCAGCTATACGCTGCTGGTGCGAGCCACCGATGCCGGCGGACTCTCCGTGGACAAGTCGATCTTTGTGTCGGTCACGAACGTCAACGAAGCGCCGACGTCGATGGTGTTGTCGCTGAATCAAGTGTCGGAGGCCGCCATCGTGGGCGCGACGGTGGGAGGTATCACGACCATCGACCCGGATTTTGGCGATACATTCACCTACGCGCTGGTGGGCGGCGACACGGCTGCATTCACGCTGGTAGGGTCACTCTTGAAGACCGCGGTGGCCCTGAATTTCGAGACGAAATCGTCCTACAGCGTGGTCGTACGGTCCACGGACGCGGGCGGGCTCGCGGTGGACTCGACCTTGACTATCCTCGTCACGAACGTCAATGAAGCGCCCACGGATATCAGTCTCTCCGCGAGTAGCGTAGCGGAAAATGCCGCGGCTGGCACGACGGTCGGCATTCTAGCCACGGTGGACCCAGACGGCGCAGGCGTGACGACGTACGCCCTCGTGGCAGGCGACGTCGGCAGTTTCTCGATTGTGGCGGGGAGCCTGCGGACGGCCGTGCCGCTCAATTTCGAGGCGAAGTCAAGCTACAGCGTGACGATTCGTTCCACCGATTCAGGTGGGCTGTCCGTGAGTCGCGTGTTCACGCTTTCGGTCACGGACGTGAATGAACCGCCGACAGCCATTGCGATCACGAGCAGCACGGTGCCGGAGAACTCGGCGGCTGGCACGGCCATCGGCACGCTCTCGGCGACCGATCCGGACGCCGGAGATGTCGTGTCGTACAGTCTCGTGGCGGGCGACATCGCCAGTTTTTCGGTGGTGGGCGGGGTGCTGTTGTCGGCGGGGGCGTTCGATTTCGAGACGAAGTCGACGTATACCGTGACCGTACGGGCGACCGATGCGGGTGGGCTGACGTTCGACCGGGTGCTGAGCGTGGCCGTCACCAATGGGAATGAAACGCCGACGGTCATCGCGCTCTCGGGCACGACCGTGCTGGAAGGATTGCCAGCCGGCACAAGCGTTGGCGCTCTCACCACCTCGGACCCCGATGTCGGCGACAGTCATACCTATCAGCTCCTGAGCGGCGACACGGCAGCCTTCGTAATTGCGGGTGGGTCGTTGCAGACCGCCGTCGCTTTTGACTATGCCACGAAGTCGTCCTACACCGTGGTCGTTCGATCGACCGACGTGGCGGGGCTTTTCTTCGACCAAGCGTTTACGATCACCGTGCTGAGCGTCGGTGGGATTCCCAGCGACATCGGAATCTCCGGCAGTTCGCTGCCCGAAAACGCGATCGTCGGCACGGCCGTTGGGAACCTGTCCACCACCGATTCGACCGCAGGAGATACGTTCACTTATTCGTTGGTTGGCGGTGATGTCACGCAGTTCGCGATCGATGGGACAGTCTTGCGTTCGGCGGCCGTATTTAACTTCGAGTTGGTTAACTCGTTTACCGTGACGGTCCGTACGACGGACTCCGCAGGATTCATTCTTGACAAAGCGTTCACCATCAGCGTCACGAACGTCAATGAGGCACCGACCGACGTCAGCCTGTCCGGCGGCTCCGTTGACGAGACGGCGTCGGTGGGGACTACGGTCGGCACGCTGTCGGCGACCGATCCGGACTCGGGGGATAGCTGGAGCTACTCGCTGGTGGGCGGGGATGCGGCCAGCTTCGGGCTATCTGGAAGCGACCTGCAGACGGCCGTGCTCTTGAACCATGCCGCGAAGTCTTCGTACAGCGTGGTCGTCCGGGCGACCGATGGAGGGGGATTGAGCGTCGACAGGACGCTCGCGGTCCAGGTGCAGCCAACCATCGTGACGCCCTCGCAGGTGACGATTACCGGGGCGACGATCGCGGAGAATGCCGTGGCCGGGACTTCGGTGGGGACGTTGTCGACGGAGTCTTCGTGGCCGGCAGGCACCGTTTTCGACTACGCGCTCGTAGGCGGAGACGTTGCAGCGTTCCAAGTGGTTGGCAGCACGCTTGCCACAGCCGTTGCCGTCGATTTCGAGGCGAAGGCGAGCTACGGCGTCACCGTGCGTTCGAGCGTCTCTGGCGTGACGGTTGCGGAGACGGTGTTGACGATTTCCGTCACGGATGTGAATGAATCGCCGACCGGTGTCGCCCTGTCGGCGGCCAGCGTTGCGGAGAATGGACCTGCGGGCACTACGGTTGGGCAATTGTCGACGCTGGATCCGGACGCCGTCGACAGCTTTATGTACGCCCTCGTGGGCGGGGACGTCGCCCACTTCTCCGTCGCAGGGAACGCATTAAAGACAGCCGCGCGATTCGACTTCGAAACTAAGGCCAGCTACAGCGTCACGGTACGCGCCACCGATGCGGAAGGCCTGTGGTTTGACCAGCCACTAACGATTTCCGTCGAGGACCTGGGCGGCGTGCCGGCGGTGCTTGCGGTCCCCGCGACGGCCTTGAACTACGCGGAGAATGCCGCCGCGTCCCTGTTCAACGGAGCGGGAACCGTGGTGGACGCGGATACAACAAATTATGGCGGTGGGCTGTTGGTGGTCGATTTCGCCGCGGGTGGCCAACCCGAGGATCGGCTGTCCGTCGTTCACCAGGGAACGCTTGCCGGCCAGATCGGTGTCGTCGGCAACACGATCAGTTATGGCGGAGTTTCGATGGGAACTTGGAACGGCGGGACCTCCGAGGCCTCGCCGTTGACGATCGCCTTGGAGGGAGCGGTGACGGTGGCGGCCCTGAACGCGCTGGTGAAACGACTGGCGTTTGCGAACGCAGGAGACAATCCGACGGCCGCCGTGCGGCAGATACGTCTCGTGCTGACGGATGCCGTCGGGGAGAGCAGTGTGCCTGTCCTTCGCAGTGTCGGAGTGACTCCCGTGAACGATCGGCCGGTGGTGGCCGTGTCCGCGGGCGATCGAGCCTACCTGGAGAATGCGCCGGCGCTAGTGGTCGATCCGGAGATCGTGATCACCGACGCCGATTCATCGAATTTGGAATTGGGAAGCTTGACCGTGTCGTTCGCGAATGCGGCCGTTCCGACCGATCGACTGGCCCTTGCGGCCGAAGGCAGCGGGCCAGGGCAGGTGGGGTTGGCAGGCACTTCGGTGCTGTATGGGGGCGTTGCGATCGGCACCCTGTCGGGCGGTGTCACCAGCAATTCGCCGCTCGTAGTCTCGCTCAACGTCAATGCCACACCTGCGGCCGTGCAGGCAGTGGCCCGTCGTGTCACGTTCTCGAACGCCGGGGATAACCCGACCGCGGTAACACGGAGCGTGCGTTTCGTGGTCGTGGACGGTGACGGCGGAACCTCGCTCGCGGTGGCTCGACCGGTGGTCGTAACGCCGGTGAATGACGCGCCCGTCATCACTCTCGCGGCCGCGGCCACTCCCTTCACCGAAAACGCAGTCGCACGAGCCGTGGACTCGAGCGCCGTTGTTGCCGACCCCGATTCCTCCAATTTCGACACCGGTACGCTGGTCGTCCAGTTCGCTTCCGGAGCACAGGCGACCGATCGCCTGCTGGTTCTCAACGGGGGCATCGCCGCCGGTCGGATCGGCGTGTCTGGCAGTACGGTGACGTTTGGCGGCGTGGCGATCGGCACCCTGAGCGGTGGGTTCACGGATAATTCGCAGTTGACCGTGACCTTCAATGGGAGTGCGACGGTGGCGGCGGTGCAGGCGTTGGTGAAGGCGGTTGCCTACCAGGCCATTGGCGACGATCCGACCGGCGGTGCACGGGTGGTGCGTTTCGTGGTGTCGGACGGAGATGGCGGTACGAGCGCAGCGAAGACGAAGACAGTGAACGTGACGGCGGTGAACGACGTTCCGCTTATGACGCCGACGGCGGGAACGGTTTCCTACACGGAGAACGGCGGGCCGATCGTGGTGGATGCGGGAATGGTCGTGTCCGACCCCGATTCGCCGGATTTCGCGGCCGGTACGCTGCGGGTTTCTTTCGCCTCGGGGAGCGTGGCAACGGACCGGCTGACGATCCTGTCGGAGGGTACGGGCGTGGGTCAGGTGAGCCTGTCGGGAACCAGCGTGCTGGTGGGCGGCGTGGTGGTGGGGACGTACGCGGGCGGTTTCACTTCCAACGGCCCGTTGACGATCACCTGGAACACGAATGCGACCCCGGCGTTAGTTAAGTTGGTGGCCCGTCGTGTCGGGTTCCACAACACGGGGGACAATCCAACGAGCACGAACCGGGTGGTGAGCTTCGTGGAGACGGACGGCGATGGCGGCACGAGCGTGGCGAAGACGCGCACGGTGGCGGTGACGGCGGTGAACGACGCGAGCGTGCTGGCGGATTCGTCGACTGCGTTGGTATCGTACACCGAGGCGGCGGCTGCGGTGCTGGTGACGAGTACCGCGACGTTGCAGGACGTCGACTCGCCGGACTTCGCGGGCGGTCGCTTGACGGTCTCCCTGTTTTCCGGCGGCACGCTGGACGATCTGCTGGAGATCCGGAACGTGGGGATCGCGGCAGGTCAGATCGGTTATTCGCTGGGAACGGTGACCTACGGCGGCGTGTCGATCGGCACGGCAACGGGTGGCAGCGGGGGCACGAGCCTCGTGGTGTCGCTCGGCGCGAGTGCCACGCCGGTGGCGGTGCAGGCCCTGATCCGGAACATCACGTTCCGCGTGGCGGGCGCGGTGTCGGCGAGTTCTTCGCGCACGATCCGCTTCGTGCTTGAGGATGGCGACGGCGGCACCAGCGATCCGCTGGACAAGGGCCTGAATGTGGTGAACCTGCCGTAGGGTTCTTGTGAAAGTGCATCACGCGAGACGCGTTCTGAGGCGACTGAGGCCGTTGTCTCGCGTGGGGGTCAGGCGAGGATTTCGCGGACGACGCGGCCGTGGACATCGGTGAGGCGGAAGTCGCGACCGGCGTAGCGATACGTCAGGCGTTCGTGGTCCAGGCCCAGCAGGTGCAGGATGGTGGCGTGCAGGTCGTGCACGCTGACAGGACTTTCCTGGGCCTTGAAACCGAACTCGTCGGTGGAGCCGTGGACGGTGCCCCCGCGCACGCCGGCTCCCGCCAGCCAGACGCTGAAGCCATAGTGGTTGTGGTCGCGTCCGGCCATGGCCTTGCCCTCGACGGTCAGTTCGACGGTTGGCGTGCGCCCGAATTCGCCTCCCCAGATGACCAGCGTGTCCTCGAACATGCCGCGCTGCTTGAGGTCGGCAAGCAACGCGGCAATCGGCTGGTCCAGCTCCCCGGCCAGCTGCCGATGGTTGGCTTCCAGCTCCGAATGGCTGTCCCAGGGATGGGCGGGGCCATGCCAGAGCTGCACGTAGCGTACGCCGCGTTCGACCAAGCGGCGCGCGATGAGGGTTTGGCGGCCATGCACGCCATCGCCGTACATGTCGAGGATGTACTGTGGTTCACGCGTGATGTCGAACGCCTCCGATGCCTCGGCCTGCATGCGGAAGGCCAGTTCAAACGATTCGATGCGCGCGTCGAGTCGCGGGTCGGTACGCTGTTGGCGATGTTCGCGGTTCAGTTCCGAGAGCAGATCTAGCTGCCGTCGCTGGGTATCGCGAGGCGCGTAGGGACTGTGGATGTTTTCGATCAAACGTTCGATCTGGCGGTGGGACGGATCGACGAACGTGCCCTGGAAGGCTCCCGGCAGGAATCCGGACTGCCAGTTCTCGGTGCCTTTCAGCGGATAGCCGCTGGGACACATGGCGACGAAGCCGGGCAGGTTGCGGTTTTCTGAACCGAGTCCGTACATGACCCACGCGCCGACACTGGGCCGCGGCTGGACGGAGTCGCCGCAGTTCATCAGCATCAGGGAAGGTTCGTGGTTAGGGACCTGGGCATACATCGAACGGATGACGGCCAGGTCGTCGGCGTGTGCCGCCGTCCGGAGAGACATGTCGCTGCCTCCCAGACCGGTCTGGCAGTATTTGGGAGACGGCAACGGCGAAGCCATCGCCGCGCCCGTCTTGCTCTCGGTGGTCAGGGTCTCGGGCAGCGGACGGCCATCGTAGCGGGCCAGCATTGGCTTCGGGTCGAAGGTATCGACTTGGGAGGGACCGCCGTTGAGGAAGAAATGGATCACTCGTTTGGCGCGCGGAGCGAAGTGGGCCGCAGGGGCGAGTCCCGACTCGCCTGCATCCGCCAGCAACTGCGGCAGTGCCACGGCCGCCATGCCCATGCCGGCACGCTGCAGCCACTCCCGGCGGCCCACCGCGGCGGGCGAAGCTACCTGGGGCGAGTGGTTCATGAGGGTTCTCCTGCGGACGCGGACATCAGATCGGGTCTCGTTGTCACTCTAATCCACAAACATGAACTCGTTCGACATCATCAGGATCTGGGCCAGTTGTTGCCAGGGATCGAGGGGCATCTCTACCGGTCCGCTGAAGTCGACGGCGGCGTCCCAGACGATCTGGGCGGATTCGTCGGCTCCCACCGATCCGCGTATCACGGGAGCCCACTGGAAAGCGTCGTTGTCTCCGTCGGCCTGGCAATAGACCACAAAATCGATCACATCTCCCGCTTGGACGGACAGCGGGCCGACATCCAGGGCGAGTTCCTGGCCCTTCGCCTGGCCACCCGCGAGGTTTCCGAGGCGCGGGCTGCGGATCAGGCCGAGGAGGCCGTCGCCGGACTTGGCGTCGTGCTTCAGACGCGACTCAATGCGTATCGTCTGGTCACGCGGGGAAGTCCAGCGACGAACCAACGCCCAGCGATAGTCGTTGCCCGCATCGCCGCCTTGGGCCGTCAGGTGCGCACCACCGAGATGCCCCGACAACGAACGCCAGCCGTCGGCGTCGAAGTGTGGCAACTCCTGGAAACCCTCCAGCCGCTCCAATGCCGGATGGAACGCTCCATACCCGTAGATCCAGTCCCGCGACGGGGTACGTGCGGCGGAGGCGTCGGTGGAGGGAAGCGGTGGAGCGAGGGCTAGGAAGTCCTGGGCCTTGGCGAGCTGCGCGGACGTCGGGTTGCGACCGAGGATGACACGATACAGGCGGCGGATTCGCTCGGGATCGGCCGATGTCGCGTCGGCCGATAACGGATCGAGCGTTGCGGCAGCGTGCCTTGCGATTGCGGCCCGGGTTTCGGAGGCGCACGTTTGTGCAACGGCCCCGCGGGCACGAGCCACGGCGAACGGATGGTTCAGGGCGAACAACGCCTGCTGCGGTATCGCGGTCTCGGAACGCTGCGGGATGTGCAAGTCCGGGTTCGCGAAGTCGAACACGCGATGGACACCGGGCAGGTTCTGACGGTCCACGATTCCATAGAGCGTTCGACGCCGGTTGAGATCCTTGGTCGTGAACAGCTCCCGCGCCAGCCCGCCGATCTGCAGGTCCAGATCGCCCGACGCCACAAGCAACGAGTCGCGGAGTTCCTCGAACGAGAGCCTTCGCGGGTTCATTCGCCATAGCAGTCGGTTGTCGGGGTCGAGTTCCTGGGCGAGCATTGCGCGAGGATCCTCGGGAGACGCGGTGGACCTTTGGCGATAGGCGGCGGAGAGCACGATCATCCGCTGCAGCGGCTTTGCGTTCCAGGCATGGGCGATCAGCTGGGACGCCAGCCAATCCAGCAGTTCGGGGTGGCTGGGACGTTCGGCGCGCACGCCAAAGTCGCTCGGTGTGTTGACGAGGCCCGTGCCAAAGTGGTGCATCCAAAGGCGATTGACCCAGACGCGTGCGGTGAGCGGATTGTCGGGGTCGGTGATGTGGCGTGCCAGTTCCAGCCGGCCGCTGCCCTTCGCGAACGGCGGCGCTTCGGGCCCGGTGATGACCGACAGGAAACGCCGCGGGACTTCGTCTCCCGGGTTGGCCGGATTGCCCCGTCGGAAGACATGCGGCTCGCGCAGGGTCGCCCGGTCCTCCAGTACCACGGCCACGCGATGCGCGGACGGCGACTGACGCAACCAGCGGTCCACGTCGGCCTGCAGTGTCCATATCGCTTCGCGGGTCGCCCGCTCAAAATAAAACGCGATGTTCACGAACGGCTCGTCGGGTACTTCACACGGGCCCTGCGAGGAAAAGAGCACCTCCCGTAACGCCGCTTCATCGGGCGTCGCGATGCCGTCTTGCTGCTGCGGACTCCTCGAGGCGTCGCCCTCCGGGGGTGCCGCCCCGTCGGCGGCCGGGTCTTGCGTCGCGCTCGTTGTCGCGAGCACCTCCGCGAACAGCCTTCCATACCGGCCGGCCACCTCCCGCATGTCGGTCGGGGGTGCGACGAACAGGGCAGCCACGCGAGGATGAACGGTGTCGCCGGAAGCGGCCTGCAGTTCGCGACAGACGTCGGCGGAGGTTGTGGAGAATTCTTCCGCCGGCAACGCGGCGAATCGGTGCCACGCCGTAAAGATCGGATCCTGACGCTTGCCGGCCTGTTTCAGGAAATAGCTCCACCGCCGCACGAAGGCGGGGAAGAGATCGTTGGGCCCCAGCACTTGGCCGAAGCCTTCGTCGGGGTAGCGGCCCAGTTCGGTCTGTGCCAACAGATAGTCCGTGGTTCGGCTGCGCACGCGGTCGGATGCCTCGCGACGTTTCTCGGCGAGCGTCTCGCGCAGCTTCTGCTGCCGCTTTTCCAGTTCCGTCAGGAACTCGCTGTACGCTGCATCCTCCCGCGCGGGAAGTTGAGCGATGGCCGGGCGTTCCAGGCTGTTTTGGAAGACGCCATAAAGCCCATAATATTCGGATGTGGGGATCGGATCGTACTTGTGGTCGTGGCAACGAGCGCAACTGACCGACAGGCCCATGGTGCTGCGCGTAAGCGTGTCGATGCGATCGTCGATGATGTTGTGGGAAACCCCCAGAAACCGGCGACCAAGCGTGAGGAATCCCATGGCGGCCAGGTCGTTCGGTTGGCCTCGTCCCGGTGCCGCGATGTCCATCTGGTCGGCGGCGATCTGCAGTTCCAGGAACCGATCGTAGGGCAGGTCGCGATTGAAGGCGTCGATGACCCAGTCGCGATAGCTGTCCGACTGGCTGAAGTAGCGTTCCTCGGGACCCGACACATAGCCCTTCGTGTCGGCGTAGCGGGCTAGATCGAGCCAGAGACGAGCCCAGCGTTCGCCGTACTGGGGCGAGGCGAGCAGGCGATCGACGAGGCGTTCGTAGGCCAGCGGATCGGGATCGGTGATGAACGCGTCGACTGCATCGGCGCGCGGCGGCAAGCCGGTCAGGTCGTAGGTGACGCGGCGCATCAGCGTGCGGCGATCGGCCGCCGGCGACGCCTGCAGGCCCCGCTCCCGCAGCGTTTTCCGCAGGAATGCGTCGATTGGCGTCTGGACGGCCTCTGCGTCGCTCCCGTGAGGAACCTGCGGACGACGCAGCGGTTGGAAGGCCCAGTGGTCGGCGCCCTTGCGGCGGCCAGATTCGTGGGCAGCTGCGTCGCCGCGCACGCCTTCCGGAGAGGCCGCCGACGACTCAGGCCAAGTCGCTCCCTCGGCCACCCATCGCTCCAGCAACTGGACCTGCTCTTCATCCAAGCGACTATCCGGTGGCATGCGCAGATCACCCTGCTGCCGCACGGCCTGGACCAGCAGGCTTCCCTCCACATCGCGTGGCCGGACCGCGGGTCCGGAATCGCCGCCCTGCAGGAACCGCTGGCGGCTCGACAAGTCCAGTCCACCCGAAGGTTCGTCCGCACCATGGCAGTCGCCGCACTGCGAGACGAGTAGCGGACGAATCTGCTGTTCGAAGAAATCCTCCGCCGCCATCGAACCGCTTGCCGCACTGGCCGACGGCTCCTGGGCAGAGACCGTGCGCGGCGCGAGCAGGAGAAGGCTCGCCGACAGGGCGATGGTGAAGAGCACGGGGCTCGAGGCCCACACGTAGGGAAGAGCTGCGGGATCCCGGCGCGGCGAGCAGGCCCGGTACGCTCGTCGATACTCGATCGATCGAAGGTCGCGGTCGGCCATGGTTACCTCAATCCGGACACTCACCGGGGTGCGACGCGCCAATGCGACAGGCGACACCCGAGGACGCCTGGGCGTGGACGGGTGTGGCGTTCGCAGCGAGAGGGCGGGCACACGGCAAGGTTCAGGGGAGGGGGAGTTTGGGGCGGGGAGACGACGTTGCCGTCTGGACCCCAAGTCTAATCAAGGGCCGACCTTGGAGGAATATCCTTTGGGAGGTTGGCGACCGAAAAAAGAGGGGGTGGCTCGACGCGAGGGCCTTCGCGTTTCGATCGCTGGACGCGGAGATGCGACCTGTGGGACGTTGAGGGCCGAGGCGTCGTTTCGCCTCGAGGGGACCGTCGGGCACTAAACCGGCCCCGACGCCGTATAGCCCTCGCGTCGACTTTCGGCCTCCATGTCCCGCCATCGGTGGGCAGGCGACCAGCCGAGGAGCCGCCGGGCTTTGGAAATGTCGATCAGGCCGGCGTAACCCTCCAGATCCCCTCGAACGTCGCTGACCTGCGGGTAGTGTCGCTTCAGCAGGTCGCGTGTGGGAACGTCGACGCAGACATCGTCGGCCGCCAGGTTGAAGATTTCGAAGCCGCCAAGGTCGGATCGCAACCAAGCGAGGCACGCCGAGGCGACGTCGCGGGCATCGATGTAAGACCAGAGCTGGTCGGCCGCCGCGCCTTCGTCCTCTGTGAAGCGGCGGAAACGCCACTCGTAGGAGCGTTCGTAGACGATGCGCTGCGGTCGAAACGACGCGATGCGAAGGCCGTGCCAACGCGCGTAGTGACCGGCCAGGTTGTCGAGGTGCTCCTTGACCGCGCCGTAGATGCCATCGGGCTGCGGGCGAACGAGTTCGTCGATCGGCAGGTAAGGCGCGCGGCGGAAGTCGCCATAGACCATCGGGCTGCTGGCGAGCAGCACCCGAGGAATTCGCAGGTTGGCCGCGGCCTGCAGGACGTGGTATCCGCCCAGCGACAGGTTGCGATAAGCCGTTTCCCAGGATGTCCAGGAGTCGGTGGGCAGGCTGCCAAAGTGCACGACGGCGTCCGCGCCCGCCAGCGCATCGTGCACGCCGGCCCCATCCTCCAGGTTCACCTGGCGGTAGTCCTGCTCCCACGCTCCGCACGGCTTGAGGTCCACGCCCAGGACTCGATAGCCCGCCTCGCGGAGCACGCGCACGATCGTGGGTCCCGTTCCGCCCTTGGCGCCCGTCACCACGATGCGTTCCATGGATCGATTTCCTGTCTGGAGGTTTTCCGAGGGACTATCCGAGGGACTAAGCGGCGCTGGAGCGGCTACACCGTGGGGCTTGTTTGGCTCCAACCAAGCCCACGCGCGGTTGTCGCCGCAGCCTGCAGCCGGCCATAATCGCAACGCTTCGGTCGTGACCTCGCGGTTTCCACTCATCAGCGGCTTCAACTCATCAAGCAGTGGCCACGCGACCCGCCATCATAACGAGGCAAAACGGCCGTCGGTACCCGTCTACGTCGAACGCATCCAACTCTCCACCGCCTTGCATCATTTGGCGACAGCTTGCATCACTCGGCGGGAGACGATCGCGAAGGAGAAACATCATGAGTGCTCGACTCGCAACCCAGGAGGCCGACGTCCGGTGGACGGTGGTGGCTCAAGGCATCGTGTCACCCGAGGGGCCGGCGGTGGCCGCGGACGGCAGCGTGCTGCTCGTCAGTCGCTGGACGGGACGGGTGATGCGCGTCGATCCGTTCGGCCGGGTCACGGAGGTGCTGCAGACGGAGGGCAAGCCGCAGGCCGTCGTGACGCTGGTCTCCGGCGACCTGCTGGTTGCGGATGCGAAACGACCCGCGCTGCTGCGGGTGCCCCGGAGTAGCTGGGCCCCCCAAGATGTTCGCGCGCGGGAGGCCGGGTTGTGCGATGAGTTGCTGACGCACTGCGAGGGCCGTCCCCTGCTGGGACCCAACGACCTCTGCTGCACTCCCTCGGGAGTCGTCTACCTGACCGATCCTGGCCTGGTGCTGCACGAACCTGGGCAGGTCTTGCGCGTCGATCTTGCCGGGCTGCTTGGCGGTCCGGGCAAGGCTCACGGGAATCACAACCGCGAAGACTTACGCGCCCCCGTCGCCACGCGCCTGGTCGATGGGCTGCTCTTTCCCAACGGCATCACGATGACGGCCGACGGTCGCTTCCTGCTGGTGGCCGAAAGCTGGACTCATCGTATCTGGCGTTACGCGCTGGAGGACGAAGGCCGGCGACTTGGACCCGCGTCGTTGTTCCATGAGTTTCCGGACCACTATCCGGACGGCATGGCCTTCGACAGCGAAGGCAACCTGCTGGTCGCCCTGCATGGCTCCGGCCGCCTGCAGGTGCTGCGCGCGGACGGCACGCTGGCCGCGACGATTCCGGTTGGCGGAGTCGGCTGCACGAACGTCGTCTTTGGAGGCAGTGATTTTCAAACGCTGTATGTGACCGAAGATGAGCAGCAGGCGCTGCTCAAGACGCGCTGGCACTGTCCCGGCCAGCGCGCGTATTCGCGCAGCTTGGCCGGATAGCCCAGGTCTCGACGCCTTGATGATGCGTCACTACTTGTTACCGGTGCCCGACGCGTTGCGGCTCAGCGCTTCGATTGCGTCGTCGATCGTGAAGCTGGCGGGCTTCTGCCGTGGCGGGAACGTCGCGAAACTGGCCAGCGTCTTGCCCACCATCTGTTGGATGGGAATGGCCATGTACGAACGCCGATACCACCAGTCGTCGTAGCCCATGCCTTCCTGCGCCCGTTAACCCGGGTCGATCTCCAGATCGAAGAAGATCGGAGCCCGCAGTCGCGTGAAGGGTCGCCGCCAGACGTCGATGCCCGTGGCCTCCTGGATCATGAAGTGTACCTTCAAGCGATCGAAGCGCAGCGCGAGCAGATCGCCATCGTCGCTGAAGTAAAAGAACTCGCGCCGCGGGCGCTTGGCGGTCTGGCCCGTGAGGTACGACGTCTGGTCGTAACCGTCGAGATGGACCTTGTAGACGGTGTTGCCCGCCTGGTGGCCCTGCAGGAGTTTCTCCTTGATGTTCTCAACGCCCGCGGCGGCCAGCAGCGTCGGCATCCAGTCCTCGCCGGCAACCATGCCGGCATATCGCGTGCCGGGTTTCACCTTGCCGGGCCAGCGGATCAAGGCGGGCGTCCGCCAGCCTCCTTCCCAGTTGGTGTTCTTCTCACCGCGGAAAGGCGTGGTACCAGAGTCGGGAAACAGGCAGACCATCGGACCGTTGTCCGTGAGGTACAGGACGATCGTGTTCTCGGCCACACCCAGCTGGTCCACGTAGTCGAGCAACTGGCCCACCAGCGCATCGTGCTCCACCATGCCGTCCGCATAGAAGCCAAGCCCGGACTTGCCGAGGTTCTCTTTTTTGACGTGCGTGAAGTTGTGCATGCGGGTGGTGTTGAACCAGCAGAAGAACGGCTTGCCAGAACTCTTTGCCCGATTCAAAAAGTCTTTCGTGGCTGCCAGCACCTCCTCGTCGATTGTCTCCATGCGCTTCTTATCGAGAGGCCCGGTATCCTCGATTCGGCCACCGGCATAGGAACGGATGACGCCTCGCGGCCCGAACTTCTTGCGAAACTCGGGCGACGGGGGATAGTCGGAGTTCTCCGGTTCTTCTTCCGCGTTCAGGTGGTACAAGTTCCCGAAGAACTCATCGAAGCCATGATTCGTCGGCAGGAACTCGTCCTTGTCGCCCAAGTGGTTTTTGCCGAATTGGCCGGTCATGTAACCGACCGGCTTGAGAAGTTCGGCGATCGTTGGGTCCTCCTTGCGGAGTCCGAGGTCGGCGCCGGGGAGTCCGACTTTGGAAAGTCCCGTGCGAAAGGGAAGCTGTCCGGTGATGAAGGCCGAGCGTCCCGCCGTGCAGCTCTGCTGCGCGTAGTAGGTCATGAACTGGCCTCCCTCGCGCGCCAGGCGGTCGATATGGGGAGTCTGGTAGCCCATGATGCCCTGGTGGTAGGCGCTCAGGTTCCAGTACCCGATATCATCCCCCATGATGACGAGGATGTTGGGGCGGGGGGGACTTTGGCCGTGAGCTATCGCACACGCGAACATGACCATCGTGGCCAGGAGTTGGAGAAGCAGCTTGGGCACGTTAACCTCGCGGGATGGGGGGGCGGAGATGGACGTCGGATAGGGTCGCGGTCGGTGGGAGATTATCATCACGGCTCGCGACGCATTGGGGGCGACGCAGGTCGGACGCTCGCCAACCGGCGGCCCGCGATGGTATAGGATGGGGAGCCTGCTCGCCAGGGGCACGCGGCGCGGGTCGTTGGTCGGCGGGAAGCCGTCGGGCAGGAAGGCCGGCCTGCGAGGAGCGGTTGCTGGCAGGTTCTGTGGACAATGGCAGCTAGGAGATGGCATGAACGGGACATCGGATGCGCGGGATTCGCGCGCGAACCTGCCCGACCCGGCTGCGGGGGCGTTCCCCATGCCGGGAACTGCTCGGCTGCCTGTCATCGTACCGGCCGCCGTGGCCGGATTCTTCCTGGTGGCCGTGCTCGACTACGCGCTGCCGCTCTACTTCAGCGCCGTCAACAACGTCCGTGCCGGCTACTATCCGGAGAACATGTGGTCTCAGGTGGTGAAGTACCAGATCATTCCCTTCTGTTTCGGACCTGTGCTGTCGGGACTGCTCTCGCGGCGGTTCGGGGAACGGACCGTCTGGTCGCTGGCTTTGTTGGGCAAGGTCATCATCAGTCCGCTGATGATGCTGCAGCCCTCGGCTTCGCTAGTCTGTGTCCTTGCGCTCTGGCAGGGCTTCACGGGAGCACTCGTCTGGATCGCCGGCGTGTCGCTCGCGCAGATGGTGCCGCCGGAAAAAAAGGGAAAGGCCAATGCGTGCATGCTCGGCGCGCTCGGGCTGGGCAGCTTGATGGGACCGATTCTCGGGCGGTTGATCGTGTATCGTCCGGAGTTGGCTTCGTTATGCTTGCGAGGAGAGTTCCACGAGTCGGCGCGGCGGTTGTTGAACCTGTCGCCGATGCAGTCCAGCCCCGGGGTCGACGACTTCCAAGGTATCTTCGTGCTCGTCGGTTTCGCGACGCTCGCGTCGGGGCTCGCCATTGGTCTCTATGGCCAGTACCCCGGCGCGTTCGACCAGGACGCAGCGCCGAACTGGCAGCAGACGATGACCGATCTGCGCCGGCTGCTGCGTACTCCCAAGTTCTGGATGCTGGTCCTGACGCTGTGCGTGCTCGGAGGTCCGCTGGTGCAGGCTTCCAATCAATTCCTTCCGTATCGCGCCGAGGTTCTGGGGTTGAAGTCCGGGGCCCAGGATGAAGGCTGGATCTGGCTCAGCCTGGTGAAGACGCTGATGTGGCTGCCGGGAGGCTGGGCGGTGGGGTTGCTGGCGGGGCGGCGTGCGTCGGGGTTGGTCGGGGTGGGGATCCTGGTGGCCTTCTCGACGGCCGCGCTGGGGATCGGGCTGGCCGATGCGAGCGGCCAGCTGTTCGTGGCCGTGGCCGTGTACGAGTTCTTCCGGCAGTTCATTCGGTGGGCTTACACGGGATATCTTTCCGAGCACATGCCGAGTCACCTGCGGTCGACGGCCATTGGCCTCTCGGTAACGATGGCCGGATTCAGCAGCACGATCTACTGTTGGGTGGCCGATGCCTGGTGGACTCCCGGGTCCCCCGCCGCGCGACCCTACGCAATGCCCTTCGTCGCGGCGGTGGCGCTGGGGATGCTGGCCGCGGTGATCCTGTTCCTGCTCGATCGACGCTGGCCGATCCGTGCGCCGGAAACCGTTCGCTGAGGTAAGAAACGGCTGCGAGTTGCGCACCGAGCCGCATCGCTGCCACCTGCGTTGCCTGCCCACGAAAGCCGCACCGACGATGAAGATCACTTCCATCCAGGCCCATATCATGGGCGTTCCGAGTCCCGGCGGAGCCGCTCCTTCGCGCAACTGGATCTTCGTCCGTGTGCGGACAGACGCGGGGCTGGAGGGCGTGGGCGAGGCGACGACGGAGTACCACGAGCAGGCGGTGGCGGCGATGGTCGAGCAGCACTTCGCGCCGCTGCTGGTGGGGCAGGACCCGCGGCGCGTGCAGCAGTCGTGGCAGCAGATGCAGCGGTGTTTCTGGTGGCGCGGCGGTGTGGTGGCGTCGAGCGCGGCGAGCGGCATCGAGCAGGCGCTGTGGGACATCGCCGGCAAGGCCTATGGGCTGCCCGTCCATCGGCTGCTGGGCGGAGCCGTCCGCGACCGCGTCCGGGTCTACGCGCGCAACGACCTGGGGTTGCCAACGCTGGTCGACGAGGCGCGGGCGGCGGTGGCCGAGGGCTTCGATGCGTTCAAGTTCGGTCCCGGCAACCTGGTGCGGCCGTTCGACGAGCGCCGGCAACTGTCCGCTGCCGTGGAAGCCGTGGAGCAGGTGCGCGCGGCCGTGGGCGATCGAGTGGACCTGATGCTCGACTGCGGCGGCCTGTTCTCGGCCACCACGGCGCAGGAACTGGCGGCGGCCACGCGCGGGTCACGCCTGCTGTTCCTCGAGGAACCCGTCAACCAGGACGCGCCTCACGGACTGATGGAACTGCGCCGAGCCTGCCCGTGGCTGCCGGTGGCCGCAGGCGAACGCCTGATGACCCGCTGGCAGTTTCGCGAGTGGATCGAGCGATCGGCCGTCTCGGTGATTCAAGCCGACGTGTCGCACTGCGGAGGTATCGGCGAACTGCTGCGGATCGCCAGCTGGGCCGAGGTGTACGGCATTTTGATGGCGCCCCACAATCCCTACGGCCCGGTAGCGCTGGCCGCCAGCGCGCACGCCGCGCTCTGCATGCCGAACTTCCTGATCCTCGAACACTGCCGCCTCAGGCCTTGGTTCGACGAGGTGCAGAAGTCGGATCCATCGTCACCGACGGAACCGGCGACGACGGTCCGCGACGGACAGATCGAGCTAGGCGAACGACACGGGCTGGGCGTGGAACTGGACTGGGAGTTCGTCGCCGCGCACCCCTATCGACCGCGGCCACTGCGCATGGTCCACGATCGTTTCGGAGCGTTACCTCCGCTTTAGCGCCCGCCGGAATGCAAACCTGGCAACCGCGCGCACCGCCTGCCGTCCCGGGTCTGCGGCCTGTCCGTCGTGATCCTGCAGGTGCCGAGTTGATTTTGGTGGGCGATCATGCCATAACCGCGTCTCCCCCATGGGGCGGGAGCCGCGCCTTGCGCCAGCCATGCGATGCGGCTTGCCCGCGTGGGTTCCCCCGCATGGCGCCCGTTAGCCCTTCAGTGGCCCGCCAGGTTGCCATGCCTGCCTGACTACCTCGCCAAGTTTCCCGCCCCCCGAAGAAGGCCGGTTTTCGTCGCGGCCAGGCCCTGACAGATCCGCGGCCAAGACAGGAGCATCCGGATGGAATTCGACCGTCGTACCTTCCTCGCCGGCGCGGCCGGCCTTTCCCTGACGGGCTCCGCGGTGACGGCCAGTTCGACAGCGGCCGCTGCTGAACAGCCCGGCCGACGCCTCAAGATCGCGGCACTCACGCCGGTCTATCACAAGTACTCGCATTCGCAGCACATCGTGGATCGGTTCCTCGAAGGCTACGGCTGGGACGGAAGCCACCATCGGCCCGAGATGGATATCGTCTCGCTGTATGTCGAGCAGGTCGGCGAAGGCGATCTCAGCCGCGATCGCGCGGCGCGGCATCCTGGCATGAAGATCTATCCGACCATCGCCGAAGCGCTCACGCTGGGCGAGAAACTGGCGGTGGACGGCGTGCTGCTGATCGGCGAGCACGGGGAATACCCCAAGAACGAGAAGGGCCAGACCCTGTATCCTCGGTACGAATACTTCCAGCAGGTCGTCGACGTCTATCGTCGCAGCGGTCAGACCGCGCCGCTCTTCAATGACAAACATCTGTCATGGAACTGGGAGTGGGCGCGGGAGATGTACGACACGGCGCGCGCGATGGGTTTTGGACTCATGGCCGGCTCGTCGCTGCCCGTCGGCCGTCGCCAACCCTCGATCGACCTGCCCTGGGGCACGGAAATCGAAGAGGTGGTGGGTGTCTGGAACAACAGTCCCGATGGCGGCGACATCCATCTGCTGGAAGCCATGCAGTGCCTGGTCGAACGTCGACGGGGCGGAGAATCGGGCGTGAAGTCCGCGCATGCGCTGCGAGGCGATGCGTTCTGGACGGCACTGCGCAGCGGCTCCTGGGAGGCCGGCGGCTGGGATGCCCGCCTGCTGAAAGCGTGCCTCTGCCGCACCAACGTGCTGATGCCGGCTTGGGAGACCTACAACCACGTCTTCCCGACCATCGACGAACTGCAGCGCATGACGCCCAACGCCTACGCGTATCGCTTCGAGTACCGCGACGGTTTGAAGGCCACCATAATGATGCTGCCCGATGGCGTCGGGGACTGCACCGTCGCAATCCGGCAACGCGATGGGAACGTGCTCT
>CAZUJM010000029.1:0-2303 GCA_964620405.1 uncultured Pirellulaceae bacterium | reverse complement strand
TCTCGACGTTGTTCTACCTGCCGTACTTCTCGCTCCGAAACTTCTTCAACCCGCAGGTACATCACATCGAGACCTTCTTCCGCACGGGCCAGTCGCCGTATCCCGTGGAGCGGACGCTGTTGACGACCGGCATGACGGCGGCGGGCATCGAGTCGGCCTTCCAGGGGCATCGCCGCCTGGAGACGCCGCACCTGGCGATTGCGTACGAAGCTCCCAAGGCCTCTACGTTCTGGAGTAACTGACATGGATTTTGGGCCAGGAGACCGCGTTCTGCGCAAGTCCATCGGAGACGCGGCACCAACCAGTATCGCATCGGGAAACGCATCGCGGAGAAACGACATGACGGGCGAACCACGACCAGGCAGCGAGGGCTCGCGGCGCGATTTCCTGCGGACAATTGAAGGCCTGTCCTGGGCCGGAGCGGCCGTGTGGTCCGGTTTGGTGGGCTCGACCGCAGCGCTAGGACTACCCTCCGCTGCCGTCGCCGCGGAGGCGCAGGACTCCCGGCCGAGCGGGGACAGGCCGCGAAAGAAGATCGCGATCGTGGCGACCATCTGGGCGTACCTGTCGCACGGCCAGCACATGGGCGATCGCTTCCTGGTGGGCTGGCCGGAGAAGGGCGACTGGCACGATCCGCAGGTGGAAGTCGTGGCCGTGTATGTCGACCAAAAACCGGACAGCGACCTGAGCGAACGGCGGGCCGCCAAGCACGGATTCAAGGTCTATCCGACGATCGCCGAGACGCTGCGCTGCGGCACCGATCGACTGGCCGTGGACGGCGTCGTGATCATCGGGGAGCATGGCGACTACCCGCAGACGCCCAAGGGCCAGACGATGTGGCCGCGGTACGAGTTTTTTCAGCAGGTGGTGAAGGTGTTTGAGGAAGAGGGCCGGGGTGTCCCGGTATTCAATGACAAGCACCTGTCCTACAGTTGGAAGAACGCGCGGAAGATGGTAGCCGATTCGAAACGGCTGAAGTTTCCCTTCCTTGCGGGCTCGTCGATCCCCGTGACGTGGCGGCTGCCAGCGGTGGAGGTGCCGTATGGCGAACCGATGCGCCAGGCAATGGCCGTCGGAGCCGGGGATCCGGATGGAACGGCGTTTCACGCGCTGGAGGGCCTGCAGTGCATGGTCGAGCGGAGAAAGGGCGGCGAGACCGGCGTCAAGTCGGTCCAGATGCTCGAAGGCCCCGCCGTCTGGAAGGCTGGCGAGGATGGACTCTGGTCGCGCCGACTGCTGCAGGCCGCGCTGTCGCGCAGCGATACCGTCCATGGCCTGGTCACCGATGGCTCGCTGCCCCAGGAACTGGTCGAGAGCGGCGAGATCCAGAAGATCGTGGTCGATCCACGAGCCTACCTGATTGAGCGGCGCGATGGCCTCCAGACCTGCCTCCTGATGCTCGATGAACTGCTGCATGACTTCCTGTTCGCCGGCGAAATGGCCGATGGCCAGATCGTGTCGACGCAGTTCTTCCTGCCGCCGGAGCCGAACGTAGTCTACTCAAGCCGGCTGATGGCGGGCGTGGAACGGATGATCGTCAGCGGCGAGGCTCCTTATCCGATCGAGCGAACGGAACTCACCAGCTGCATCCTCGACCGCTGCCTCGATTCGCGAGCCGCGGGCCAGCGTCGGTTGGATACGCCCGAACTGGACATCGCCTACACCGTGCCGCGCAACTTGGCGTACGGTGCGCCTTGACGGTTGCAGCAGGATTCGCTGCTTGATCGGACGCGGTGTTGCAATCTGGCATCGAAAACTTGGATTCGAACACGGAATCGGAACACGGCGAGTTCCAGGAGGAGTGACATGGAGCAGTCATCCGGAGAAGCCTTGGCCTCGCGTCAACGCCAGCGAGCGTCGGGGCCGACGCAGGAGCATGCCTACCAGCGCGGGCCGCGGATCGTCGCGCTCGAGACGCTTGTCCCGCACGACATCGTGCCGGGCCTCGTGATGCTGCGGGTGCACACCGACGCCGGGACGGTCGACCGGCGACCGGTCGTGGGGCATGGCGAGTCGTATTATGTTCCGGGCGCGGTGGCGGGCGTGATTCACGAGTTTTTCGCCGCGCGGCTGCTGGGTTCGGACGCCTTGGCGCGGGAAAGTCATTGGCGGTTCCTGCACGAACGCTGCTCGGCCTTCGGGGGCAACGGTGCGGAACTGCGTGCCTTGTCGGCCGTCGATCTGGCTCTTTGGGATATCGCCGGACAGTTGACGGAACAGCCTGTGTGGCGGCTCCTGGGAGGACCTGTGCGCGATCGCGTGCCGCTGTACAACAGCTGTGGCGGTCCGTTCTACGGCCGCAG
>CAZUJM010000028.1:26161-34353 GCA_964620405.1 uncultured Pirellulaceae bacterium | reverse complement strand
CCCGGGCCGATCGCCGTCAATGGTCCGCTCCGCATCCGGGCTCGAGCCGTGGAGACGGGCAAGTCGCTGGGCCCGATCACCACCGTTGGCTACACGAAACTCGATCCGTCGCTGGCCAGTTTCGAAAACGGAGAGGTCTTCAGCTCGAACCTGCCCATGATCGTGTTTGACGCCTACGGGTTGAATCCGGACACGCAGACGCTGAAGCTGGTGCCGACGGTCAGCTGGTTCATCGAGCCCGGCGCGGATGGCAAGGCCACGCTGCTGGACACGCCCGAATACACGGGCCGCGCGGGCCTGCGAAGTCGCGGTCAAAGCTCGGAAGGCTGGCCCAAGAAGCAGTACGCGCTGGAACTGTGGGAAGAAGGCACGGACGACTCCAAGACCCAGTTCTCGGCCGACACGCGTGACAAGGATGTGTCCGTCTTCGGACTGCCCGCCGATTCCGACTGGGTCCTCAACGGCCCCTACTCCGACAAGACCCAGCTGAACAACTACCTCACTTTCAACTGGTATCGCGAGATGGGCCTCTACGCGCCCCGCACCCGGTTGGTGGAGGTGTTCGTCAACACACGCCGTGATGGGCTGCTGAATTTCACCTCCGCCTATCGCGGCACCTACGTCATGCTCGAGAAAATCAAGATCGCCGAGGATCGCGTGGACATCGCGGAACTGGAGCCGGGCGATGTGGCGGGCGACGATGTGACGGGCGGTTACATCTGGAAGAAGGATAAGCCGGGTGCCAACGATGTCACCTGGACGACCGCGCTGCAGAAGCAGGAACTCCGCATCGTGGAGCCGCAGAAGCCGCGGGTGGCCGCGGACATCAACCAGGGCGAGATCGCTCCGGCGCAGCTGAACTACCTGAAGGGCTATCTCAACGAATTTGAAGCGGCCCTCTACGGTCCGAATTTCACCGACCCGAACCTCGGCTACCAGAAGTACATCGACGTCGATTCGTGGGTGGATACCTGGTTGATGGTGGAGTTCACCAAGAACATCGACGGCTTCCGGCTCAGCACCTACTACCACAAGGATCGGAACGGCAAGATCAAGCAGGGACCGGCCTGGGACTACAACCTGTCGCTGGCCAATGGCAACTACCTGAAGGGCGCGTACCCGGAAGGCTGGTACAAGGATGGCCTCGGGCCGGTCGACTATCCCTACTGGGGACGGCTCTTCGAGGATCCGAACTTCGCCCAGAAAGTGGCCGATCGCTGGCATGAACTGCGGCGCACGATCTTCACCACCGAGGAGTTGATGGCCGACATCGACCGGGCGGTGGGGTTGATCTCGAACGGGAATCCGAACCTGTCGAAGCCGGCGCCGGGCGAGCCGTCGAATCCGATTTCGCGCAACTACAAGCGTTGGACGACGGCCGGCTACGGGGAATCGATCTACCACTGGCCGAACTGCTTCTTCAATGTCGACGACTGCCCGAAGTCGCCGCTGCCCGTCGAGAATTCGCCCAACGGCCGGCCCAACAGCTACGACGACTACATCTACATCATGAAGTGGTTCGTCAAGAATCGCACGGCGTGGATGGACGCGCAGTTCATTCCGCCGGTGCAGGCAGCCCCCGGCAGCGGCGTGACGGCTGCCGGCACCCAGGTGACGCTGACAGCTCCCGCTGGCTACGACGTCTACTACTCGCTGGATGGCACCGACCCGCGTGAGCCGCTGGTCGTGCAGGAGGAACGCATCATCGTTCCCGCCGGTTCGCCAGCGCAGGTCACGGTGCCCAAGGATGGCACGATGATGGGCTTCTGCGATGACGGCGTCCGCCTGACGAACCCCAACGCGTGCTTCATGAACACCACGTACACGCTGGGGACGAACAGCGAGACGTGGACCGACGTCACGCTGCCGATCGGCTACGATGCGGACGGTGACTACAACAGCATCATCAAGACCAACGTCGGTCCGCTGATGCAGAACGTGAACGCGTCCGCCTACATCCGCATCCCCTTCACGCTCGACGCCACCACGGCGCGAAACGTGAGCAGCGTGAAGCTGAGCTCGAAGTACGACGACGGCTTCGTCGCCTACCTGTGGTACGGCACGCTGCGGACTCCGGTGGAGGTGCTGCGCGTCAATGCGGGCGGCAGCACGGTCTTCCCGATCGCTGCCCTGCCGTACAACGCCACGGCGACGCAGTCGCATCCGGACGAAGAGGCCACGCGCTGGGTCGACTACGACATCAGCGTCGCCGCCAGCTATTTGCGCGAAGGCCAAAACTACCTGTATATCCAGGCGCTGAACGAAGCCGCCAATGGCAACGACTTCCTGATGGACTTCCAGGTGGCCGTCTCGACGAAACGCACCGAGACATCGCCCGGGGTCATCAAGTACACGGGGCCGATCACGGTGGACAAGAACACCCGCGTCACCACTCGCGGCCTGAATCCGACGACCAAGAAGTGGACGTCGTTCGCGGAGTACAACTATGTGGTGGATGCGCCGTCGCTGGCCATCACGGAGCTGAACTATAACCCGTACGCTCCGACGAAGGAGGAACTGGCGGCGAATCCGGCGGCGGACAACGACGACTACGAGTTTATCGAGATCAAGAATGTCGGCGCGAAGACCACCAACTTGATTGGCGTCACCTTCACCGGCATCGATGCGACCCTCGGCAGCGTGGAACTGGCGCCGGGTGAGCATGGCGTCGTGGTCCGCAACAAGGCCTCCTTCCTCGCTCGTTATGGCAACTCGGCCAAGATCCTGGGCGTGTTCGCCGGCGGTTCGCTGAACAACGCCGGGGAGTCGATCACAATGAGCGACTCGTTGGGCAACGTGTTGCTGGACTTCGCCTACAGCGATTCATCGCTGTGGCCGCAGTCAGCGGATGGCAATGGAGGGACTCTGGAGCTGAAGAGCGCGAACTTCACGGCCGCCGACCAGTACAGCAAGTACTACTCGTGGCAAGGCAGCACCGAGTACGGCGGATCGCCCGGCAAGGCGGGAGCGGGCCCGGTCGGCGTGGTCATCAACGAAGTGCTCTCGAACGCTCGCGATGGACAGTCGGATGCCATCGAACTGTTCAACTCGACCAGCCAGCCGATCAACTTGGGCGGCTGGTTCCTCAGCGATTCCTCAAGGCAGTTGCTGAAGTACGCCTTCGCGCCGAACACCGTGCTGGGCCCCGGCCAGTACCTGGTGGTGACGGACAAACAGTATGACGCGGATCCGAACACCGGATTCGGTCTCAGTGGCATTGATGGCGACGACCTTTGGCTGGTCGCCGCCGTGGATGGCAAGGTCCGCAACATCATCGACGATGTCCATTTCGGCAGTTCTCTGGTGGGTGAATCGTTCGGCCGCATCCCGAACGGCTCGGGACGACTCACGCCGCTCCTGAAGACCGAACTCGGCGCGCTGAACACCACGCCGCGCGTGGGTCCGGTGGAGATCACCGAGCTGAACTACAGTCCGGGCGAGCCATCGGCGGAATCGCTGGCGATCTATCCGCTGCTGACATCGGGCGATCTGGAGTTCATTGAAATCCACAATCCGCAGGCCAAGGCGGTAAGCCTAGAGGAGTGGCGGGTGCGCGGCGGCGTGGCCTTCAATTTCGCTCCCACCGAGCAGATCAACGCGGGCGAGACGGTGCTGCTGGTCAGCTTCAATCCCGCGAACCCGGACAACGCGCAGCAGTTGGCCGCATTCCGCAAGCACTACAAGCTCGACAACTCGGTCCGCATGTTCGGCGGTTACACGGGACAGATGGCCAGCAATGGGGAGCGGATTACGCTGCAGCGGCCCGACCTTACGCAGGCCGGCGGCGCTCCGGGCCAGTACGCTCGGGTGATCGAGGACGAAGTCGTGTTCGACGACCGGGCACCGTGGCCCACGGCTGCCAATGGCCAGGGCCGCTCGCTGCAACGCAAAGGCCTGGCGACCTTCGGCAGCAACGCCGACTCGTGGTCGGGTCTGGAGCCCACGCCGGGCGTGGCTCGTTTCGCGGGCGTCCAGGGCGACTTCGATGGCAACGGCGTGGTCGATGCCAAGGACATCAACCTGCTGTTCACGCAGATTCGTTCGGCATCGCCCGATCCGAACTACGATCTGAATGGTGACCGGCTGGTGGATACGAACGACCGCGACTACATGATCCGCACCGTGCTCGGCACCACGCCAGGTGACACCGACCTGGACCGCCTCTTCGACTCGCGCGATCTGGTCCTGGTCTTCCAGGTTAACGAGTATGAGGACAGCATTCGGCTCAACTCGACCTGGGAAGATGGCGACTGGAACGGCGATGGCGAGTTTGACTCGCAGGACCTTACCTTCGCCTTCCAAGCAGGCGGATACGTGCAGATCCGCGTGCCGGCGGCGGCCGCTCCGCTGGATGCGGTGGCCGCGGCGCTCGCTGCGGAGGGCGAGTCGCAGGAGGCAGAAGACGAGGGCGATGCGGACGCGCTACCCGTGCGTCGGGCGGTCGCCGCCGTGGCCTCGAAGCCCGTGGTGCTCGAGCAACTGGCGGCGGCCACGTGCAACCGCGACGACTTCGGGGGCATCGTCGATGCGGCGATGAGCGATTGGCTGGAGGAGGCCGAAGACGCCGACGCCTGATACGCGTACTGGCGTTTCCGAAGTTGAGTCGGGAACCGCGCGGTCCGAGCCCGCTCGCAGGGGCTCGTCCGCGAACTTCTTTCCGGCGTCCGGGATGTCTTCCCGGACGCCTCCGTGATTGTGCGGACCGCGAGCGGCGAGTACAACCGTGCGGTCGGCGTGCGCGCGGACTGGCGCGCCGCATTCTTGGTTTTGGTCGATTTCAAGGGGAGCAGGTGACATGCGGAAGAGCACGGGCGATCGTCGTCGATTCATGGGGCAGGTGTTGGGAGTCGCGGCGGGCGTGACGCTGCTGGGCGACGCGGTGCTGCGCGATGCGTCGCTGCAGGCGGCGGAGCATGATTTCGGCCAGTGGCCCATCGGCATCCAGAGCTATACGCTGCGGGAGTTCCCGGTGGACCAGGCGATCCGCCACATCGAGGGGCTGGGGCTGCATAATGTCGAGTTCTACAGCGCGCACCTCGCGCTCGATGCCAGCCAGGACCAGATCAACGCCATGCTCGACACGCTCAAGAAGGCGAAGATCCAACTGCGAGCCCACGGCGTGAACGGCTTCAGCGCGGACCATGCGAAGAATCGAGCCGTCTTTGAGTTTGCCCGCAAGGCAGGCATCCGGAACATCACGGCCGATCCCGCGCCCGATTCGTTCGATAGCCTCGACAAGCTGTGCGAAGAGTACGACGTGCGGATCTGCATCCACAATCATGGACCCGGCCACCGCTATGACAAGCTGACCGACATCGAGAAGGCGGTGAAGGGCCGGCACAAGAACATCGGCGCCTGCATCGACACGGGACATACGCTGCGCAGCAACGAAGATCCGATTGCCTGGGTCAAGGCGCTGGGCCCGCGCGTGTTCGCGCTGCACATCAAGGACGTCGCGCAGAAGACGGCCCAGACGCACGACGTGATCATCGGCAGTTCGTTCCTGGACCTCGTGGGCCTGTTCAAGGCGCTGAAGGCGATCAACTTCCCGGCCGACGGTTCGATCTCGCTGGAGTACGAATCGAGTCCGCAGAATCCGATCGACGACGTCAAGCAGTGCCTGCAGGCCGCCGTCGACGCGTTGGCGAAGGTGTAGGCGCGCGGCGCGAGCGGATTTAGCGCCGGTTGTTTTTTAACCACGGAGATCACGGAGTAGGCACGGAGTGCTCGGAGATCCTCCGTGGCCTCCGTGCCCATGCTCAGTGCCCTCCGTGGTAAAATCCCCCCGTCCTAGCTTGTAATCTCGCGGATCACGCGGCCCTCGACATCGGTCAGGCGGAAGTCGCGGCCGTTGTGGCGATAAGTCAGCCGTTCGTGGTCCAGGCCCATCAGGTGCAGGATGGTGGCGTGCAGGTCGTGGATGCTGACCGGATTCTCCGCGGCCTTGAAGCCCACGTCGTCGGAGGAGCCGTAGGTGGTGCCGCCCTTGGCGCCGCCTCCGGCCATCCAGCAGGTGAAGGCGTGCGGGTTGTGGTCGCGCCCCGGCTTGTCGCCCTTCTGCGCGACCGGCAGGCGACCGAATTCGCCGCCCCAGACGACGAGCGTTGAATCCAGCAGGCCGGACTGTTCGAGATCGGCCAGCAGCGCGGCGATGGGTTGGTCGGTCTCCAGGGCAAATCCCGAATGGTTGCCCTGGATGTCGTTGTGGCCGTCCCAGCTGAGCTGGTTTTCGTTGCCGCCGGAGTAGATCTGGACGAAACGCACGCCACGCTCCACCATGCGGCGTGCGATCAGGCACTGCCGCGCGAAGTGGCCGCAGTCGGGATTGTCGAGGCCGTATAGCTCCCGGATATGCTGCGGCTCGCGGTCGATGTCGAGTGCTTCGGGAGCGGCCGACTGCATGCGGTAGGCCAGCTCAAAGCTCTCGATCCGCGCCGCCAGGTCGCGTTCCGCCGTGCGCGTCTCCAGGTGCTGCTGGTTGAGGCGCGCGAGCAGGTCGAGCTGCGAACGCTGACGCTGGGTTGTCAGTTCGGCAGGCGGCGCGAGGTTGTCGATCGGCGCTCCCTGCGGCTTCAGCCAGCTTCCCTGGTAGACGCTCGGCAGGAAGCCGGCTCCCCAGTTCAGCGAGAAGCCCTTCGGCAGTCCCCGGCCCTTCGGGTCGGACATCACGACGAACGCCGGCAGGTCGCGGCTCTCGCTGCCCAGGCCGTAGGTGGCCCACGAACCGACGCACGGATAGCCCATCTGCGTGAAGCCTGTGTTCATCATGAACAAGGCCGGGCTGTGGTTGTTCGACTTCGAGAAGCCCGAATGGATGAACGCCATCTTGTCGACATGACGGGCGAGGTGCGGAAAGATGCTGGAGACATGCTTGCCGCATTCACCGTGCTGCTGGAACTCAAACGGCGACTTCATCAAGCCGCCCACGGCGTCGGCGAAGAAGCCGGTGAAGCGATCGAAGCCCGGCAGCTCCTGTCCCTCGCGTTTCGCCAGCTCCGGCTTGTAGTCCCAGGTATCCACTTGGCTGGGACCGCCGTTGATGAACAGCCAGATCACGCTGCGCGCCTTGCCGTCATGGTGGCCCGGACGTGGGGCCAGCGGTTGTGCGACCGACGCGGCGTCCAACCCCTCGGCGGCCACCAGCCGTCCCTCATCGCGCAGCAGGGCGGCGAGTCCCAGCAGGCCCGCGCCGGCACCGGCTCGCTGCAGCCAATCGCGCCGCGACCAAGGTTGGGAAATCGGATTCATGGGAGGGCTCCTGGCGGACAGTCGAGGGTACGGGTGTGACAACCGTTGGTCATGGCGGACGCAGTAGCCCGGATCCGCGGGGCCCGTGACCGCCCCGCGGCCAAGCTCCGCAGCCCGCATGCCGGGTCATTCGACGAACACGAATTCATTCAAGCTGAGCAGCACCTGGACGAGGTCGGCCAGGGCCAGTTCCGAGGCCTGCAGCGGCGCGGCGTTCGCATCCGTGGCCTGCGCGTCCTGCTGGTACGAGGCCCGTTGCGACGCGAGGAAGGCGGTGCCCTCGGCCCGTTCGCGGTCGGTCGGGACGCGGCCCAGGACGCGACGGTAAGCGGCTCGCACCTGCTCTTCCGTTCGCTCGTCCGTCGCCTGCACGCCCGTCTCAGCGACCAGCATCTTGCCCAGGTGCCGCGCATGGTCGCGGACCTGCGGATTGTTCATGAACAGCAGCGCCTGCGGCGCGATCGTCGTGGCTGGCCGGTTGCCAACGCTGACGAGCGGTTCGGGGGCGTCGAAGATCTGCATCGTCGGGATGAGCCGGCTGCGTTTAATCGTGAAGTAGATGCTCCGCCGCGTCATCGCCTCATCGAGGCTGCCAGGGCCGTAGAGCCGCGTGTCGAGTCGTCCGGTCACGGCCAGCATCGCGTCGCGGATGGCCTCGGCCTCAAGGCGATACGGCGTGAATCGCCACAGGAGCCGGTTGTCGGGATCGATCGCCGCGCGAGCGGGATCCGCATGCGAGGTCTGCCGGTAGGTCGCGCTCTCGAGAATCATCCGGTGCAGTCGTTTCAGATGCCAGCCATGCGTGATGAGGTCGTGCGCGAGCCAGTCGAGCAGTTCGGGGTGCGTCGGCCGTTCGCCTTGGAACCCGAAGTCGTTGGGAGTGGCGACAAGGCCTCGGCCGAAGTGGTGTTGCCAGATGCGGTTGACGAGCACGCGCGCGAGCA
>CAZUJM010000028.1:14595-26151 GCA_964620405.1 uncultured Pirellulaceae bacterium | reverse complement strand
TCCGCATCGGTGATCCAGGCAGCCAGTGCCTGGCGGCGATAGGAGAGCCGAGAGTCGGTCGGCGGCGCGATCTGCCAGGGGTTCTCCTGGGCGTCGACGCGCGTCAGAGCTTGCAGGTAGCCGGTCGTCGCCACGCCCTGCTTCTGGGAGACATCGCCGCGACGCAGGAAGTAGGTCTCGGGATAGAACGCCTTGAAGCCGCGGTCGTCGGCGTGGTGCGGGATCGGCTTCACGCCCTCGCTCACCACCATCACCGTCGTTGTCTCCGGCTGGGGACGCTGCCCTTCCTGCTGCTGGATGGCCGCCTGCAGCGCCGCCCACTGCGGATCGCGGGCGAAGAACCACGCGCGCAGTGCCGTTCGCTGCGCATCGCCCAGGTCGCTCGCCGGTCGCCCCGCGTCCAGTACGGCCATGCCCTCGACCAACGACTGCTCCGAGCGATCGCCCTCGAGGGCGACGGGCAGGGGCGCGCGGGTCACGCTCAGGCGGAAATGCCCCAAGCTGTGCTGCGTGTTGTTGTTGAACTTCATCTCGAACCGCAGCCAGCGGCGTCCAGGGCCCTGGAGCGGTTCGGCGAGGTCGAACACGGCCGCCTGGTCTTTGCCGATACCGCCGGCGTCGACTGCCCAGCCGCTGACCGGGTCCGCATCGACGCTGGCCTGCACCGACAGGCTGTCGGCGTTCTGCTGGTGCGTCGCGCGAGCGGCCGCGAAACCGACTGGCTGCCAGCCTTCGGCCGTTTCCGGAGCCGTGTCGCCGGCGGCGGTCTGGAGCGTGAACTGGCCGAGCGCGAAGTTGCCGTTCACGGCGCGGCCGGGGCCTTGCTGGGGCAGCGAGGGATGCGCGAGTGCTTCGAGACGCACGGCGGTGATGGCAGGTTCGCCCGCTTCGGTCACCAGTTCCGCCGTCAGTTCAAAGCGATCGTGCTCGACCGACGCGCCCGATACCAGCCACGAACCATCCGCCTGCCGCGTGAAGATGGCGCCGCCATCGGAATGCGTCCGCGGGAAGTCCAGGACCTGCCACGTGGCGGGCATGGGGCGGTCGGTTCGCGCGGAAGGTTCCGACAGCCAGCGCTGCCAGGCCGGTTCCAAGGAGTCGCGTTCGTACGCATCGCGCGCCGCTACCTTGGCACGCAAGGCTTCCTCGAACTCCCGCAAGCGACGTTCGTGTCCGGCAGGGTCGAGGTTCACCGGGATCTCGCTGCGAATCGACGTGGCGAACGTGGCGACGAGCCGATAGTAGTCGGAACTGGGGATGGGATCATACTTGTGGTCGTGGCAACGGGCGCAGCCGACGGTCAGTCCAAGCATCGCGGTGCCGACGGTGGCCACGCGATCGTCCAACTCGTCGTACCGCGACGGCTCGAACTCGCGTTCGGTCAGCTGCGTCGGAAAGACACCCGCGCCGAGGAATCCGGTCGCCATGAGCGCCAGCGGTTCGTGCGGCGCGATCTCGTCACCCGCCAACTGCCACTGGACGAACTGATCGTAGGGCATGTCGCCCTGGAAGGCCTTGATGACGAAGTCGCGGTAGTGATAAGCGTGCGGCCGGTCGTAGTCCTGTTCAAAGCCGTGGCTTTCGGCAAAGCGCGCCACGTCCAGCCAGTGCCGCGCCCAACGTTCGCCGAAGTGAGGACTGTCGAGCAGTCGTTCGATCTGCGCGGTCCAGGCGGCGTCGCCCGGTTGCCGCGCGAACGCGTCCGCCTCCTCCGCCGTCGGTGGCAGTCCGGTCAGGTCCAGCTGCAGGCGTCGCAGCAGCGTGCGCGGCTCGGCGGGCCCTTGTGGTTCCAGGCCCTGGTCGCGAAGGCCCTTCAGCACGAACCGGTCGATGTCGTTGCGGATCCAGGTATCGTTCAGCGCGGGCGGCGCGGTGACTCGCAGCGGTTGCAGCGACCAGAAGTCGCGGTCGCTGTCGCTCAGCGTCTTGCGCGTCCACGCCGTGGGATCGGTCTCTCGCTCCCCCAGCGATCCATCGTAGGGAGCACCAAGGTCGATCCACCGCGCGAGGGCTTCGATCTGTCGCGCGTCCAGCTTCGCACCGCCCTCGGGCATCGCCGGTTCCTGTTCATGCCGCACCAGCGACAGCAGGTGGCTGCCGGCGGGGTCGCCCAGCACGACCGCCGGTCCGTTCGCTCCGCCGCGCAGCAGACCCTCGCGGCTGGTGAGGTCCAGTTCCGCTTCGGTCTTCTCGCCGCCATGACACTTGACGCAACGCCCCACGAGGATGCGTCGGACATCCTGCTTGAACAGCGTCAGCCCCTCCTTCATCTCCGCCGCGTGCTCGGCGTCCACCGCTGAGCTGGCCGGTACTGGCCGGGGCGTCTGGGGTTCCTGGGCACGCACGCTCGGTGCCAGATGGATGGCGGTGCAGGCGTGCAGCAGCAGGACGATTTGCAGCGAAAGAAAAGTCCGTCGGCGCATGGCGGGGTTCCGGAGGGCGTCGCGGGGCGGGAGCAAACGGGGCGGGGCGCATTGCCGACCCCAGTGTCACCCCGCGTCCTGCCTCCGTCAACAGCGACCTGGGCCGATTTAGGTCGAGGGCGTCGACTCGGCACGCGACCAAGGCGACCGTTCGATCCTGACACCTGGGGAGTCGGCTGATATAGTGATCCCGCACGGGATGGGGTCGCTTCGCACCGCGAACGGGCGCGTTCCGAACGATGGCTCACGGAATTGACAAGGGATCACGCATGAGTCGGCCAGGACAGTCCACACAACGCGGCGACCAACCGCAACGTGTCTCCAGCAAGGGGCGTGAGCCGTTCGGTGAACGAGGCGTCCCGGGTGGAACGGCCGGGAAAGTCGTGTCCGCTAGGGGCCAGGCGGGACTGGTCCCCGGGCGGCCTGGGGCGTCGCGCGTCCGCTCGCCCGGACTGAAACAGGCCTTGCTGATCACGCTGCTGATCACGCGACTCGCGGGCTGCCGGCCTGCGGCCCCGGCGTCGCCGGCCGCTGGCGGTGTCGTCGCCGCGCCGCATGTCACCTTCGTGGCCGCTTCCGAAAAGGAGATCCAGCAGTACGACGACTATGTCGGACGCACCGAAGCCTCCGAAACGGTCGAGGTCCGCTCGCGCGTCTCGGGCTTCATCCAGGCGGTCGAGTTTGGCGACGGTGAACAGGTGACCGAGGGGCAGACGCTGTTTCGGATCGAGCCCGACCAGTACGACGCCATCCATCGTCAGTCGGAAGCCAGTGTGAAGGTCTGGGAGGCCAAGGAGGAGTTGGCTCGACGAAAGCTCAACCGCAGCCAGCGTCTGCGCGAACAGAACGCCACCTCGCGCGAAGAGTATGAGGAGGCGGAGGCGGCATTGAAGGAGGCTTCGGCGGCAATCATCGCAGCCCGCGCCGACGCCGCGATCTCGGCGCTGGACCTGAAGTATACCGAAGTGAAGGCGCCCATCAGTGGCCAGATCGACCGGGCCGTCGTCACGCCCGGGAATCTCGTCACCGGGGGCCTCGGCAGCGGCACGCTGCTGACACGCATCGTCCGCAACGACCCGATATACGCCTACTTCGAAGTCGACGAGCGTTCGCTGCTGCGTTACATCCGCATGATCCAGGGTCAGGCGGGGGAACCATCCAGCCTGCGCGCAAAGCAGGTGCCTTGCCTGCTGCAACTGGCCGATGAGCAGGGATTCCCGCACGCCGGGGTGCTCGACTTCCTCGAGAACCGCGTCGATGGCGGCACGGGGACGGTGAAGATGCGCGGCACGTTCGCGAACGCGAACCGACTGCTGACTGGAGGCCTTTTCGTGCGGATTCGCATCCCGGTCGGCGACAAGTTTCGCGCGGTCCTGATTCCCGAACAGTCGATCGCGACCGACCAGAGCCTTCGATTCGCGTATGTGATCGGGCCGGAGAACAAGGTGGAGCGGCGGAACCTGCAGCTGGGCGCGCTGCGAGGATCGTGGCGTGTCATCGAGAAGGGCATCGCGGCGGGCGAGAAGGTCGTGGTCAAGGGCGTGCAGCGTGTGCGGTCGGGCGCGGTCGTGGAACCGCGGCCCGAAACGGAACTGGTCGACGACACGGCGGCTGCACCCGACGCGAACGCATCGAGCCGCCTTGATGCCCCGGGCGCGAGCGAGACGCTGACGCTCCAGTAGGGTACGACGTCCCACGGCAGCGAACCAACCTGAGAGGAGCGGACGCGTGTTCTCGCATTTCTTCATCGACCGACCGATTTTCGCCGGCGTGATCTCCGTCATCATCACGTTGACCGGCGCACTGTTCGTGCTGGGGCTGCCCATCGCCCAGTATCCTGACATCGCGCCGCCGACCGTCCAGGTTTCTTGCTTCTATCCGGGTGCGAGCAGCACGGTGGTGGCCGAGACGGTGGCCGCTCCGATCGAACAGCAGGTGACCGGCGTCGAGAACATGCTCTACATGTCGTCGCAGTGCACCAACGACGGCGGCTACAACCTGACGGTGACCTTTGCCGTGGGTGCGGATCTCGACATGGCCCAGGTGCTGGTGCAAAACCGCGTGAACCTGGCCCTGCCGTCGCTGCCTGCCGAGGTGAAGCAGACAGGTGTGAGCGTCAAGAAGCGTTCGCCAAGCGTGCTGCTGGTGGTCAATCTGCTTTCTCCGGATGGCAGTCGCGACCAGCTGGACCTGAGCAACTTCGCGACCATCCGACTGCGCGACGAACTGGCACGCATCGCCGGCGTGGGCGACGTCAGCTTCCTGGGACAGTTGGACTACAGCATGCGCGTCTGGCTCGATCCGGACCGCATGGCCGCCCGCAACCTGACGGCCGCCGACATCGTGGCCTCGCTGCGCGAGCAAAACGTGCAGGTCGCCGCCGGAGCGCTGGGTCGTCCGCCCGTGCCGAAGGGCGAGGCGTTCCAGTTGACGCTCTCCACGCAAGGACGGCTGGTGGAGGCGGAAGAGTTCGGTGAGATCGTCGTCAAGACAGGCTTGGGCGGTGAGCTGGTGCGACTGAAGCATGTCGTCTCGGATCGCCGCCAGTCGCCCGAAGGCCGCTGGTACGGCGGTATTGAACTGGGTGCGAAGAACGAAGACACTTCGTGCTCCCTCGACGGTTCACCCTCTGTCGGGCTGGCCATCTACCAGCAGCCCGGATCCAACGCGCTGGATACGGCTAACCGGATCAAGAAGCGGATGATGGAGCTGCGGGAGGACTTCCAGCAAGGCATGGACTACTCGATCGTCTACGACACGACGCCGTTCATTTCGGAGTCGATTCGCGAGGTGTTCAAGGCGCTGCGCGACGCGATCGTGCTGGTGGCCATCGTCGTGCTTGTCTTCCTGCAGTCGTGGCGCGCGACGCTGATTCCGCTGATCGCCGTGCCCGTTGCCATCGTTGGAACCTTTGCGGTCATGGCCGGGATGGGCTTCAGCCTCAATAATCTGTCGCTCTTCGGATTGGTGCTGGCGATCGGCATCGTGGTGGACGACGCGATCGTGGTCGTGGAGGCCGTGGAACATCACCTGGAGCACGGGTTGGCACCGCGCGAAGCGGCGCGGCAGGCGATGACGGAAGTGTCGACGCCCATCATCGCGATCTCGCTGGTGCTTATGTGCGTCTTCGTGCCCTGCGTCTTCATTACCGGCATCACGGGCGAGTTCTTCCGACAGTTCGCCGTGACGATCGCCGTCTCGACGTTCTTCTCCGCCGTGAACTCGCTGACGCTGAGCCCAGCTTTGTGCGCGCTGCTGCTCAAGCCGAAGTCCGAGCAGCGTGATCTCCTCTCGCGGCTGCTGAACGGCTTGTTCGGCTGGTTTTATCGGATCTTCAATACGGCGTTCGACAAGGCGTCACGCGGTTATGCGGGACTGGTGCGCACGCTGCTGCGGCTCAGCTTCGTGGTGCTCGTCGTCTACGGGGGACTCCTGCTGCTGACCTACCGCGTCATGACGACCGTGCCCACCGGGTTCATTCCCGCGCAGGACAAGGGATACCTGCTGCTGGACGTGCGGCTGCCGGAGTCGGCTTCTTTGGAACGGACCGAGGCGGTACTCAAGCAGATCGAAAAGCTCGCCCTGGGAGACCGTGCCGCCAGCGGCTCTGCTTCGTCGGCGGGGCATCCTGCCGCGGCGGGTACCGACGCGTCGGGTGGTACCGAGGGCATCGCGCATACGGTGACGATCGCCGGCCAGTCGTTTGTGCAGAATGCCGTCGGCTCGAACTACGGCTCGATGTTCCTGATCTTGGAGGAGTTCGAGCATCGCGAAACGCCGGATCTGAAGGCGGACGCGTTGGCAGCTCGCCTGCGGGCACGCTGCAACGAAGTGATCGAAGACGGCATGGTGTCGATCTTCGGTCCGCCCGCAGTCGACGGCTTGGGCAGCGCCGGCGGCTTCAAGCTGATGGTGCGGGACGTGGGCGACCTGGGGTTGGGCACGCTGCAGGAATCGGTTGACCTGCTTTCGGCCGAGGGCAGTGCGCAGCCCGGCATCCTGGGCATGTTCAGCGGATTCAGCGCCGACTCGCCGCAACTGTTCGTGGATGTCGATCGCACGAAGTGCAAGGTGCTCGGCGTCTCCCTGCAGGACGTCTTCCTCACGCTGCAGCTCTACCTGGGCGGTTACTACACGAACGACTTCAATCGTTTCGGACGCACGTGGCAGGTAAACCTGCAGGCGGACCCGGAGTTTCGTCTCGACAAGGAGCAGTTGCGGCGGTTCCGCGTGCGGACAGCGGCTGGTGAGATGGTGCCGTTGGGAACGCTGGTCGACGTCCGCGACAGCAGCGGACCGGCCATGGTCTCCCGGTACAACGGCGTGAATGCCGCGGCGGTGAATGGAATCGCCTCGCCGCTGTTGAGTACCGGGCAGGTGGTGAAGGCGGTGGATCAGTTGGCGAAGGCCCAACTGCCCGCCGGCATGGACTCGCAATGGACGGAACTGACGCTCCTGCAGATCCAAGCCGGCAACACGGCGCTGATCGTCTTCGCCGTGTCCGTGGTGCTGGTGTTCCTCGTGCTGGCCGCGCAGTACGAAAGCCTTCGCCTGCCGATGGCCGTGATCCTCGTGGTGCCGATGTGCCTGCTCTGTTCCGTCGTGGGCATCGCGATGGCGAAGATGGATATCAACATTTTCGTGCAGATCGGCTTCGTGGTGCTGGTCGGGCTCGCGGCGAAGAACGCGATCCTGATCGTCGAGTTCGCGAAGGAAAAGATGGCGGCGGGCGCGACATCCGAGGAAGCGACCGTGGACGCCTGCCGCATGCGGCTGCGCCCGATCATGATGACCTCGTTCGCCTTCATTCTGGGTGTGGTGCCGCTGGCACTGGCGCATGGAGCCGGAGCCGAAATGCGTCGCACGCTTGGCCTTGCGGTCTTCAGCGGCATGCTGGGCGTGACGGTCTTCGGCTTGCTGCTCACGCCGGTGTTCTTCTATCTGGTCGTACGTCGCCGGGCTGCTTGATCGCTCGCGTCTTGATCCTCTGGTGCTCGAAGCCGCCTCGATCGAAGCCGTCTCGATCGAGCACTGTGCAGCGCCAACACCGCGAAGGAAATGCTCCGGATCGCTCCGGCTGGTTCCGGCACCGCCAGCGAGGTGCGCGCACCCTGCTACTAGCCGCCGCTTTGGGAGGCGAACACGAAGTCGGTACTGCTGGAACGACGGTCGCCAGTCCAGTCGTCTTCGGCCCACCCGGCGGCCGTGGATGTCTCGAAGGCACCGCCTTGGAACCCCAGCACGAAGTTCCCGCTGTTGAACAGCTCTTCGTTGGCGTCGACGTTCCAGGAACCGCGCCGACTAATCCGTGCTGGTGGAGAAGTCGAGGGAGCGTTTTTTGGGCTTCGCGAATCCTCCCTCCGCCGCATCCTGCCCGTCTCGCGTGGCCGATTGCACAATCGCCAGGTAGTCAGGTCGATCGTCGGCCGAGTCGTGGCGGAAGGATCGGACGATTTGGCCGTTGCGAATCACGAAAGCGCCGGGCATCTGGAAGACGTCGCCGTCAACGGCGCCAGGCGAGTGGCCACGCAGCATCAGCAGGAAGCCACGCAACCAGATTCGTGGACCAAGCAACTGGGACAGGCGGCCCCGCGACAGGCCGAACGCGTGGTAAAGGGCACATGAGGGATCGCTGTAGCGGTGCAGGTCATCGAGACCGTACTGCCCGAGCATCTCGGTAGCCTTCATCAGGGAGCTCTGGTGCACGATGGCGATCTGTGCCCCCTCGGCCTCGATAGCGGGTCGGGAAGCGGCAAGGTCCGCGAGAGCTTCGCGGCAGAATACGCAGCCGAAGTGACGCACGAAGATCGTCAACACCGGTCCCCGGGCGGACAGCTGAGCAAGCGTCGCGCCGCGTTGGCTGCAGACTTCACTCATCAGGCTCTCGCGGGAGTCTGGAACGGGTTGCGGCTGCGAGTGGGCTCGCAGCGCCTCCAGCAAGATGCCGGCGAACGGGATCCACCAGATCAGGTCGTTCGTCAAGATCGTAGCGCCCCAGCTCCAGGGCAGCTCGCCGCGGAGGGCGGCGTTGAGAAATCCGATCGGTCCAAAAATCTTTCCCAGCAGACCCACCAGCACGATGGGCCAGTGACGGAGCGGATTGCCAGCAGCCAGCAGATAGCCGATGCCGTAGACGCCGACGATCATGCCGACGCACTGCCAGATCTGCGGGTAGTTCGGACGCTCAACGCCCAGCCAGTCGAACCACGCCATCGGCGCCAGCACGACCCAGGCTCCCCAGGCCAGGTTGTAGATCCCAGCCGCTGTCAGCACCCATTTGGGCCATTTCGCCTGCATGGCAGACTACCTCAACGCCAATTTTGCTCGAATCGACTGGAGACTGCTCGGGAAAACGCTCGAGCTAGAACCGCCCGGAGCCTCCCGCCAAGTATGGCATCCTCCGCTCCGGCGATCCGAGAACCGCTTTCTGGCTTGGGACTTAACGATAAAGGGGTCCTGGGGCAGAGGCGGGAAGCGGGGGGGGAGTCGCCTGCCCCAAGGCCGCCGGGGCGTTAGGACACCGCCACTCCCGCCTTGGCCAGTTGAGCGGCCGCCCAGGGACCCAGCTTTTCCCGGAAAATCTTGGCGTTGTGACGGATGTCGACGGGCAGCGAGGGGTGGACCAGCAGGTGCCGGCGGTCGATACCGCGGGTGGGTTCGAACTCCTGAGCCCGTGCGTACAAATCGTCCAGCAGCGTCTCGCGAGCGGCCGCCGAACGCGGGAAGTGCTCGGGCCAGGGTTCGACGACGACGGCCGGCGTCTGAGCGCCGGGCGATCCCATGCCAACCAGGGCCGACCGGTAGATGGCCGGATGCTGGTTGTAGATCGCTTCGCAGGGGATGGTAAACAACGTTCCGGCGGGCGTGATGACGCGGTGTGCCTTGCGTCCGCAGAACCAGAAACGATCATCCTGGTCGAGGTAGCCGACATCGCCGATGCGGTGCCAGAAACCATCGCCATCGCGGACCTTGGCCAGCGCGTTGGCTTCGGTGCGCGTGACGTAGGCGGAGGTGATGGCGGGGCCCCGCACGATCAGTTCGCCGATCTGGCCTCGGGGCAGTTCACGGCAGTGCGAGATTTCAGGCAGGGGGCCATCGCTGATCTCGATGATGCGCCAGTCGACGCTGGGGAAGCGGCGTCCGACGCAGGTGCCCAGGCCGCGTCGGCTGAGTTCGGCGGTGGAGCCGAGCACTTCGCGCGACGAGATCGTGGCGACGGGCAGCGATTCGGTGGCGCCGTAAGGCGTGTGTACGGCGCCGTCGTCGGCGATCGCCCGCTGCATCCGTTCCAAGACATGCGGCGGCACGGGGGCACCGGCGGATAGCACGCGCCGCAGGCTCGGCAGGCGAATGCCGTGCGTTTCACAGTGGCGTCCGACGACGTTCCAGATGGCGGGCGACCCGAAGGCCTGCGTCACCTGCCAGTCGTGCACGGCGTGCACGATGTTCCGCGGATCGACCTGCGCGGGCCGCCGCGGATCCATGGAGGGGATGATCGTCGACACGCCCATGGCGCTGTTGAAGAGGGCGAACAGCGGAAAACCGGGCAGGTCGATTTCACCGGGTTCGATCTGGTACTGCTGCTGCAGTTCGCGCACCTGCGTGGCGAAGTTGCCGTGCTGGTAGAGAACTCCCTTGGGTGGTCCGGTGCTGCCCGTCGTGAAGATGATGGCGGCCGGGTCGTTTGGTTCGACGGAGACGGGCTGGAACTCCCGTGCGGCGTGGTGGCGCAGGTCGTCGACGCGCGTCCCCCACCAGCCGCGCCCGCTGGTGACATGCAACTTGGCGGCAGGGAATCGCCGGCGATGCCACCAGAGAATCGCTTGCGCCAGGGGGATCGTGATGAAGCCCTCGGGCTTCACGTCCTCCAGGCACTGCAGCAGGTGACGGCCTCCCATGCCGGGGTCGATGAGGACCACGACGGCGCCGGTCTTGAAGAGCGCGAAGGTGAGGGCAATGAAGTCGATGCCGGGTCGTACGAGCAGGACGATTCGCTGGCCCGGGCGCACGCCGCGCGCCTGCAGCCCCGCGGCCAGACGCGTCGTGTCGTCCTCCAGTTGAGCAAACGTGACTTGGCGGTAGTCCGCCCGGCCTCGCGGGCGTCGGCGCTTGGGGGCGGCGATGGCCAGGGCGTGGGGCCATCGCGCGGCCGATTGCGTGAGCTGCCAGCTGATGTTGGTCTCGCTCATAACGGGCCGGGCCTGCGGAGGGAAGTGCCGGAAGCCACGCGGAGGGACGCGCGGCGCGAAGGGTACTGATGACGTCAGGCGGAGATGCGGGTGCCGAGCAGTTCCAGGAATCCGCGGATCCAGGCGGGATGCGCTGGCCAGGCGGGAGCGGTCACGAGATTGCCATCGACATGGGCGTTGTCGAAGGTCGCGTTCGCCTCGATGTAGGTGCCGCCCGCGGCGGTCACTTCGAACTGCACCGCCGGGTACGCGCTGCAACTGCGACCCTGCAGCACTCCCGCCGCGCTCAGGATCTGCGCTCCATGGCAGATCGCGGCGATGGGCAGGTTCTTGGCGGCGAAGTAGCGTACGATCTCCAGCACGCGCGGATTCAGTCGCAGGTATTCGGGCGCGCGGCCGCCGGGGATCAGCAGGCCGTCGTAGGAGGGCAGGTCGATATCGTCGAAGCTGGCGGTGAGGCGGAAGTTGTGGCCGCGCTTCTCGCTGTACGTCTGCTCCCCTTCAAAGTCGTGGATGGCGGTAGCCACGCTGTCGCCGGCCTTCTTGCCAGGGCAGACGGCGTCGACCTCATGGCCCACCATGCGCAGCATCTGGAACGGCACCATGACTTCGTAGTCTTCGACATAGTCGCCGACGAGGCAGAGGATCTTGCGAGCCATCGGGCATCACTCCCTGAAAACGGTCCGAGGTGGCGGGCAGCCGGTTGGTAGACCAAGAACCCGCAGCGCCGGACTGCAGATCCGGCGCGTGGATACTCCTGGCGAATCAGACCGGCTCCCCGGTGCTGGTGTATGAGGAGGCCTGACTATCGCATAAAATCAGTCGCTTGACCACGGCGGAGCGGGGATCGGCGGCAGGGAAGCGCGGCGAATGACGCAGCCTTGCGACTCGCCGCCCCACTGCGCCGCCCCACTGCGCCGCCCTACTGCGCCGCGTACCCAGGC
>CAZUJM010000028.1:2639-14495 GCA_964620405.1 uncultured Pirellulaceae bacterium | reverse complement strand
CGCCGCCCCACTGCGCCGCCCCACTGCGCCGCCCTACTGCGCCGCGTACCCAGGCCCCTTCTTTCGCACAGGTTTCCCGCCCATGATGACGATCGTCTCCTTCCTGTTCTTCACGGGGCTGGTCGCCGTGCTCTCCTGGTGGATCACGCGGCACGACACGCTGGATACCGCATCCGGTTATTTTCTCGCCGGCCGTCGGCTCACCTCGATCGTCATCGCTGGTTCGCTGCTGATGACGAACATTTCGACGGAGCAACTGGTGGGGCTGAACGGTGGGGCGTTCAAGAACGGGATGGAGATCATCGCCTGGGAGATGGGTGCGGCCATCGCGATGGTGGTCATGGCGCTGTTCTGCCTGCCGCGTTACCTGCGCGGCGCGATCACGACCATTCCGGAATACCTCGAAGGTCGCTATGGCCGGCTGCTGCGGACGCTCGTGTCACTACTCATCTTGACCTCCATCTCCGTCAGTGTCCTGCCCTTCGTGCTCTACTCCGGCGCGCTGTTCATGCGGGATGTGTTCAACCTGCAGGAGGTGCTTTCGATCGGTCCAGAGGCCGGTTTGTGGATCATGGTGCTGGGCATCGGCGTCGTAGGCAGCATCTATGCGATCTTCGGCGGCCTCAGCGCGGTGGCCGTGTCGGATACGCTCAATGGCGTCGGCCTGTTGGTGGCAGGCATGATCATCCCCTTCCTGGGACTGAGCAGACTGGGCGAGGGCAGTCTGCTGGCTGGCTGGCAGCGCATTCAGTCGAACCATGCCGAGCTGCTCAACCCGTTCGGTGACTCTGCCAGTGAACTGCCGGTGAGCACGCTGTTCAGCGGCGTGGCGTTGCTGCACCTGTACTACTGGTGCACGAACCAGTTCATCGTGCAGCGCGCGTTCGGCGCTCGCAGCCTGGAGCAGGGGCAGAAGGGCGTGCTGTTTGCGGCGTTCCTGAAACTGCTGGGGCCGTTCTACCTGGTGCTGCCGGGCGTGATGGCCTATCACCTGTTCCGCGACCAGGTCGACGCCGATGGCAACCTGGCCTACTCCACCATGGTCGGCAACCTGCTGCCGATGCCGCTGGTGGGATTCTTCGCGGCCGCCATCTTCGGCGCCATCCTCAGCACCTTCAACAGCGCGCTGAACAGCGCCTCGACGCTGTTCAGCGTCGACCTCTACAAGGGGTATCTCGCTCCGCAGGCGACCGACCAGCAGATGATCCGCGTGGGGAAGATATTCGGCACGATACTGGCAGTGGTGGTGATTGCCATGACGCCGGCGATCGCCAGTGGCGGGCCGGTCTTTGACGCGATGAAGAAACTGGCGGCGACGTTTGACATCCCGCTGATGGTGATCGTCTTTGTCGGACTGCTCTCACGCCGCACCCCCACGGTGGGCGTGGCCATCGCGGCCTTGGTCGGCGTGGTGCTGTATGCCGTCGTGACGTTCGCGTGGGACAACCAGATCCCGTGGGCGGGCGGAACGACCAAACTGCACTGGCTGCACGTAGCCGGACTGGACTTCGTCGTGATGATGGCGATCGTCGCGGCCTTCCGCTACCTGGCTCCGCGGCCGGCAGCGTACACGCACGAGGATTCCGCGCAGGTGGACATGAGCCCCTGGCGAATGGCCGTGCCGGCGGGCTTGTTCGTCGTCATCGCCGTGATCGCGATCTACGCGTACCTGTGGAGCGTCTCGGGCGCGGCCTGAGGCTAACCGGAGCGCGACCGTTCCCGGTCGCATGGTGTGCCGCGCTGCCGTGCTATCCGATCAGCGCAGCGAGCGCGGGTTGGGACAGGTCTTGGCGTGGTAGACGGGCGGGTAGAAGTCGGCGACCGGTTCCAGCGTTCCGTTGGCGGCTTCCAACGCCTCCCAGGTCACATTGACGCCTTCGACCAACGGATGGTCCGAATCCTGGTCATGCCGCAGCAGGCAGACGCGATCGGTCTTGGGGAGCCAGCAGGTCTGGCCTTCCCGCCAGACGCAGTAGCTGAAGGATGGCTGCTCCGCCGCGCCATAGTGGAGTTTGAATTCGACCACCTGCACGTGCGGCTCGCGTTCCTCGGCCAACCGCTGCAGCAGCGGGAGCTGGTCGCGGTAGTCCATGCCGGTGGTGGTGAGCGCGGCGGACCGGAAGTTCGTGTACGTGGGATGGCCGGGGTCCGGCAGCCACGTTGACCACTCCTCGCCGTTCCACCACAACGCCATTCCGCTCATCGGACGCGGTTGCGACAACGCATGCTCCGCGAGCAGCACCATGGTGGCGAGACCTTCCGTGTCCTCACTGCCAGTGACGAAGAGTCGATCTCGATTCGGAATCATGACGACCGGGTGGCCGTCTACCTTGAGGGCTTCGATCAGTTCGGGCACGAGCAGCCGGCTGGCATCGTAGTTGTCGCCGGTCGTCGACATGTAGGTCCGCTCCTCCAAGGTCGCGAACGCCGCCTCCGACTCCGACAGATTCAAATACGCCGCCTCGTACGCCTCGTAGAACGACACGCCCCAGTCATCGAGATGGCTCTGCTGCAGCATCAGCATGGCCTCGGGCAGGTCGTAGACGAGCCCCACGCCCAGGTGCTCCGCCAAGGGCAGGTACGGCCAGGAAAGCTCGCCCTTGCCGTTCAACTGGTTCTGCAGTTCGATCAAGCTGAAGTACGACCGGTTGCGAACCGAGAGCAGCACGTCGCTCTTCGCGTCCGGAAAGTCCACCGGCAGCGTCTTGTGCGAAGCCAGCAGCGAACGCGTGGCATGCTGGAAGAAGTGGCTCCGGTCCACCAGCGAACGCGAACAGTATTCCTGGTAGAGATTCCGCAGGTTGGCGTACCCGATGGAACGCCCCTCGCGGTAGAACAGCAGTCGGAACTCCACCTTGTCGTACCGCGCCTGCCGCTGGTCTCCCGCGTCGCGCAGCTTTTGCATCAGCTTCTGTGCGAAGGCGTCGTGGGACATCCGCGGCGAGGGGGGATCGAAGGTGACCATGGTCGATAGGTTACCGCATCCTGGGAGTCATTTCGAGGTGCAAAAGCAGATTCCGCGAGTGCCAATCATCCAACGAAAACGGAAGTTGACACGCCTTGAAGAGCGGCTTGCGACGCCACCGTTGCTGACGCCGTCGGGCCAGCAGCGGGGCCAGCGGTGGGCACCCCGGAGGCGGTGGCTCCCAGGAGAGTCAACACGCCGGAATGGCAAGGCGTTCGTTGCGGTGTATCTGACCGTTCATGAGCCAGCGACGACGAACAGACGCACGGAACACGCGGTTCCCGTTCTCGCGATGCGCGCGCCTTCGATCCAGATGGAAGTTTCGCGAAAGTTCCCGTCGCGTCAAGAGTCCCAAGGACCAAATGACACAAGGTATTACGAAATCGCTCCGCGTTGATCGCACCATGAAGCGTGATGAGCAGAACAGGTTGCCGATCACTCTCGTCTCATTCACTGAACCGACAACTTGTCCGCTCGCGAACACGCACTCCATCGCTCCATCGTCGCGCAAAAAAAGTAGAAGAAAACGCCGACAAAACGCGATGTTCTTTCTCGCACGCACCCGCGTTGATTCACTACGGCGGCGAGAGTCCTGCCACGCGACGACATTGCACGTTCAGAATTCTGAAGCATCACGCGTGCATCGTGTGTTGAAGCGAAAATCTTGGAGGGAAAGCCGCATGGGTTATGCTTGTCGAACCGGCGTGGAGTCGCGGGCGAATCGATTCGCCGCGTGCATCGTGAATGGGCCGCACGCAGGTGACGAAGGGGAGGTTGGATGCGAGCGCGGCTGCGGTCGTGCCTGAACTGTCGGCGTCGCTTGGAGCAGCAAGGCGTTTAGGGCGAACGTCCAGGGCCGTGGAGCGGATTCGGGGCTTCGGACGAAAGAGGGAGAATCAGATCCGGATCGCGGAGCGAGGCCACGGCCATGGTCGCCAGCTTGCCCGCCAAGTGGTTCACATTCCCCTTGCCGTCGGGATGCACGCGGTTGCTGAGGAAGATGAAGAACATGTCCAATTCCGGATCGATCCAGATCACCGTCCCCGTGAATCCGCCATGCCCGAAGGCCGAGGCGGTGAACAGTTCGGCTCGGTTGGAGGAGTATCCGCTGAGCTTATCCCAACCGGGGCTGCGCAGCGCATTGGCGATCGGAACGGCCGCCGTCATCCGGGCGACGGCCGGGAAGCTGAGGATCTGCCGCCCCTGGTACTGGCCACGCTGCAGCATCGTCTGCGCGTAGATCGCCAGGTCGCGTGCCGTGGAGAAGAGGCCCGCATGGCCGGCGATTCCGCCCAGGCGATAGGCTCGCGGATCATGCACCTCACCCTGGATCCAAACGCCGTCGCGCTGTTCCGTAGGAGCTGCCCGTTGTCGCAGCGGCTCGGACGGCTGGAAACCGGTCTCGGACATGCCAAGCGGCTGGAACACATGCGCCCGTGAAAACGCGTGGACGTCCTGCCCGCTGGCCTTGCGGATGAGTTCACCGAGCACGATGAAGCCGACATCGGAGTACACGAACTTGGTGCCTGGCTCATGGGCAGCCGGCGCGCGGACGATGCGCTGCCAGGCCTCCGCCGGACCCTGCGCATACTCTGCCAAGTCGTTGTCCGCGATCAAGCCGCTCTGGTGCGTCATCAACTGCTCCACCGTGATCGCTTCCTTGCCGCCTTCCGCGAAACCTTCGATGTGTTCCGACACCTTGTCGCGGAGCCGCAGCTGGCCACGCTCGACGAGGATCATCACACTCGTTCCCGTGGCGATCGGTTTGGTGAGCGACGCGAGGTCGAAGACCGTGTCGACCGTCATTGGCTCAGGAGCGGGCAGCAGCCGCTTCTGGCCGAAGGCGCGGAGCCACGCGAGTCGTCCGTGGCGACCGATGGCCACGACGCAGCCGGGCATCTGCCGTCGCTCCACGGCGGCTTCGATCATCGGCACCAGCCGCTCCAGTCGATCGCCATCGAAGCCGACCGTGGCGGGATCCACGACAGGCAGGTCGATCCGCGGCGCGAAACCGGCCGCTTCCGACGCTTCGGATGCCGCAGGACTGCCGCATGTCCGCGCGTCGTCAGGATCGGTGTTCCCGGAACGTGTGTCGCCAGGTTGCGTATTCCGGGATTCCTGGACGTGGCCTACGCGCGTGAGCAGCAGCATGAGCATGGCGATCGCGCCGAGCCTGGCGAGAGTTCGACGAGCGAACTTGGGCGAAACATGCGGGCCGCAATCGGTGGCAATCATGGGGGCTTCATTCGGGGTTAGCATTCGCGAAATGGTCGCCCGTGCGGACGGGCCGCCGTCTGGGGGGAGTTCTGGCCCTGAGTCCGCCAGCAAGCCCTGTGTGACCGCGTGGCCGTATTATGAGGAGCGGGAAACCACGGGGCTAGTCAAGGACTGGGGGGCTCCCTATGTTGTGGAGTTCCTCGGCGGCGTGTCGAGTCCCCTGGGGGGCTGCGGGGCGGCCGACGCGATTGGGCCGGCGTCCTCGGGCCCTGGCTTCCGAGTGTTTGCACGCCGCATGATCTGCCGAGTTGCTCGACTGCCCGATGTCCGTCTTCCGCTGCTCATCACGGGCGTGGCGGGCGTGGCGGGCTACAATGCCATGGATTACTTCCGGCGGCTCTATCCGGAACCCGGGCAGGTGATCGGGATTCGCCCGGTGAAGAACTACCGGCTGGTCGGTCCCGGCATCGAAGCCTGCGATGTGGAGGACACGCAGGCCCTGCGGTCGCTCTTCGATCGCCATGCGTTCGCGTCCATTCTCGATTGCGCGGGCAGCTGCGCCCTGAAGTCCTGCGAACTCGACCCGGCCATGGCTTGGCGAGTGAACGTCGAAGGGATCCGCAACCTGCTGGAGGTGATCCAGGGAAGTTCTGTGCGTCTCGTTCACCTCTCCATCGACCTGGTGTTCTCGGGCAATGGAGCCGGGAACCTGCCGGAACCGACGCCGACGGATCCGGTGACCATCTACGGCAAGACGATGTCGGTGGCCGAAAACCTGATCACGCTCGCCTATCCGGCGGCCTGCCAGCTGCGGATCTCCCTGCCGATGGGGATCAGTTTCAACGGGCATGCCGGAGCGATCGACTGGATCCAGTCGCGATTCAAGAAACAACTGCCGGCGACGCTGTACTATGACGAGGTACGCACGCCGACCTACACGGACTGCCTCAGCCGTGTCTGCCAGGCGGTGCTCGCGAGCGACCTGCGGGGCGTATTCCACGCAGGAGGACCACGGCGATTGAGCCTCTACGAGATCGCACAGGTCGTCAATCGCGTGGGTGGCTACAACCCCGATCACCTCATGGGGTGCCTGCGCGTCGCAGCAGGTCCGGTGCCGCCGCGCGCCGGGGATGTCTCGATGGACTCCTCGAAGCTTACGCAGGCACTTGGTTTTTCCCCCTTCGATCCCTGGCCTTACGAGGAGGCCTGGGTGCCCACGCATGGGGATTGGCACCGTGAACGGCCGGTTGCCGAGCGGGGTTCCCCCGAACTACTGGCTCGCATCCTGTACCGCAATCCGAGCTTGCAGGGCGTGTAAGAGCAGGGGGGGAACGGATTCGCCCCGCTCAGCCGGGCCAGGACTCTTGGAGCGAGTGCCAGCCGACGAACAGGCCCACGATCGTCTTCGCGTCGTGGATCTCGCCCCGCCGCACCATGGCAAAGGCCTCACGCCAAGTCACGACAAGATTCTCGATCTCCTCCTCCGGTTCCCGCTCCGGATCCCCGCCCGACAGCTGCTCCGCCAAGAACAGATGCATCTTTTCGTCGAGGATGCCGGGAGCGGCGAAGAAGTCGGTCAACTGCCGCATCGAGGCGGCGCGGTAGCCGGTCTCCTCGATCAGTTCCCGATACGCGCACTCCTGCGGGGGTTCGGTGGCTTCGAGCGTCCCGGCGGGCAGTTCGATGAGGGTTTCGTTTACCGACAGGCGGAAGTTGCGGATCAAGCAGACATGGTCGGCATCCACGCAGGGGACGATGACCACCGAGCCGGGATGCCGGACCACTTCACGCGACTGCACGTTACCGTCGGGAAGCGAGCGGGTGACGCGACGCACTTCAAAACGCCGCGCGGACAGCAGGTGTTCTTCCTGGGGGCGATTGAACATCGGCGGGGGAATCTCCGTACAGGGGATGAAACAGGGGAGTGCCGGAATCACGCGTGACGCTGGCTTCAGACGGCTGCGTGCGAAAGGTTGCATGCGGGTGCGGGTACGCTTCATCGGCCAACCGGGAGAGTCGCTGCGGGGGCTTGGCGTCTAGCTTCCGTCACGCGCCGTGATTGTAAGACGCGCGACCGTGGATGCACGAGGGGTTGGTGCGTTTCGCGTCGCCGAGTCGCGCAGCCCAGCGGCAGCGGTTCAGCAGCAGGGGCACGGCGGCCCGGCGGCAGCGAGCGCTCGTGCGGGCTGGAGGTTCCGGGGGGCTCGCCCCGGAACGTTACGAATGACCGTCGTCAGCGGATTGCGGGAAACTGCCTCCCCCCAAAAAAATTCAGCACTTGCGAAAGAAGTGCGTCGCGAATGTACGACCGCCGTGACAAAATCGAGGTGCGGAGGTCGGTTGGCAATGCAAGTAGGGCGTGTATCGGTTGCACGATTGATTCCGATTATGCCGTAGTTAGAATGGCCCTTACGTGCTGAATCTGCCGCGACGCAGGTTCGTTTCGAGTGGTGGAGAACTCCGGGGAATCGCGCCGGTGGCGGTTCTCGTTGGGTCGCCCCAGTTCGCAATCCATCGAAGGGGCCGGCGCGGTTGATCGGGTGATCCACGAGTAAGGCGGGTAGAGGCGATGCGCGACCAGGCGGTGTGGAGCGTTGGACTGGGGCGGTACCAGGGAGTGCAAGTGCGCCTGCACATGTTCTCGCTGATCTTTGCCGCCTTTACGCTCTACCTCAGCTGGATCGATTCGCGCAGCCCGCAATTAGGCGGTGCCCCGTCCTGGGTCGGAATGGCCTGCCTGGGAATGCTGCTGCTGGCCGTTGCCCTGCACGAGTTGGGACACATTCTCGCCGCTCGACGCTTGGGCGTGCGTTTGGAAGAAGTCATTCTCAGTCCGATCGGCGGGTTGGCTCCGCTGCCAAACGGACTCGATCCGCAGGCCGACCTGGTGTTGGCGATGTCGGGTCCCCTGATGAACCTGGGCGCGACGCTGCTGTCGGCCGTGGCCCTCCTGATGGTGAGCGACTTCAGCCTGCCGGGCCTGATGAATCCGCTCGCCCCCGCAGGCATCACGGTCGGTTCGTCGATGGAGGTGCTGCTCAAGCTGGCCTTCTGGGTCAACTGGATGCTGTTGATCGTCAACCTGATTCCGGCCTATCCCTTTGACGGCATTCGCATGCTGCGTTCCTCGCTGATGATCACGCAGATCGTGCCGGATGGCCAGCGAGCGGCTTGGCTGGTGACGCGTTTCGCGTACTTCGTGGCCATCGTGCTGACGATGGTCGCCTGGGCCGTGCGTGACTCGCACCCGCCGCATCTGGTCGCACCCTGGTTCCCGCTGCTGATTCTTGCCATCTTCGTCTACTTCAGCGCACGCCGCGAAGACCAGGCCCATCAGCACGAGGCCTCCGGCGACGACGCGGTGCTTGGCTACGATTTCTCCGAGGGCTACACGAGCCTGGAGCGAACGACACCGAAGCTGGTGTCGACGCAGGCATCGCCGAGCCTGCTGGTGCGATGGTGGGAGCGTCGGCGGGAGGAGCGGGTCTTGCGGCAGCGAGAACTGGAGGCGGCCGAAGAGAGCCGCATGGACGAGATCCTGGAAAGGCTGCACCAGGCCGGCATCGCATCCCTGTCGCACGAGGATCGCCTCTTGTTGCAACGCGTGAGTGCCCGCTACCGCAGTCGCCACTCGGCGTCTTGATCCTGCCTCGCCGCCTCGCGTGGTTGGCACGTGCGTGGGACTACCGCATAATGCGACTTCGCGGCGGCCAAGATTCCCTGCCGGGACGGTCGTCGCCCTGGTCTTGATCGAGCAAGGGGCCTTTGCGTGGCGCGTGAGGAGTCCGAACGGGAAGATATCCTGCGCGAAGCGACTGCGCTGGTGGAACGCGCGGAGCTGCTGCTGGAAGAAGCCGCGGAACCACTCGTCTTTGGTTTCCGGGCCAACGGCGCGTTGAGTGTCTTTGTGACCCAGGACGAGGTCTACCATTTTGATGCCGAGGGTTCCTGGCGACGGGGCTACTGGAGCGGCCGTCTGCTGAAGGCCGAGGGCGGGCGGATCGTGGAGATGACCCGCGAACGCACAAGTGGCCAGACGGTGCTCCGCAGTCGCCCGTGGTCGCCAAGCGAGCAGGCCGAATACGCGGCGCGGTGGATCCAACGCCGCGAGTGGCTCCGCGAATCGCTCGACGCCTCCCGCTACCAGCCCATCGGCGCCGTGTCGGCTTCAGGCACCGATCCAGTGCGTCGCCTGAGGCTCTGGCTGGAAGAAAAAAAAGCCGGTCCGCTGTTCGTAGCGGACCGGCCTCATGTGCGCTGAAACGATCGCCGGTGGCGTCGCTTAGAAGTAACGCGTGTTGCTGCCCGGCATCGGGATCGCGTACACGCCATTGGCGTCGGGCACAACCGGCGGGATGTCTTCCATCGACTTGATCTGGTCGACGGGAGCGATCACGAGGTCGGAGTTCAGGCATTCCTGCCAACTGATCTTCTTGCCCGAGTAGGTGGCCATGCGACCGAAGATGGAGGTCATCGAGCTGAGGGCACCATACTCGCCTTCGTTCGGGATGACGCCCTTCCGCAGGTCGGCGAACAGATCGTGGTGTTCTTCTTGGTGGCCGTTCCCGCCGCCGCTGCCGTATTCCCACAGCAGCTTGCCCTTCAGGTCGTGGATCGTGGCATTGCCGATGTTGGAGAAGCCGGTCGTCCCGTGCGCGTGCTCCGAGACGCTGCTCCACGTATTCGGAATGTGACGGCACTGGCTGAAGCAGATCGAGTTGTCGCCGTAATCGAATTCGACGATATGGTGATCGTAGATCTCGCCGTAGTCCTTGCCGGTGCGCACCTGGCGACCGCCCTGGCCCTGCGCCGACACGGGATAGCCGTTCTTGAGCCAGTTGATGACGTCCAGGTTGTGGATGTGCTGCTCGACGATATGGTCGCCGCAGAGCCAGTTGAAGTAGTACCAGTTCCGCATCTGGTAGGACATTTCCGTGTCATTCGGCATGCGGGGGCGGACCCAAACGCCATCGCCGTTCCAGTAGGCGCGCGTGACCGTGATGTCGCCGATCGCACCATCCTGCAGACGCTTGATCGTCTCGATGTAACGCTTCTCATGACGACGCTGCAGGCCAACGGCCACCGCCAGGTTCTTCTCCTTCGCCTTCCGGGCGACTTCCAGCACGCGACGAACGCCGGGAGCGTCGACGGCGACCGGCTTCTCCATGAACACATGCTTGCCGGCGTTCACGGCCGCTTCGAAATGCAGGGGACGGAAGCCGGGAGGCGTGGCGAGGATCACGAGGTCGATGTCGGTCTCCAGAACCTTCTGGTAGGCGTCGAGGCCGACGAACTGGCGATCCTGGGGCACGTCCACCTTGTCGTTGTGCTCACCCTTCAGGCCCCGCAGTCCTTGCTGCAGCCGATCCTGGAAGGCATCGCCCATCGCCACCAGTCGGGTCTTGCCCTCGGTGTTCATCGCCTGGCTGGCCGCCCCTGTGCCACGACCGCCGCAGCCGATCAGGCCGATCCGGATCTCGTCGCTGCCGAAAGCGTGGGCCGACCGGGCCAGCGACAACTGGCCAGCCACGGCACCGCCGGCCATCAGCAGGGATGAGGTCTTAATGAATCTGCGTCGCGAGGCCTGCTTGGAGTTCTTGGAATCAGCCGGTCCGTTCATCGGAGTCTCCATGGACGAGGGCAAGTGGTGGGATAGCCGGGTAGGAATCGAATCCGCGGTGGTGCCACGCGAGGAGATGATCCATCCAGCGGGGCAGGCGGGTCCGTCATCATACCCTGCCCGAGGGGCCGACTCAATTCGCGGGCTACCCCCCTGGGCGACCTAATTTGCGAGAATTCGTCAGGCTCTCACCGCGAAAAAGGACGCTCAACCCAGAGCAACCTCGGTCCGTAGCGCGACCGTCCTCCTGTTCTCGGCCACTGGCGGTCAAGGATGGAGACAATTGTGGCAAGGTCTTATAGTAGGGCGGGCTGGATCGGTGTGGCGGCGGGAACGCCGGTGATGGACTATGGTCGTCAGGGGGTGAGCGTGACCGGGATGAATGGCTTCATGGGACGGAAGAGGTCCAGACGTTCGCCGTCCGATGTGCGACCGGGGACGCGAGACGCCTGGCGGTCGCTGCTGCGGACGATTGTGGCCGGGATACTGGTCCTGATCGGCGGCGGATGGGGCTCGGAATACGGAGTGGCCGGCGAGAAGCAACCGAGGTACGAACGTCGGCAGCCCCACATGGGCACCGAGTTTACGATCCTGGTGGCCCCGACCGATGCGGGCAAAGACGGTGAGGCGGATCCGGCAATGGTCGAAGCGGTCGACGCCGCCTTTCGACGCATCGCCGAACTCGACCAGCGGCTCAGCAACTACCAGCGCGACAGCGAGCTGAACCAGTTGGCTGCGGGCGCGCCGCACACGCAGCCCTCGCCGGTCTCCGACGATCTCTACCGCGTGCTCCACCGTTCCGAGGAAGTAAGCCGCGCGTCCGAGGGAGCGTTCGACATCACCGTCGGGCCACTGACACGTTTATGGCGGCAGGCCCGGCGCACGCAGGCCTGGCCGGACGCGGCACGGCTGCAGCAGGCGCGTGACTTGGTCGGATACCAGCGCGTGCATCTGCATCGCGAGATGCAGGGCGCGTCCCTGGAACGAGCCGGCATGCAGTTGGACTTGGGCGGCATCGCCAAGGGCGATGCGCTGGATCAAGCCTATGAGGAAC
>CAZUJM010000028.1:0-2629 GCA_964620405.1 uncultured Pirellulaceae bacterium | reverse complement strand
TGTCGAGGGTGGCGGCGACTTGCGTGTTGGAGCTGCCCCGCCCGCCGCGGACGGTGAGCCCGGCTGGGTGATCGCCGTGGCAGGCCTGCATGCCGCGGAGTCCGAGGCGGGCCGGCTGCGGCTGGCCGATCGCGCCGTCGCCACCTCGGGCGATCTCCACCAGTATTTTGAATACGACGGCGTCCGCTACTCGCACCTGGTCGACCCGCGCACCGGCATCGGCCTGCGCCTGCGCAGCAGCGTGACCGTAGTGGCTCCCGACGGCATCACCGCCGATGCCTGGGCTACCGCGCTGTCCGTCATGGGCCCGGAGGCGGGCCTGCGCCGCGCGGCCGAACTGCCGGGGCTCGAAGTGCGTTTCGTGTGGGAAGAAGACGGCGTCCAGCAAACTCGCGAAACGGCCGGTTTCGCCAAACTCGTTGTGCCCTCGCCCTGAAAGCCGTCGTGCTGCATCCTCCGGATACGCTGCCCGATTAGCACGCCCGTCACTAAGGCCCTTCCACCGTGCTCTCCGTGGTTACCTTCCTCTCCGTGCTCTCTGTGTCCTTCGTGGTTACCTTCCTCTCCGTGCTCTCTGTGTCCTCCGTGGTTAAATCACCGAATCGCGGCAGCCGTCGTTCCATCAGCTGCCCGAGGCGTTCCACGACCAGTGGCGCGGGCAACTGGCATTCTCGCGCAAGAGCCGCGAACTCCTGCCCGTTCGCGAACGGCCGGCCATCGAACTGGACAATGCGATCGCCGACGGCGAGGCCAGCGAGGTCGGCCGGTGAATGCGGCACGACGCGGACGACCGTCAGCGTACCGGGCTCCGCCGGATCCTCGCGCCAACTGACGCCAATCTTCGTGGGCGGAGTGCTGAAGCGGATGGTGACTTCGCGAGGCGTGTCGAGCGTGAGTTGCAGTTCGGTGGCGGTGACGGCGCGCTGCTGGAGCGGAGTCGCGTCGCGCAGCGGGATGCCATCGACGTGCGTGATGCGGTCGCCGGGGCGAAGGCCCGCGCGGTCGGCGTCCGATCCGGCGACCACTTGGGAGATCTGCAGGACGACGCCCTCGGCGCCGGGAGACGCTTCCCAGCGGATGCCCAGTCGCGGCGGCTGCGGGGGGCTGGGAGCTTCCATGGCGCGGCGAGTCGCGTCGGTTTCATGGGTGGAGGCGAGCCGAAAGGTGGGCAGCTGGTCGGCGTTCGCGAGCGCATCGACCGTCCGGAAGATCAGCTTCGCGGTGCTGGCGATGCCCTCGGCGTTCACCAGCTCCACGTCGTCGCTGGGCCGGTGGTATTCCTCGTGCAGCCCCGTATGAAAGGTGAGGATGGGGATCTGCCGTGCGAAGAACGACTGATGGTCGCTGTTCGCTTCGATACGCCAGGGAAACAGCACGCGCAGGTCGCTCTGCTGGTTGGCTTGGGTGACCAGCGAACGCAGGCCGGCCATGGTGCGTGTGCCGTAGACCTCCAGTTGCTGGTTGCGCAGCCGGCCGATCATGTCGACATTGAGGGCCAATCGGATCTGCGCGAGCGGGATGGTGGGGTTCTGCGTGAAGTGCTGCGAACCGAGCAGTCCTTTTTCCTCTCCATCCCAGAGGGCGAAGAGGATCGATCGCCGGGTGGGCAGGCGCGTTTCGGTGAACGCCTGCAGGATCTCCAGCACGGCGGCGGTACCGCTGGCGTTGTCATCCGCGCCGTTGTGGATCGACCCGATGGGGCCTCGACTGGTCTTGGCCGACCCGTAGCCCACATGGTCGTAGTGCGCGCCGAGGAGGATGTATTCGTCGCGCAGTTCGGGATCGGAACCGGGGAGCACGCCGAGCAGGTTGCGATAGTTGGGGGCGAACATCTGGAAGAACTGACCGGAGTCGCCGGCCGGTTGGAGGGCGGCCTGGACGAAACGAGCCAGGTAGTTGCCGGCTGCATAACCGCCCCGGCTGCCGGCTTCGCGACCCTCCAGCGTGTCATCCGCCAGCAATCGAACGTGGTCCGACGCCTGGTCGGCACGAATGCCCTCGGCGGCGGCGGCGACGGCGGCCGAGCGATTGGCCAGCAGCAGCACCTCGGCCGATCGGCTGGCTGGCAGCGGCAGCAGGGCCGCCAGGAGGCCGACGCCCGCTCCCACACTCCGCCACAGTCGGTCGCTCGACAAACACCCCCGAGCACGGCTGGCCGGTACTGCGGAGACCGGTCGGTGCCGGGCGAGTGTACCGAGCCGGAAAGGTATTCCAGTCGATCGGAAGACGCGGCGTCGGAGCGGCTCAAGCATCATCAGGTTCCCGGTCGGGTGGCTTGCAGGTTCCCAAGAAATGGTCCAGAATATGGGACCAGTCGACAAGGGCCCGGATGGGCCCCGCAAGCGGTAATGATCGGCCTGCGGATGCAGGTCGGTGAGCGTACGCCGGGCAGTTCGGCTGGTAAGGAACGCGCCATGCCACATCCGCTCGGATGGTGGTTCGAGGCGCAGGTTGGGAGAGGTGGCTGAGTGGTCGAAAGCGCCGGTTTGCTAAATCGGTGATCCCGCAAGGGATCCGCAGGTTCGAATCCTGTCCTCTCCGCTCAAGAACCCCGGGAACGCTCCCGGGGTTTTCGCGTTTCTGGCCTGCTTCTTTGGCCTTCCCGCACGTCCATGAATGTGCATGCTTG
>CAZUJM010000027.1:15364-34911 GCA_964620405.1 uncultured Pirellulaceae bacterium | reverse complement strand
GGGGGCATTGATCAAAGCGTCCCAGTTGGAGGTTACGGCGAACACCGCCACTCGGATCGTCGCCTGGTCGGTCGCGGGTGCGCTGTCATTCACGAACGACAAGACACTGGTGCAGATCGACACTTCAGGCGCTGGTTCCGAAAATCACATCCATCGAGACGTTCGTGCCCGCATTGGCACGAACAACTCTGGTGTTATGCGCGGCACCCTCAACGTCCAGGGGGACATCACGGTCCGCGCCACGGACGCGTCGTACCTGGAGGCCTATGGCGGCGTCGTCGATGTGTCCTACCACAAGCGTACTCTGGCGAGCGAAATATTTAACGCTTCGATCGGAGCCGCTTGGAGCACGAACAGGATCGAGGCAGAGAGCGTCCTGGAGGCGCTCATCGACAACGTGACGATCGAAGCCGGGGCGGGGGCCATCGTCGTGGATGCCAAGACGTTGGCCGCGATCCATACCTGGTCAACCCAGTTGGGCGTCCTTTCCGCCAAGGCCAACGTCGCAACCAACCTCGCCGCCGCGCTCTCCTGGGCTTCGGTCCAGGGCGACATTAAGGCGAGGATGGTCGACACCGTGGTCAAGTCGAGCGACTCCGTGCACGTCGCGGCGACGAACGACGCGACCATCGACACGATGAATATCGAAGTGCAGTTGACCGTGATTGCCTCCTACGCCGCTTTCTCCGTCGGCGTCATCTACCTCCTCAACGAACTAGATACTTCCGCCCTGGCCACCATCGATCGATCGCAGGTTAACACGAACGGCAATGTCGCGGTGCAGGCCGACGTCCTCTCGGACATCGACGCGACTGCCTGGGGTGGTTCGCTGGAGGTGAACACCAAGAGCAGTGGAAGCCTCACCGTGAACTACATCGGCATCTTCGCCACCAACGTCGTTCTCGATTCCGCCCTGGCGACGGTGTCCCAGTCGGCGCTCGTCAGCGGCGGCGATGTCGCGGTGACGGCCAGCGAGTCAGCCGCGGTCAACTCGCTGGGCGTCGGCATGCGCGTCAACGTTGTCGTTCCCAAGGAGGGCGCGGCCATGTCCGTGAGCCTTGGGAGCGTCACGCAGTTCCTGCACAACCATGTCGCGACGCGTGTGGAAGCGACCGTGACGTCCTCGTCGGACGGTTCGCGAGGTTCCATCGAGGCCACCAGGCGGCTGGACGTGCTGGCGACCAAGAAGCAGCGAGTGGATTCACAGCTGGATACCTTCTCGATCGGCGTCGCTGGAGGCCTCAAGTCGAAGGTCGACGTCGGGGCCACGATTACGACGATCAAGAACCAGCTGGAACGGTACACGGATGAAAACAACACGACGCATGAGTCCACGACCAAGGCCGTGATCTCCGGCGTCGATGTGTCCGCGGGGTCCGTCACCGTGCAGGCCGATTTCACGCCCGAACTGCACGCCTCGGTGCTGGATGTGGACATCAGCGTCGCCGTGGCCGTCGGTGGAGTGGCTGTGGCGGCCATCTATGGGGATGTGTACGTCCTGAACCAGGTGACCGATACGGTCGAGGCGTCGATTCGCGACCATGCGATGGTCACCGCGAACCAAGAAGATGTATTGGTAAAGGCGACCCAGCATCGGCCCGAGCAGCGGGCCGACAAGCAGGGGCTGGCAAACCTGTTCTCGACTATCGTCGGCGTGCGATTCGCGTTCGCGTTGGGCATCTCCAAAGAAGATGGATTCCCGATCGCGTTCGCGGCCACCGTGGACTACAACAAGACGGAGAGCCACTCCGATTCGACGATTCAGGCGATCGTCGATACTGGCTGCGTCGTGGCGAAGCGGGATCTGTTGGTTCGGGCCACGGATGAAACGATCGTGGAGGTGAAGACGCGTGGTTATGATATCGCCGCGTCGATCTTCGCCGCGGCGGTCGTGGTTCCGATCGTGGAGCAGGGGGTCCGGAACGCGGTGGCCGCGCGAATCGTCAAGGGCGAGCCAAGGAGGCACGACGGGCGAGTGCTCGACGCCGATGTCGACGCGGATCGCGACGTGGTGTTGCAGGCGACTTCCACGGCCTACGCGGCGACGCATGCGGTGGTCTGGTCGGTGAGCGGTGTACTTGCGCTGTCGGTCACCGATGCCCTGCTGGAAGCCAGGTTGGCAGGCAGCGTGGAGGCCGAGATCGAGGGCAACGCGTCAGAAGAGGATTTGGTGGTGCTCGCCCGAAACGGTCGGCTGGTCGTCGACGCGCAGTCGGCAGAGGTCAGCGAAGCGCCGGATAAGGTGCCGGACGAGAAGGCCCTGGTCACCTTGAAATCGGGGGCTTTGTCCGTCACCGCCGCGTTCGACCTGGGAAACGTCACCGCCGACTACGAGATCGAAACCCTGGCCGGCGTCCATGGCTGGACGAGGACGGAGTCGGCGCGCGCGGAGATCACGGCCAGTGCCAGCGGTGCCGCGGCGGTCACTTCGCGAAAGACGGCCGCGGCCTTGGGGCTTGCCGTGGGCGTGCTGCCTCTGGATGTGTACGCGACGCCGCGGGTGGTGGCGTACGTTGGCGATGAACAAGCAGTTGACGAGGGCCTCCTGCCTGCGGTCCGTCCTGTGGCCGTGAGGACCACGGACCCGTCTGCGCAGAGCCTTGTCGTGACCGCCGACTCCACCGTCGACGCCGTCGCCGACGCGACGCTGGATGGGGGAGCGTTCGTGTTGACGGTTCTCAAGCCCAAGGTGACATCGACCGTCGCCGCTCAAGTCGAGGCCAATGTGGGAGCTGGCGCAACGCTTCTGAGTGACGGGGATATTCAGGTGCGAGCCAGCGGCGGAGCGGATGGGAACTTGTCCAATGCCGAGTTCGATGCCGCGACGGACGTGAACGATGCGACCAATGCGTTTCACATTCCGGGACATGGCCTGTCGACCGGCGATATCGTTCGTTACGACAACTTTCCCATCAACGATAGTTTCGCGGTCACGCCGGCGATTCCTCTGGCGGGCGCGAATCGCACGCTGACCCCCGGGGGCAGTTATCACGTCGTCGTGGAGGACGACGCCACGGTGCAGTTGGGAGAATCCTTGGATGGATCGGCGTCGTCGGTTTCGCTGGAGAACGATACGCTGGTGTTCCAGAAGCCGCCGCTTCTCCAGGGAACGCTCGCCGACGCCGGCCAAGCCGATCGGGTCATCTACCATGCGGCCCCGGACGGCGTGTTGGGCGGACTGGTCGACGGAAAGCAGTATCTGGTGAATCGCGTGGGCGACCGCGAAGTCAAGCTGGTGGATCCGGACCACATTCCCGCGCCCGCGTTGCCGTTCGAGGGCAGCATGGTAACCGGCGCAAGCGTCGACCAGCCATCCACGATCACGATCGCCGGCCACGGATTCCGCGCGGGGCAGGCCGTGACCTATCGCGCGGCCGATCCCTTCGGATTCGTGGTGGCCAACGTCAACAACGGAGGAGTGGCCGGGATCCAGTTCGGGACCGATGCGGTGGGATGCGCCGAGTCGGCAGGGCATTGCTTGCGCACTGGCGACAAGGTCATCTACTCGACGGCTGGCGGCGACCAGGATTGGTACTGGGTGCAGGGGCCCGATCCCGCCGACGACGCAACCTCCCTGAACGGTACCCGGTTCATGACCGGCACCGAGCCCGCGTCGGTGGATTCGTACCTGAACTGGGGCGTGAACGAGCCGATGGCCACGGACAGTACGAAGACGCACGCCGCGCTGTCGGCCAAGGATGGCACCTGGCAGTCGATTTCTCCCAGCACCCAGTTGTCGTTCTATGTGATCGCCCGTCCCGCCTTCGAGTTGATTGAGGGAAGCTACACCTACGACCAGGCGAAGAGCCTGGCGAACGATCGCTTGGGATGGCTGGCGACCATCACCAGCCAGGAAGAGAACGACGCCGCGCACGCAGTGGCCAACGGCTACAACGCATGGCTGGGCGGATCGGACCTCGCCGAGGAAGACCGCTGGGTCTGGGAGAGCCAGTCGAACAACCCGGGCTCGGAGAACGGAGCGAACTTCTGGAACGGCGGCCCGAAGGGCTCCAGCGGCGACTACTACGCCAACTGGGATCGGAAGCAACCGGATGACGACGATGGCCTGACGTTGTTCAAGAATCGTGAGCAGTCGCTCGTCATGCAGGGTGACGGGACTTGGAACGACCTGAATAAGGACAAGACCGCCAATGTCCTTGTCGAGTACGCGCGTTTCACAATCATGAAGGGCAGCTTCACCTATGCCCAGGCGCTGACCGACGCCGCCGCGAAAGGCGGCTGGATTGCCACCATCGGATCCGCCGAGGATAACCGCCTGATTGCCGACCTGGCGAAACAGGCGAGCGTTGGCGATGCCGCCTCCGGCTGGATCGGGGCGACGCGCGACATGGCCATCGGCGGGCTGAAGCCGGGCGAGCGATACACGGTGACGGAGGATACACAGCATGCCGGCAACGTCCTGCTGAAGAACGCGAACAACCAGCTCATCACGCTGGATACCACAGGCCGCGTCGCGAACTTCCAGCATTTCCTGCGTAAAGTCGAGGAGCAAGGCATCGGGGGCCTGCAGTCGGGACGCACCTACTACGTCACGAACTTGACGACCAATACGTTCCAGCTGGCTTCGGATGTGGACGAAAACGGCTTGCCGACCGCGCCGCTGCATCTATCCTCGCAGGACACGACGGGAGTCGTGATCGGGCACCGCAGCACGCTCGGGACCGAAGGCGTCGAACTGACCCAGGTGACGGAAGGCAGGCACTCGCTGGTGCTCGACCTGGCGGCCCCTGCCGCGCCGATCGAGGGCCGGCAGCAGCTGGTGCTGACGCAGCGGAGCGCGCCCACGACGGAACGAGGCATTGCCAGCGCGAAGGCTCGCGTGGCCGCTGGATCGGTTCTTGACCAAGCCGGTGCCCCCCAGGCCACGGCCAACGCGAAGTCGAAGGTGCGCGTGTCCACGGGAGCGGGCAGCCGGATTTCGGGCCATTCGGTGTTCCTGGAGTCCCTGGTAAGCGGGAACACGTTCGTGCAGGCGGAGAGCGTCACGGGAAGTGTCCTGGCCGAATCGATCGCGCGTGCCAAATCGGTCACGGACGAATCGTCGACCGTTGATATCCGGGGCGATCTCCTCGCTACCGATGGGCTCTCGGTGCTGGCTCGCAACAGCGACGATCATGAATCGTACGGGTTGGCGGTCGCGGTGGGCGTGGTGGTCTCGATGCAGCGCGCGGACGCCAACGTTGACCACCGGTATGAGACGGAAGTCACGGTCGGCGATGGAGTGACCTTGGACGCCGGCGGAAGCCTGAGCTTGGATGCGCGGACGAGGGTGGCGGCCAAGTTCCATTCCGAATCACGTTCCAGCGGAATCTTCGGGGCGTCCAAGGCCAACCAGATCGATGACCTGGGCATCCACATTCGCGATGCCAACGGCGACGGTGACAACGTGGCGACCGCCGTGCGCGTCGGCGACGCGACCCTTCGGGCCCAGGAAGTGACGCTGCAATCCACCGTCGAAGGCCTGGACACCCGGGACTCCTGGGCCTTCGCCGATGGGTATGGCATGCAGAACAAGGAGCGTGCGCACGGCCGCGTGCTGGTCGATGAGTCGACGCTCGTGGAGGTGGGAAAGGGAGCGTCCCTCAGCGCGGAGGACTCGATAGCCATCCTCTCCGATCACTCGGGCGTGCAACTCGACGTGCGCGGCACCACGCGCCGCACCTGCTGCGCCTCGGAACCGAACGCCACGCTGACCTTCCAAGGGGACTCGAAGATCCAAGGCGATTCCAGCGCGAGCATCAACGCTCCGTCCATTACGCTCTCCGCGCTGCAGCATGTGACCGATGCCAGCTTCCAGGCCGTCGCCAGCGCGATTCGCGATGGCAAGATTCCCAGCGCGACAAAGACGATCGACGCAAGCAGCACCGTGGATTGGAACACGCTGCTGCTGCGTCCCAGCGAGGGCATGCTGAAGGTCGATGGAAGCGGCTTGGTGACGCAGGCGAGCGCGGGCACGCAACTCAACAGCGGAAGTCTCGTGCAGGGCCAAGTCGTCGCGCCGAGCGTGCCGATCACGGTCAACCAGTTCGGCTACCAATCCGGTCCGCTGGCCGTGGATGTCCATGTCACCAATCTGCCAGACAGCCTGGGCGGCGTGGGCGTCGTCAAGGGAAGCCCCGTGGTGGCGGGCGTTCCGCGCCTGGTCGTGCGCAACGATTCGCCCAACGACCTCATCCTGCCGACGCTCTCGTTCGCCAGTGTGCCGATTCCCAGCGCTACGGTCACCATCACCGACGGCGCAGACCGCTCCGGCTGGAGCCAAACCACCAGCCTCACCGCCGGCGCAGGTCAGACCCAGGTCTCGATTCGCAACGGCTGGCTCGACGCGCAGGCCGCGCGGCCCGCGATCCGGCTGCAGGGCGATGGCATCGTGGCGGGACAAGGCATGGTCGAAGTGTCCAACGAGTCGGGCGACATTCTCACCGCCACGACCAGCGGCGGGATCACCGGATCGCTCATCAAACTGACAACCCTGCAGGGAGCGATCGGAACGTCGACCAGTCAACCGCTGCGCATCCAGTCGCCACTCGGCATCTCGGGCAATTCCGCGCTGGTCGCCGTCGCGGGCAAGGATATCCACCTCCAAGTGCAGGCCGAACCGGACAGCGGAGGCGTGACGCAAGCCATTCAACGGATCGACGGCCAGAACGTGACGCTGGACCTGAAGCCTTGGGCGACCACCGCCAGTCCTGCCGGTGTCGATACGGAATACGATGTGCGAGGATTCGCAGGCGTCGAAGTGAATGAAGCCACCCATCGCTTGATTCGCGCCCGTGGCGACCTGACCCTGCGCGCCGTTCCCAACACATCCACGCTTCCCGCGACGGGAAGCCCCAGCGTTTCCATGAGCATGGCCATCTCCGTGACGGGATCGGTGACGGCCACGGCGAACGGAAACATTCAACTGGACCAGGACCGCGACTATCGAGTGGTCCGAAGTGACGAGAGCTACACGTTCGCCCAGGCGTTGCTCGATGCCGCGCTGAAGGGGCACTTGCTGGCGACCGCCGGAACGCTCGCCAAGCAGCGAACCGTGGCCGCGGCTGTGGGGGCGACCGAGGCGTGGCTGGGTGCATCCGACGTCCGCTCCGAGGGAACCTGGGAGTGGATCGAAGGCACGGCGCGGTCGATCCCGTTCTGGACAGCTGACGACTCCTCCATCGCGGGCTACGCGAACTGGGGCGGTGGTGAGCCGAACAACGCCGGAGGTGAACAGAACTTCCTGACCATGACCGCCAGCGGGAAGTGGGACGACGACCATGGATCGACGGCATGGCCTTACGTCCTCGAAAAGCCCGATGGCATGCTGGTGCTGAGCACCGACAAGTACTCGTTCGCGGACGCGTGGTTGGACGCGGCGGCCAAGGGAGGAAAGATCGCGACGATCGACTCGGCCGATAAGCAGGCGCGAGTGGCCGCCGTCGTGGGGCAAAAGACGGCGTGGCTGGGCGGTTCCGATGAAATCGCCGAAGGCCACTGGGTGTGGCTGGAGCCGAGTTACACCTGGGTACCTTTCTGGAACGGCACGTCGACAGGATCCGCAGTCGCGCGGCAGTATACGAACTGGTCGGCCGGTGAGCCGAACGACTTCGGCGGTAGTGAAGACTTCCTCGAGATGGTGCCAAGCGGCCAGTGGAACGATGTGGGCAGCACGCGATCACGTCCGTACGTGGCCTTCGTTCCCGTGGTCCAGGAGGGAGGACGCGACCTGCACGTGGCGAACATCCAGTCCACGGGAGGCAATGTCGAACTTTCGGCAGCGGGCGACCTGCTGCTGGCAGGAACGATCAAGGCCGCCAATGACGTTGTCTGGGAAGGCGCCGGCGATTTCGTGATGGCCCCCACCGCCGGAAGTTCCACTCCCGATCGACTGCAGGGCTTGCGACTGGTCCTGCGCACCGACCGTGCCGTGGGAACCAGCGAGGCGCCCATCCCGACGCATGTCGGCGAGGTCGTGTCGGCTCGCGGCGTCGCGGCTCTTCACTTGAACAACAGTGCTGAACTGCGACTGCACGACCTGACCGTCACGGAGGGCGACCTGGCCATCGTCTCGTACTCGATCACGGTGGACGGCAAGGTCGCGGTGGCCAGCGGCGGGAACCTGTCGCTGCTCGGCACGGGCCGTTCCAAGGTGTTTGAATACATCGATGGTTCCTTCACCTACGACGCGGCGGTGGCCGACGCCGCCGCTCGGAATGGTCGCGTCGCCACCATCCGCTTCTCTGGGGAACAGCCGGCTGCCGCAGCCGCGGCGGGTGGCAAGACCGCCTGGCTCGGGGGCTCCGATGCGCTGGTCGAAGGCGCGTGGAGGTGGCCGAACAGTGATGGCACGTACACCGATTTCTGGAGCGGCAACTACGTGGGTAAACCGGTGAACAGTGCCTACGCGCATTGGGCGGTGGGGGAACCGAACGACTACGGCAGTCGCGAAGACCAGATGCAGATGCGCCCTGACGGTTTCTGGAACGACGTCAACGGATCCAACACCAGCGGCTACCTGATCGAATACGACGTGAGCCTGCTGGTGCGAGGTGCGATCTCGGTATCGGGAGGCGACGGAAACCTGAATCTGGTGGGCCGGAACTCGGTGCGACTGGGAGATCATCGCACGCAGCCCGTTATCTCCGCGACCGGTGCGGGGCAGATCGCCCTGGCGTCGGGAACGACCTATGCGAATGGCCAACTGAAGGATGGCCTTGGCAATTCGTCGATCTGGATGGAAAACGGCGTGCGCGTCGCGGCCGAACACGGCACCGTGGCGATGCTGGCGACCGGCAGCGTGTGGCTCGCCTCGGTGGAAACGCATGCCGACGCACAGGGGCAGGGCGGGGATGTCCTGGTGCTGGCCGATTACGATGGCGTGCAGGGCAGCTTCGCGGACGGAACGGGCACGATCCACGCCCAACCGCTGGGGTCCAGTAGCAACCTTGTCGCGGCTGCGGCCGTGCTTGTCGCGGAAGGCGACCCCGTGTCGCGTCAGGGCGTGGGCGGCTCCGACATGCCGATCCGGACGAAGGTCTCGCGACTGGCGGCGGTCACCGACCTCGGTGAGATCCGTGTCGACAACCAAGGTGCCCTGACGATCGGGCGCATCGACCTGCAACTCAAGGGCCTCCTCGGCAGCGTGTTCAACTGGCGCGATGCGATCCCCGTGAATTCGGTACCCCAGTGGACCAGCGATCGGTACCAGGCGGGACAAACCAGCCCGGCGGTGGGGACAGTCGATGGTCGGTTCGTGGCCGCCGGCCTGGCCATCCTCGACCAGGCTGACCGGGGCTCCAGCCAGCAGGTGATCGACGTGCGGTCCGACACCAGCCTGACCGTCGAGGAGAATGTGCCGGTGATCAATTTCGAGGGCGGCGCGATCCGACTGGCCGCGCTTTCCAAGGAAGACTGGCGCAACGCACTGACGAAGGTGACGACTGCCCGTGCATTTGATGACGCGGTCGCGGATGCGAAGGCAAAGGGCCTTTGGCTCGCGCCCGTCCTCAACGACGCCATGCAGGCCCAACTCAAGACGCTGGCCGCGGGTTCGTCGATCTGGCTGGGCGGTTCGGATGCCAGCCAGGAAGGTGTCTGGCAATGGCTGCTCGACGGCGATCATCGCCTCACGTTCCAGAACGCGGGCCAGGCCACGGGCTATGGCAACTGGAAGACCGGCGAGCCGAACGACTTTGGCGGCGCCGAAGATGCACTCGAGATGACGGGCACCGGTGCCTGGAACGACAACAGCGGAGCGAACCATCAGTTCCCGTATGTGCTGATGAAGCCCTCGACGGCCCGGCTGACGATTCGCTCGCCGATCTTCTCCGAGGCAGGCACCGGCGCGATCCAGCTTTTGCAGGGATATGAGGGATCCTCGTACGGCGTCGCGCTGCCGCCCTCCACCTGCCAGCTCTACCACGACCTGAGTGTTTCCGGCACGCTGGTGGCCGGACAACCGGTGACCGTGAACGTGAACGACTGCAGCAGCAATTCGCTGGCCATCGCGGGATCACCGGAGGGTGAACCGGGGCCGGAAGGCGAACCGGGGCCGGAGACTCGATTCGTGCTCACGCTGGATCGTGCGGCGCGCGACCGGGCCGGCTACGCGGATGGACGGCTGCTGCGTTCGTTCTCGTGGCAGCCACCCAAGCACGGAGCCTACCAGGTGTTCGCGCGGGTCCTGTCGCCGGATGGCAAGTACACCGACTACCAGAAAACGCTGACGATCGCCGATCCCCCCGCGGTGGACCTGACGGTGGCGTCGGCGTCGCAGGTGCTGCTGCCGGGGCGCAAGGCAAAGCTGCGCGCGTCGTTCGTCGACTTTGGTTTCGAGCCCCGACAGGTGCTGGTCAACTGGGGGGATGGCAGCCCCGAAGAGCGGCTGGAACTGAACGGCAAGGCGCGTGATTTCGTGAGGGCTCACGTCTATCGCGCTGCCGGCAGTTACAACGCCCAGGTCACGCTGCTCGATCCGGCCAGCGGCACGACGCTCCAGTCGAGTCTTCACTACCCGGTGGCTGGCGTGCAGCTGGTGGACCAGGAGTTGCGGATCGTCGGCACCGAGGGAGCGGACGAAGTGACGGTGAATGCGGGCCCGCGTTTCGTGTCGGTCATGGCCCGCTGGAATGGAACCACGTCGTCCATGCGCGTGTTTCCGGCCAGCCAGGTGTCTCGCGTCGCGATCCGCTCGCAGGCCGGCGACGATCGAGTGTCGGTTGGCGGAAGCCGCGTGCTGCCGGTGGCGATCGACAGCGGCGAAGGTGATGACTGGCTGCTGGCAGGCCAGGGCAGCGCCGAAGTGACCGACCTTGCCGGGAACAACACGATCCGCACCGGTTCGGCGGGAGCGGTCATCAAGACGGGCGCGGGCCGCGATGTGATCCAAGCCGACGGCGGCGTCAATTCGATCGAGGACGCGGGAGGCAACAACGAGATCACGACCGGCGGGGACGCCGATACGATCAAGACCGGCGATGGCAACGACGTGATCGAGGCGGGCGATGGACGCAACACGGTCGACGACCTCGGCGGCACGAATCGAATCGTGACGGGCCGGGACGACGATACGATCCTCCATGCCAACCGGGCCGACGTCCTCCTGCCGGGAACGGGCAACAACACGATCATCTATCAAGGCCCCGGCGACGAGGGCGCGAAGAACGTCTGGCGCAACGCCGAGAATGCGTTGGATGTGAACGACGACGGAGTGGTGTCACCCCTGGACGCGCTGGCGATCCTGAATGTGCTGAGCTCGGGAAGAGTTCCGGACGGCCGGTTGGCGCAGGATCCGCGCGCGGACTTCGCCCCGCCTCCCTGGGGCAGCGAGCACTTCTACGACGTGAACGATGACGGATTCGTGTCCTTGATGGATATCATGCTGATCCTGAACGATCTGAACAGCAAGACCGCGGCGGCCCGTGAAGACCCGGGCGAAGGCGAGCCTGTCCTGGCGGACGCGTTCCGCGAGAAGTCCCTGGCCGCGACGCCAGCGGGCTGGGAAGCGGCCCTGTGGGCCGAGTCGATCGACCACGTGTGGACCGACGCATCGGACTCGGAAGACGATCGCTAGGCGCACGTTCGCGACCGCGCCGGGCAGGGTTTACCACAGAGAACACGAAGATCGCGGAGAGGCTCCTCCGCGTACTCCGTGCCCTCTGCGGGTGACCTGTCCTCCGTGGTTGACCCTCTTGGCCGACAACGACTCTCGAAACGGCTATTGAGCCCGTCGTCGCCGGGTCGCCAAGGCGAACATCCCCAAGAGAGCCGACAAGCCCGTACTCGGCTCCGGTACCTTGGCAACTCGGAAACCCATATCAACGAGTTTCGCGTCAGCGTTAGTCAGGTTTGAGCCGCAGAGCCTGTTCGCAATGCTAATTCCGACATAGGTCCCACCGCAAAAGGCAGTTGTTGAGGCTGACAAATTAGTTTCCTCGACCCACTCTGACCCGTTCCCTGCCTGCCCCATCGTGCCGTAAGGACTCAAACCACCTGCCAGGTCGATGTCCGCGAAAAACCTAGTGTCACTAAATTGACTGTGGACGGCAGTTTCGGGTGCCATCCCCGAGGCAACCGCCGCGGGCTTTTGGTCGCTTCCCGTCGGCCACGCCCAGTAGCCACCGGTCGCCCCTTTCGCCGGGTCGTAGTACGCTGCCTTGACGAACTCATCCTTCGAGGGCAGTACGTAGGCTGCACGGCTGTTCCGGAACGGCTTCATGGGATCGTAGCCAGGATCCGCAGGTGACCATGCCAGAAGCTTATCAGCAGGGCTGTACCCGACATCTCCGGGCTGCTTCTCAAACTTGTAGGCGGGCGCAAAGCCTTCGCTGGTGTTCAACCAGTTCACGAACCGCGCCGCCTCCAGAAAAGTGATTGCACTTGCAGGAGTCTTCGGGCCTGCAGTGACAAGTTGAGACATTGAACAATCCATCCCGGCCGGGCATGGTGCCTGCAGAACCATGTCCGGTTGACTGATTCCCAAGTTGCCCGCTTGGCTGGCCTTGATGACCATGTCCCGACTTACTTCGTGTTTGCCCATGCCAAAGAAGTAGTCCACCCCACCAAGAGGCGGAATACTTGGATTGGCGAATGTAAGATCCATGTTTCCAGGATTGCCAACGGTGACGAAGTCGATGCTGAACTGGGTCTGCCCCGATCCAAAGGAAACAGTTTCCACTGCCCCAGCCGGAAAACCATGGGCCAGAAGCGGAAGCATTGCGAGCAAGATGCGTTTCATCGAATAAAATCCTCAGGGATGGAAATCTGGCTTTCAGGACCTTTGCCGCCTTCGTATTGGCCTTCGGCATAGATTGTCCACAAAAAAAAGATGCTCATTTTTAGAGACGCTCCTCTACCGACTTGAGGCTCCCTGGGATACCGCGTGTCCGCACGAACGTGGTGTCGGAGGAGTGTCGCTATTTCTCGACAACAAACGGCAACGTGACGCCCCGTGCCCTGGCAGTTTGGGGAACTGCGGCTTGCTTAACCAGGGCAGGCTCGGGATGTTTTTCGCCGCGCCGCGGTGGTGGGAAACGGTCCTTCATGCTGGTTTGACCACGTGAACACGGGCTCATCCTCCGCTGTTGAACCGTGCGCCCAGAATGCCCGACTGTCCTGCCCGTATTGCGGTGTGGTTCACCACAGGGCCCGCCAAAACGCGATGGATTCTAGTTGCCCGATTCCCGCTAGGTACTTACACCTAGGGCTATCAGGCGGAACCTCGTCGAGGATGTTCAAACGCGTTCGCTGACGCCCACGAAGGTCGGGGTCAGGTTGACGCGTGCGCGCCTGCTGCTTTGCCAGCACGGTGCCTTTCTCTGCCCCGACGGTCCTGACTCCCATCTTTCCAGAGGTTCCGATGCGTCATTCCCTGGCCTCGCGTGAGAATTTCCAATTGCCGCATCTCGGAATTCGCAAGCGGTTTGTGCGACGTGGAGTGGCCGGCCTCCGCCAGTTTCGCCGCCTCGCGATGGATGCGTTGGAAAGCCGTTACTTGCTGGCCAGCGACATCACGATTGCGAGCCAGGTGGACCTGGAGAAGTTCTTCACCCCGGACTCCTCGGCCTACGAGGTTGACAAGTACGACGAGGTGACGATCGCGGCGAACCTGGCGACGCGCGGGGCGAACCTGACGATCACGGCGAAGAAGATCACGCTCAGTCCGGGGCTGGCCATCGACACGGCCGCGTCAACGGCCGGGCAGAAGGCGGGATCCATCACGTTCGACGCGCCAAGCATCACGGTCGCCGATGGTTCGAGCTTGCTGGCGAACGGCAGTTCCGACGACCTGGATGGCGACATCACGCTCAAGGCGATCAATCAGATCACCGTGACCCAATTCTCGAACAACAACCAAGTCCTGAATCTGATTGAGCTTATCAGGGGCAGCGGCGGCATCCGGGCGCATATCGACATCGGAGACGCAACCACCATCCAAGGCGGCGATGTCTCGATCACCTCCGACGCCGGAAACCAAAAGCTCTTTTCGGAATTAGGTGCCCTGGATACCATCTTTCAAGCCTTGGATTACTTGGTTCCCACGCTGCCGATCGCATTCCAGCAGTGGCAACCGTCATCGACGATCACGCTGGGAGGTGCCGCGGGGACAGGTCCGCGCATCACTGGCTCCGAGAGCGCGACGGTCGAAGCGACGGCCCAATCGCATGCGATCGATCAGTCCGGGGCTGGGATCATTCAATCAATGGTACGCTTCCAACTCGCCCTTCGTCGTGGGGCTCTTTCAGTCGCATGCGACCGCATCAATCACCCTGAATAACTCCCAGGTATCCTCCGGTGGCGACGTGCGTATCACCACCGATGTCACCAACGAAGTGGACCTACGCGCCCAGTCGCTTGGAAACAACGGTTCCTCCAATACCTCCTTGCAGTCCATTGGCTTGTCCCTGGCGTTGAGCGAGCAGACCACGCAATCGACCATTCGCGTCGATGCGGGCTCGTTGATCAGTTCCCAAGGCGACGTCATCATCCGGGCGACCGCGGACGATTCGAATTCGACCGTGTCCAAGGCCTATGTGTACGGCGATGGCACGGTGAGCCTTGCGCCCGCGTTCTCGACGGGCTGCAGTGTTGTCAGTTCGCTGATCGGCAAGAAGCAGAATACCACTTGCGATGACGACACGAGTACGATCGTGTTCGTGCACATGGACGGACGCGTTACCTCCACCGGTTCGGCAACGGAAGGGACGCCACAGCCCCCGTCCCTGTCATTCCTGCCGGCGTTCCACTTGAACATTCCCGAAAGCCGGTTGGTGTTCGAGGGAGAAGCCGCCTACCGCACGGGCGACGCGGTGTCGTTCTCTTGCAGCGATGCCGGCTCGACCCAGTTGTGCACGATTCCGGGGCTGGAACGGGACACCGTCTATTACGTGATCGCCACGCAGAACGCCGGTACCTACGACCTGCAGTTCGCGGATTCGTTGGAGGACGCGTTCAACGGGCGAGCACGCTCCTTCGGCGACAGCTATCCGACGCTGACGGTGGACGGTTTTTCGGTGCCGGTGACGAACACGGGAGTCAACCGGGAAGGACAGCATCTGATCCTGTTCGGCTACGACAAACGTCCCGACGGCCAGCCTCTTTTGGAGGAGGGAGACGAGGTGGTCTTCGCGGCCAGCCCCCATAAGTTCGTGGGCCGGTTCAATGCAGGTGCGCTCGTGTCTCTCGTCGATGGACGTTCCTATCGGGTGAGGATTGTCGAGTCCGAGGACAGCAACTACCCACTCGCCATCGAACTCCTGAACGACGCGGGCATCCCGATTTCGGTGTTCGGTGGTTCCTATCTGCGCGACAGCGAGTCGGGGGTCGTCTATCCGATCAGCGACGTCGATCCCGCGACGGGCGAGGTCGACGTGCGTTTGGAGTCGCTCGATTCCGACGGCCAGACGATTGTGCGAACCGCGCCCCGGGTGCCCATGCCGCAGGGTGCAAGGCTGGAGTACCACACCGGGCTGAATGAGGATTCCGCTTCGCTGCGGGACGGGGCAGCCTACTGGGCGATCGTGGATGCCAACAATCCCGGGGTGATTCGCCTGGCAGTCACCGCCGACCAGGCGGCGGCCTCCAACCCAACGACTCAAAATGCGTCTCCCTACGTGACCGCTCCCTTCAGGGGACTCAAGATTCCCAGGGACTCCGAGGGATACCTGCCAAGTAACCTCGATAAATCCCATTTCACCTTTGGGCTTCTCGGCGAAAACGGCCGCACGCTCACCAAGTGGCAGACGTTTGTCTTCTTAGCCCCGGGCACGGATAGCGGGGATGAGGGTAATACGAATGTTCCGAACAACAGTCACAGCGATCACATACCGATCCGGCTCTACTATGACAAAGACCAAGTCCTTTCGGTGGACACCACGGCGGACCGGATCGCGGACGCGCTCAACGCTCTGGGCTGGGGACTGAACGCGAGGCGCCTGGGATCGGGCACGGGCGAGATCCTCGTGGGCACGCAAAGCAACCTGTGGTTCGGTCTCATCGACCCCAACGAGACAAACAAAGCCCATCTGGAGGAGGTGACTCTCCAGGTCGACTTGCCCGTCGACAACTTCGAAGTGGGGACGGGACTGGTCTTCCAACAGGATACGGAATTGATCGACGGGCTGCGCGTCGTCTACCACGCCGTGCCCGGCAAGCCGGTGCGCGGCCTGGTCGATGGCCGTGCCTACCATGTGTACAACGTGCCGAACGTCAACCTTAACGAGGCCGTTCCGCAAACCATCCTGACGCTGATGAACGCCGTAGAGGCCAGCAGTTCCGCCAACGGTGGCGTGTTCGACCTAGTCGTGACGGCGCCCGATGGCAGCGTCGGCACGGCCACGGGGATCGCTTGGAATGCTGCGGCCGGTGATGTGGCCGACGCGATCAATCGACTGTCGCTTCCCGGTGTCTCCGTCAGCGTCTCGGGGACAGGCCAGATCGGCTCCCCGTGGCTGATCCGTGGACTGAACGTCGGCGAGGTCGCCGTGGGACCCAGCACGCTCAACGCCAGCGGCGCGTTGGTGCCGTTGACCATCGTCGAGGCTGCTCCAGGCATACGTCTGGGCCATACCGCCACCGAGGGGACGTTCGAGTTGGAGATCATGGCAGCGGATGGCAGTCGCGGTATCACGAGTCCGATCGCCTGGAATGCGTCGGCTGCACAGGTCGAAGCCTTGATTGCGGCGCTGAACCTGGCCGGCACCCGCGTCACGGTCGAGGGCGTGGGATCGTTCGCCGAACCGTGGGTCCTGCGGGGACTCAATCCGTCCCAGGTGACCGTTGGCATGATCGACCTTCGGCGACACGGCGAGTCGCCCGAAGTACGCATGACGAGTAACTTGCAAGAGGCGTTCTATCGCGGACAGAACCTGGAGGATCCGAGTGGAACGCAGTATCTGGTGACGGGAGTCGATGTCAACAAGGGGACGGTTACCGTCCGGTTGCCCGATTCGGCGCCGCTGGATTCGGCGGATGCCAGCCTCTTGACGGGCAGTCTGGATCGGCCAGCCCGTGTCGAGACTCGCGACATCGCTGCCGGCGCGATCCAGATGTTCTCGTTCGCCACCGGCGGCACCTTCACGATCACGGTCGAGCAACCCGACGGTTCGCGGAGCACCACGACGGCAATCGCCCACGATGCGTCCCCGGAAGCCGTTGCCGCCGCCTTGAACGCATTGCCTGCCGTCGGCGTCACCGTCACCGGGCTCGGACAGCCCCTTTCTCCGTGGCTGGTCACGGGCTTGGCCTACGAGCAGGTGTTCGTGGAGAGCGACCTTTCGGGCCTCGAGGGCGACGCCATGGATGTGACGATGGTCGAGGCCGTTGGACCCGTTCATCAGGTCTGGCTGGACAACGCGACGGGCGGCACGTTCACGCTCTCGCTGCGTGCTGCGGGACAGCAGGTCACGACCGGTCCGCTGAGCTTCGACATCACCCTGGATCGCTTGAACGCGGCGCTGAACGCCTTGCCCCACGTCGTGGCGCGGGTGACCGGTTCCGGGACCAGTCGCGATCCCTGGTTGCTGACCTCCGCCTCCCAACCCGTCGAAACCGGCGATCCGCTGGTCTTCCGCGACAACTGGGACATGCTCAGCATGGGGATGCTTGATGGAGGAACGTATTATGCGATCGTGGAGCAGTCCCAGGGATTCGATCCCTACAGCCTGCCTTTGAGGATCGCGGCCAGCCTGCAGGACGCGATGAGCACTCCGCCCCGCCCGATTGAAATGCGGCCGTATCTGCCTTTCTCGCCGGCCGCCCAGACGCCGTTCTCAGGCGCGGGGGTCGTCCTGGCGACGCAGGACGCCAAAGACGTTCCTGGCGATGGCGTGACCATCGAGGCCAGCCTCAACTCCTCGAAGAAGGTCGCATCCTACACCCAACTCGGTGGGTTCCCCCTCCTCTCCTACCTGATAGGCGGTACGAAGTCGGCACTGTCCCAGAACACCCTGAGCCTAAGTTCCAGATTCACCTCCTCGGGAGGTGCGAGCGGAGCGGTGGCCATGCAGTGGGTATCCAATGATGTGCACGTCACCCTGGGACGTACTGCGCGAGTTGCAGCTGCCGAGAACGTGGTGATTCAAAGCAGTATCGAGCAGGAGCTTTCAAGCGTTTCGAACGCGAGCTTGAGCAAGACGCAGAAGCAGGCCGACGGATCGTGGGGCGTCGCGGTCGCGCTCGCGGCTTCCATCGTCGACAATAACAGCCATGCGGTCGTCTCGTCTGATGCCATCGTCACCGCGGGGAAAATGCTGGAGGTGGACTCGTCCATCACGTACCAGGGACGCGACCCGTGGCGACATGTGCTGAAATCGATTGGTGAGACGGTCATTAATCTGTTAAGGAACGACCGGGGATGGCTCGGACTGTTCTTTAATAATGTTGCCAACGTGGCGATACCCCAACCTGTCGAACTCGGCAAGGGACAGATTTATGCCCGGTACTTCCCTGGCCTCAGCAGCAACTTCCAGATGACACTGGTCATCACGGCGAGTATCGCCGTGGAATCGCTGGAGAACAACAACCTCGCTCAAATCGCGGACGGAGCCCAGATTAACGATCCCGACCAGACGTTTGAAGTCATTGACCTCGAGACCGGCGCCGTCCGCTTCATCCGACCGCCCGTTTCCCCAGCGGAGAACGGGGTCACCGTCCATGCCACGACTTCCGTCATTCAAAGGGGGTTAACGGGAAAGATCCACCTCAGCCTTCCGCTGCTGGCAGCTGGCAAGTTCAGGAGCGGCCCGTCGTTGCCGTGGGCTCCGTTCCAGAAGGCCTCCGAGAGCGCCCTGGGCGGATCGGTGAATGTGTTTACGGTGCAAGGCAGCAACCAGGCCTTGCTGGGAGGCGCCGATCTGATTGGCGGCGCGCCCAGCCATGCGGCCACGGTGGCTCACTTTGGCGATCGTGGTCTCACCGTCCAGGCAGAAACCCTGAACGGTATTTTGCAACTGGCGCAGTCAGGAGCCAACAGTTCGAAATTCTCCCTGGAGGCGAGCGTCGCCACGGTGAGCATGACGGGTGTTCCCGATGTCACGGCCAACAACGAGGATCGCCGCCAGAGGACTTACGCGAAGATCATCACCAGCAACCTGCCCGTCACGTTGCGTCCGCTCGCCAACACCGCGGGCGACCTGAATGTCCTCGCCTCCGACCGCAGCAACGGTACGGCCATCGCAGGCTCATTCCTGGTGGGGCAGGCCGTGGGCTTTGGCGTCAGCGCGTCGGTCATTACGCTCAACCGCGATGTGCAGGCCTCCATCGGTTCGCAATACGCGTCGTTTGACCCACGCCACCTGAACCAGGCCGCCCAGGCACCCGGCAGCTCCATCGTCGTGAATGGTGCCGTCAACGTCGATACCGACGTGAACGGGGCAGCCGTTCCGTTGGCCGTCGTGGGCTCTTTCTCCTCCCAGGTCCGTGACCGTGACTCCGATCCTCCCGTCGACGCGGATCCCAAGCCCGACTCGAGCAAATCGCCCCCCGGTTACTTACGTAGTGTGATGATGGCGCCGGTAGGTCCAGATGACCTTCCAGAATTTTTGAAA
>CAZUJM010000027.1:2527-15354 GCA_964620405.1 uncultured Pirellulaceae bacterium | reverse complement strand
ATAATTCTTTATTAGAAGAATTAATTTTGTCTACAGCAGATTCGAACTCGTTGATTTCGATGCTGGTAGAAATTTTAACTGCGCGAATTGCTTCTACGATGTTATTTTGGATTGCATTTGCCTTACGTAGTGTGATGTTGGCGCCGGTAGGTCCAGATGACCTTGCAGGATTTTTGAAACCCGCACCGTTGGTTGCCAAAGGGAATTCACAAGGAAATGTTCAAGACCTCATGAATTACGGAGACAAGAAATCCGAGGGCAAATGGGGCTTCCTGTTTTCGGGCGATTTCGCCGGCGCATTCAGCGACGATGCGGCGTACTCCTACATCAACCTGGATGGATCCCTGACCGGGAATAACGCCGTTTCCGAAGATCTGGCCATCACCAGTGACAACCGCACCAAGAATTTCGCGCTTGGCGGAAGTGTGGCGATTGCCATGCACAGTCGGGGAGAGAGCACCAAAAATGCGAACGTCGGGGGCGTGTCCGGGTCGGTCGCATGGAATTCGATTGAATCGGATGTCCGCTCCACCCTGGAGGGCGCCTCCGTCGCCCAGTTCCACGACCTGAACGTCGCGGCGGAGAACGAGAAGCGAGTGTTCGGCGGTTCCGCGGGTCTCAAGTTGTCGCGTGCGGCAGACAACATCGTGAATGTCGCCGGCTCCGTCGCCATCAACGACATTGCCAACACCACCATCGCCCGCATCGACGATGCCACGGTTCTCCTGACGGGCGATCTGTTGGTCGAGGCGTTTTCCCGCGACTCGGTCAGCGGCTTCGCGGGCCAGGCGGATCTGCAAAGTAACGTGTCTAAGCGGGTCGACGCCGTCGACGCCGTCGCCGCCGGCGTCGGCATGGCCCTGGCGTTGAACCAGGTGGAGGCCACCACGGTCGCGGAGGTCTCCCAGAGCCGGATTACCCAAGGCGGAAGCAGTACCCGGGTGGTCGCCGAGGACTTCACGGAACTCTCTGCGTTGAGTCTTGGTGTTTCGGTGCAGGTTAGCAGCGGGACGACGATTGCTGTCGAGGGCAGCTTCACGATCAATTCCCTCGCTCCCAACACCAGCGCCGTCGTCGACAGGAGCACCATCCGCAACTTGTACCAGGGCGAGAATCCCCGCGAACTGCTCGTCTCCGCAACCTTGGCTCCGATCCTGAAGGCCACGGCCGGCACTTTTGAACTGCAGTTGGGTGGAGATTTCTTTCAGGGCGCCGTCGGAATGTCCTTGGTTGGCCAGTATATCGGCAAGACCGTTCGGGATGCGCAGGAGTCCTTCAAGACCCAGGCACTTATCGAGGGTTCCTCCATCCAGGGATTTGATGCGGTGGACGTATTTGCCTTCACGGGCGACCTGGATGACGATACTCTCCCGTACGTACTGCACCAGGCCGACTCCGAACTGGCCACCGATGAGCAACGTCGGAACGTGAAAGCGCTGGCACTGGCCGGCGCTTTACAAATCGGCACGGCGGCCCTCAGCCTGGGAATGGTGGGAGCGACCGTGGCCACGACGGTCGGTATCGATACCTTGGCCCGGATTACGTCCGACGAAGCGGGAGTCGCCAGTCGGATCACCGGCCTGGATGAAGTCCAGGAGGTTGGCTTCGCCACGACATCCGCGCCAACCGCGGCGGGGACATTCACCCTCGACTACGATGGTGCCGTCACCACCCCCCTTCGCGCCACGGCAACGGCGGCACAGGTGCAGTCTGCACTGGAGGCGCTCGCCTCGGTGGGCAGTGGCAATGTACGGGTCGAGGAGTCCGGCGAGGGAGCGTTGAATCGCCGCTGGACGATTACCTTCACCAACGACCTCGGAGGCAAGGACGTTCCCCAGGTCACGATCCAGACCGAGGGATTGGGCCTGGCCGATGTGGTGGGCGTGGAGCGTACGGCCGTCGAAGGAGGCAAGGTTCAGGCCGAACTGCAAGTCCAAGCCATCAACCAGTTGACGTCCAAGACCGACGCCGGTGGCGCCACGGTCACCTTTAATCGATCAGGGAGTGTTGGTTCTATCGCCGTGGGCGGGGCGGTGAACAACTACAACTCCTTCAATACCACCCGATCGCTCGTCGATGGCGACACCGTCGTGCGGGGACAGTCCGCTCGGATCAGCGCCCTGCTCGCCCCATCGATTGACGCCTTCGCGGTCGGGGTGGCGATCACAGGATCCAAAAGTCTGAGCCTTGGCCTGTCCGGTGGCGTCCTGAACGCGAACCTGTACGATACCGCCGAGGCCGGAGCTTCCAACTCCAGGCTGAACCTGCTCGGTGACCTGACCGTCGCCGCCGATGATCGCTCGGTTGTGGACGTCGACGCGGGTAACATCTCGGGAGCCTACGCCGGCGTCGGATCGGGTGCGGTGGGCATGGTTTCCTCTGACGTCCGCGCACATCACACCGTGCTCGCCTGGCTGGGCAATCGCCCCGCGGCACTTCGCGACGCGGACGGCAACCCGATCGGTGATACTCAGTCATGCGGCGTCAACGAAACACCACGCGCGTGCAGCGAGGCCGACCGTTCCGTGGTGGAGGTCGGAGGCACGTTGACGGTACATGCCGATGCGAGCCAGACGATCCACAACTCCCTGGTGGGGGTTGCCGTTTCTGCTAGTGCGAAAGTTGCCGTCGCCGCAGGAGGCGCGTGGGGCAGGGTCTCCCTGGAGAACATCGTCCGGAGTGCGATCCATGGCGTTCCCCATCTCTCCGTGGCTGGCGGCGATCAGAAGGGAGTGTCCGTGCTGGCGACCATCGGCGGCGTGGACTACCCGAAGAATTCCGACCAGGACGGTAAAGTCACGGTGAAGGTTGGGCAAGTCGCCTTCGCGGGTGCGAAGTACGGAGGGACCGCGGGACTTTCGGTGGGCCTCATCGAGAATCACGATTTCGTGAACGCACAGGTGGAAGGCTCCTCCCTGACGCTCGGCACGGCTTCCTCCGGCAGTCTCTTGGATGTCAGCGCGATCAATCGCCGAGACCAGCAGTCCTCGGTATGGGTGACCTCGGTCGTCGCCGCGCTGGGCGGTATCGCCGGGGCTGGCGGCAAGTCCGTCGTCGACAGCCAAGCCAAGGTGATCGCCGAGGTAGGCCAGGGAACCAGCATCCTCTTCCACGCGAACGCTCCACGCGGTGATGTGTCCGTCCACGCCCAGAGCGACGAGTCGATCGAAGCCAGGCTCCTGGGCGTTGTGGGCGCCAGTGTGGGAGCGGTTGGCATATTCCACGCGAGAGCGGAGAAGCATGGATCTGCCTGGGCAGGCATCGGAACCGTCGGGGAGTTTCACGTCGATGACCTGACGGTCCAGGCACTTGGCAGCCATGACGTCTTTACCAACACCGTGGTCGCCGACGGAGCGGCGTTGGCGATTTCGGAAGGCGAGGTGTCCGACATCTACGATGAACAACTCAGCGCGGTCATGGGCAGGAACTACAACGATCCGACCACGCCCGGCGCGCCGAGCCAGATCACGGCCGATGGGGATGTCCGCCTTACCGCATCGACCCTGACGATCGCTCATTCCGGCTACAAGCAATTTGAACTGGCGGGGACAGGCGTGGGAGCCGTGAATCCTTCCTCGACCTTCCAGCCGGTCATCCACAGCACGCTGGCATACGTCGACCTCGAATTCGGCGGTTCCCTGGACATGGAAGCGAACGTTGCCGACGGTAGTCGCAGCGCCGCGTATATCCACACCAAGGGTGGGGCATTGTCCAATTTCGCCACCACGGCTGCGAATAATCTCATCGCACCTGCCGTCACCGTGGATGTGGGAAGCGCCTCGGCGATCGCGAAGGAAGGCAACACCGGCCGGGTGACCCTGGCCGCCCTGAACAGCGTTTCGTACGACACCTACGTGCATACGTTTCTCACCACGGGCTCGGGAGTTATTCTGACCTTGGCCCAAAGCACTCTGACGCCAGCGGCCCGCATCCAGTTGGATGATTCCAGCCATGTGTCCGGTGCAGGGCCCATCTCCGTCCTCACGGACAATAACTTGAAGCGAGTGCCGGACCCAGACGCCTCCATCTTTGACGACTACAACCCCGACCGACTGGTCGATGTCGCCTACACTTCCGGTTGGGGGGCGGGAATTGGCGCTGTGGCAGCCGGAGTGCTGTTTATTGGGCAGGTGAGCACGGAATACAGGGGAACCAGCGCGATCGACTTCGGCTCCAGCACCGTCGAAAGCACGGCAAGTGAGGGCACCGTCACGGGGCTGGCCACCCAACGCATCGACATCCAGGAAGCGTCGACGGCATCGCCGTGGATCGGCATAGGCAAGGTCCAGTCGTACAACAGCCTGAAGATCGCCCTGGACAATCAGATCAAGACCGACGGCGCACGGATCACCGCCGGTCACCTGGGGTCCGTTGTGCTGGCGGCCGCCTCGGAGGTGAATACGAACAGCCAGTCGATCGCGCGGGGGCCCGGGGCGGGGACCTTCGCCGTTGCCACCACGGACGTAACCGTTGATTCGAAGGATCATCTTCTCGTCGGGCCCACCACGGTCGTGGAAGCGGGCTACATCACGCTCTCCGCCGGCGGCAGCGGCGTGGCCATTCCGGGGTTCGAGCCGCGGATCGCCGCCACGGCACGCAGCATCGCCCGGGGAAATCTCCAAGTCAAACATGAAGCGTCTGCGAAGATCGAGCATGACAACCAGATTATCGTCGACGGATCCGTGCGAGCTGCCTACTCCCCGCAACTGTTCGCGGACTGGGAGGCTTCCGATACCTCCTATGCGATGGACTACGGCCGAAGGAAGACCTTCGCCGACGAGAACGCCAGCTCCCTGGATCCAACCGATTTCGGTAAGCGTGGAAAGTTCGGCAGCATCACCTTCGTCGATCCAGTCGGCACGAGCAAGGTCGAGGTGAACGGTGAGGTGTCGAGCGGAATGGTGCCGCTGCAGGCAGGTATCGACAAGGAGGGGCGGTTGTCCGTCCAGGGGCTCCTCCAAGGTTTGCCGGACCTGCCGACTGGCCCTGGAGCTTCCTACCCCTATGCGGCCGTCAAGCCGCAGGCGAGTGCGACGTCTGCCGGTCGTTTCCAGCCGTTCCTGGCGACGAAAGCAGCCTCGGTCGAAGGGGCCATTCGTGACATCCTGGGCGAATCGGGATGGCGCCAAGTCCGGGAATACGCTTCCATCCCCACGTCCGTGCCTGCCTACATCCTGCGTGACTTGATCGCCCCGCAAGGTTCCATCACGGTCGTCGCCAACTCCGTTACGGGCACCGGCAGGATCGATGCCTTCCGCACGAGCATCCACATCCAGAACCACTCGAATGGCTGGCTGGTGCTGGATGGGATGGACAGCCTCGCCGACCACCGGGCGGGCACGGTCGTGCTGAACGACGCCAAGGGACACGCCCTGCGCGACGTGCCCGCGAGCCTCGTCGTGAATGGCCTGGCCAAGCTGGACCAGAAACCGGTCATCAACGTCACCGTCGCTTCCTCGATCCGCGATGAGGTGCGATCCACCGCAGGCTTGATCATCGCCGGCGCCATCGTGGCTCCCGCCAGTCACGTCACCATCGCGAACGACAATGGTCCGGTCATCGCGTTGGCGAGCATCACGGCGGCGTCGTTGAAGCTGGACGTGCCCAACTCGACCGTGGTCTTCAACACTCCCAAGGCGGACTTTGCCACCGGCGGGGCGGACACCCTGCAAGCGGGCCTCGAAAACAACGGGCTCGATCCGCAAAACGCCTCCAGTGCAAATCTCTTGCTGCCTTTCCTGCCCGGCAAGGCAGGCAGTGCTCTCGACGCCGACTATGTCGCGTCCGCCGCCGCCGACTACACCCTGGGAAACACCCCCGGAAAGGTCGTGGCCCAAGGGCGCGCCGTGGCAATTCGCCCCTTCCTGGGTAAGGGGATCACGGCGTCGCAACTCTACGTCTTCGCGAAGACCATTGACGTCAATGCGCCGTTGAACATCGGCAAGGTGGAGGATTTCTCGCTCGTTCTCTCCGCCGCGTTGGGAGACCAGCTCCGTCAGTTCCAGCTCGAATACCAGAATGGCGAGCATGATGATCCGCGGTACGAGATCCCGGGCGTCGGCCTGGAAGCCCGTGGCTCCAAGGCGACCTACGACGCGCGCACGAACCAGATCAGCCTGTCATCCGTCTCCTTGGCCCATGAGACTCGCCTGCTGCTCGATGGACGTATCGCTTCCACGATGGAAGGCTCTGCCATCAAGCTCCTCGGTGGCCTGCAATCGGCCCAGGGAATTGTGAATCAAACCGGCATCCCGCTGGTCGTGAACACCGTGGACGCGGGAAGCGGCGGTATCACCGGGACGGTGGAGTTCCGTGACACGCAGACTCAGCTGAACACGCGCTACACCTACGCTTCGCAAAATGTGGTCGAAGTCCACACTGCGCCCCGAGGCCAGGCCTACGCGGACGCGCCGGATCGGGTGGTCAATGCCCAGCAGGTCGACTTCCGGCCGGCCAGCGACCTGCTCTATGTCAGCTCGCTGCGGCAGGAGATCTTCAAGACCGCCGCGGCTCCCGGCGTATTCTCCTCCCAGAATTCCGCCGGGTGGTATCCGGACGGCGGCTGGAGCTACGGCGACGTCGCCGCCACGGGATTCGCCAACTTCCAGGCCGTTCGTACCGCCTCGCTATCGTCCGACGCGCGGACCTTGACCCTGACCAACGGTACCGCAACCGTCGCGAATGCGGCCTGGCTGCGCACGCCGCTCGACGTGTCTCGCAGTTTCATGGTCGCGTTCCGGTACGAAGGATCGGGCGAAGGCGATGGCGCAACCTTGGCACTCCAGACGGTCGGCACGAGTGCGATCGGCGCGAGCGGCGGGGCGCTGGGATACTCCGGCATCGGCGGCAACAAAGCGGCCTTCAAGATCAATCTTTACAACTTCAGGACCGGCCCCTATCCCGGGGTGGCGTTTGATAAGAACGAAGCCTCCGGCGGCGTCTACCAAGCACCGGGGGATGTCAGCGTCTCCAACCCGATGGACGTGCAGTTGTACTACAACGCGGCACGGCGCGAATGGACGGCGTTCCTCACCGATACCATCCAGAAGACCACGAAGAGCATCGTTTTTCCCATCGACATGGCCAGCCATTTCGGCGCGTCCAAGGTTTATCTGGGGATGACCGGCTCGACAGGACTCGCCGTTTCCACCCAGTCGATGAAGGATTTCATGCTCGCCTACGATCCGCAACTGTCGCTGCCCCCGACGGTACCGGACGGCGAATTCCTGCGAGTTGCCGGGCCTGCCTTGGCAGGTTTCTCCGGTTTCGTGCCAGCCAACCTCGGCGACGGAGCGATCACGGACGACACAGTGACTTTTGTCAGCTTCAACAATGTCGGCAATCGACCGAGAGCCGCCTGGCTGGGTGAAAAGATCAGCACCCAGGCCGACACGCTCTCGGTGGAATTCACCTATGAAGCCAAGGCGAACAAGAACAGCCCGATCGACTCCTTCGCCACCTTCGTTCCACAATCGGCGTCCTACGCCAGCGCGATCACGCCGGGCCAGGTCGTTCTGACGGACGGCAGCCAGAACGTCGCGCGAGCAGCCTGGCTGAATAATGAGGTCCGCACCACCCAGGACTTCACCGTGGACTTCACCTACCAGAAGGAGGAGACAACGGTCACGGGCTTCGGCGATTTCGTGGCGAGCACCGGGACGCCCGCCACGGCGATTACCGCGGACAAGGTCACCTTGACCGATGGAAGCAAGAGCATCGCGAGAGCGGCCTGGTACAAGGACCAGATCCCCACCAACAAGAGCTTTGTCATCAATTTTGATTACCAGGCGAGCGGCAATCAGGACAAGCTGGCCGATGGCATGGCGCTCGTTTTCCAGACCCAGGGGACCAGCGTCGTGGGACGCAGTGGAAGCAGCCTGGGTTACGTCGGAATCCCGGGCAAAAAGGCCGCCTACCAGATCAACGTCTTCCCGGGAAGCTTTTTCAATGGGCAGCAGACGGGAACGAATTTTGTCACCAACGACACGGCCGGCAACTACTCCATAGACCGCGGGGTGGGCTGGTTCCCCGGCTGGAGCAATCCCGACTCGTGGCCCATTCATGTGGAACTGGTTTACGATGCGTCGTCGCTCACCCTGACCGAGAAATTCTCTTCCGACACGGCCGGCCGTACTGGGGAGTACACGAACTACTATCCGAACGTCAACCTCGCCTCGCTACTGGGGCCGACCACCTATCTCGGCTTCACCGGCGCAAGTGGCGATACGACAGCGACCCAAACCGTTACCAACTTCAAGCTGCGGCTGGGGACAACGCTGGACAGCAAGGACAACGGCATCGCGCTGGTGTTCCAGAAGCAGGGAACGGGAGCGGTCGGCGCGAACGGCAGCGGCCTGGGGTACCGGGGAATCCTCGGCGCGACGGCCGCCTACCAGATCAACCTTGGCCCCAACAAAGGCTCGAACTTCGTCACCACCAACACGACTGGCACCTACAACAGCACGGGAGCGATCGACTTCTCCAGCGGCCATGCGATCAAGGTCCGATTGACCTACAACAGCGTCAGACATGAACTGACCGAGACGTTGACCGATCTGGTATCCAACAGCACTTACGAGCGTCGATACCCGAACGTCGACCTCTCCGCGCTGCTGGGTTCGACCACCTATCTGGGCTTCACCGGTGGCAGCGGCAGCAGCCAAGCTGTCCGGCAGGTCGTGCGCGACCTGACCTTCGAGACGCACGCCGACAACGGCGTCGCGCTGGTGTTCCAGTCTTCGGGCACCCAGGCGACCGGGAATGTGGACCGTGGCCTGGGCTACGTCGGTATCGCTGGCGCCACCGCCGCTTATCAGATCAACCTCAACCGCGTGCAGACGCGAGGATCGAACTTTGTCACCTCCAATACGGCGGGGAGCTACCAAAGCACCGGCAATGTGGATTTCGGGAGCGGCCACCCAATTCGGGTGAAGCTCGACTTCAACAAGGCCGTCCGCGAGGTGACCGAAACCTTGACCGATCTGGTGTCAGGAGCAACCTTCCGCCGGACCTACCAGAACGTCGAATTGGCATCGACGCTGGACCCCACCACGTATGTCGGCTTCACCACGGGCACCGGCGGGCTGCAGAATTGGCAGGTCGTGAAGGACTTCCGCCTGGATCGCAGCGCGATGCAGACCGGTTTTGAACAGCGATTTGGAGCCCGCCTCCTCAGCCAGGGCAACGGCTCGAGTGCCACCGCTCCCACCAGTTACGATACCAGCACGTCCTGGTGGGTTCGCGCGGACCAGCCGATCCAGGTCGATTTTTCGCGCATGCTACTTTCGCCTTTCTCGGTGACTTCGAATGCTCCGCTGACGCTGAATGGACTGGTCCGCATCAACACCGACCTGAATCTGTCAGCCGTCGGTCCGATCACCATGAGTTCCTCCGGCCTGATCGAGGCTCGCAGCGCCAAGCTGGTCGCGACGGGCGACGAGGGCCAACTGGGCACGAGCGACAACCCATTGAATGTGACACTCTTTGAGGGCGCCCTGCTGGCGGAGGCGCCGCAAGGCGTCTTCATCGCCTCGAATGGGGATCTGAAGGTGGACCGGATTTCCACGCTGGCAGTGGGCAAGTCGGTCGCCACCGCTCCCGTCGTGCTGGAGTCCGCGGGCAGTGTTCTCGCGAATGCGGTGTCCCCGGGAATTCAAGCCGGCCACCTGACGATCCATTCCCAGGGTACCGTGGGCTCCCAGGCTCTTCCCCTGAGAATCCAACTGGACACTTCGATCGCCTACGATGGCACGGCGCTGGGCGGGTCGCTCAACGTCGAAGCCACCGGCGACGTCTCCCTGCTGCAGATTGCGGGAGACCTGCGCGTGGACAGCATCAAGTCGCCCGGCACCGTGACGCTCAGGACCCTGGGCGGCAACATCCTCGACGGACTCACGCTCGACGCACTCCAGCTGAATGCCCCCGACCTCCTGCCGCAGATGCGGGACTATCTCCATAAGCTGTTCACTCAATCCTCTTCGGGCGGCGCGGAGGAGCGGATTGCGGCGCTCGAGTACCAGATCGACAGTGCCTATCGGGCCTACTGGAGACTGGTCCCACCGGTCAACGAGGGAGAAGTGCCGTCCTTGTGGAACAACTGGGATCCCGGCGCCTGGGGCGCGATCGTCACGACCAGCGACGACCAAGGCAACCCGCAGCAGGTCTACCAGCTCAGCGCGACGGGACTCGAGACATTCCGTGCGTACGCAGCGGCGGCCAACCAGAAAGACGTCGCGACCGATGCCGAAGTGCAGGACTATGTCAACAACCTCTGGCGGTTCTGCATCTCCCAGTTCGCGGACACGATGGCTTTCGGACCCGCGTGGGCTACCCAGCCGCAGTTCCTCCAGTACGACCCCGGTTTCTCGTTCAAGGCTTCCGCCGAAACGATCGCGGTGATCAAGGCAGAGAACGAGGATCGGCTCGACATCCGCATGTTCCTGAGCGGCGAGGCGTTGACGCGTTTCTCCGAAGACAGTGCCCTGAGCCGACCGGCGAACATCGAAGCGGGCCAATTGAACCTGCAATCGGCCGGCTCGATCGGACAGAACTCGCAGTCCCGGTTCATTCCCCTGGACGGCACTCTGAACTACCAAATGACGCCGGAGGAGCAGCGTTTCCTGAGGCTTGCCAGCGAGAAGGGTGAGATTCAGCTGGTCGGCAAGAACGAGTCCGGTGACACGGTCTACTTCACCGCCGGCCACCGTCCCGCCGGCGTGACCTTGACCGGCTTGTCGGTCGCGATCTCGCGGCCCCTGGCCGTGCAGCTCGCGTCGACCGGAAGCGTGACCGCCATCGCCACAGACGAGATTCTCCTCGTGGGAAACACGAACGACCTGCGGGTGAAGCAGGTCAGCTCTTCAGGAAACGGCTTCGTGTCGCTGGCCGCCGTCCAGAACCTGCTGGCAGCCGACGATGCCGCCGTCGTGCCCGTTCGAGGTGGCGCGCTGCGTCTCGTCGCCGACGGTAACATCGGCTCCAGCATGCGTCCGATGACCTTCTCGGCCACGGGCAAGGTTGATTTGTCGAGCCTGGGCAACGCCTGGCTGAGGACCAATAATTCGCTGCAGGTCGGCCTCTGGGATGTCGCTGGCGACCTAAACCTCAACGCCTTCGGCACGGGAACCGTCACCGACTCGCTGGCTTCGCAGCGAGGTTCCTTCTCCGGGTTCACCGGCGGAACCGGCTGGTCGTCTTCGGCCACCCAGGGCTCGGCGGTCGTCACGAGCACTTCCGTGGACGACACGCTGCAGCTCGCGCTGGAAGCCGGAGCGGGCGCCCAGACGGCGTGGCCCAGCCAGGTGCGCTTCCAGAAAAACGACCTCGTTTCCATCAGCGACCAGTTCGTCCTCGGCTTCCTCTACCAGTCGCACGCGACCAACTCGCGCGTGGCCCTGAACCTGGGGAACGTCGGCCAGCCGGGCGTGGCGATCGTCATGAACCTGGGCGATGCCGCGGGCACGGGATCCTGGATCGACATCCTCACGGAGTCGGGAATCGCGTCGGCGACCAGCGGTCGGTCCCCGGGATCGGTCGTGCTCAACTCCGGTCATCCGATCCAGGTGGTCGTATCGTATTCGACCTTGCGGCAGAAGCTCACCGCCACCTTCACCGACACCATCACCCAGGAAAGCGTCACCATTGAAAAGTCCGACCTGGATCTGGTCGAACGCCTTGGTGGCCACCGTGCGAAAGTATCGTGGCACGCGCTCGGTAGCGGGGCCCAGGCATCCAGCCACTCGATCCAGGGTCTGCGGTTCGTCGACGGTCCGGTGAACCTGGTTGCCAAGTCGCTGGGCATGGCGTCCGGAGGAGCGATCGGCGCGTTCGTGGATCGCACCAACTCGCAACCGATCTCGATGCTGATCGAAGGCAAGACGGACATCGTCTCCAATGGGGATATTGTGGTTGAGCAGGTGCTGGGCGATCTGACCGTGGGCACCATCGCGTCGCCCGGCACGGTGGCCGTCACCGCGCCCTTTGGTTCGCTGGTCACCTACCAACCGATCGCCGTGGCCGCCCGGCCGGCCGGTGCCGACAACGCCGAGGGCGAGCTGGACTCACCAGGCATCCGTGGCAAGAACGTCTTCGTGTCGGCTCGTGAAGGAGTCGGCGCCGGCAGCCGTAGCCTGGACATCGACGCCGAGCAGTTCTCCGCTCGCAGTTCCAGCGGCGGCGTTTTTGTGAACTGCAAAGGCCTGGAGGCAGCCTTCGTGTTATACGCCGTGCCCGCCGACAGTCCGCTGCGGAAGCAGGTGACGGTCGAGGACCTGTGGTCCGCGGGCGCGGTGAACCTGCAATGCAATGCCGATCTCGTCGTGACCGGCGAGATCGTCGCGGACTCGATGGACATCTCGGCCGCCGATCCGTCGCAGAGCATTACGATCGTCACGAAGAACGTGAAGTCCCAGAGGGACGGCCGGCTGCTCGTGAAACTCAATGGCTTCGGCAGCCTGCTGCTGGACGGCGCGCAGTCCGCCGAAGGCCAGGAGATCTCCGTGGATGGGGACCGCGTGGACACGAGCAACCTCAGTGTCGGCCTGGGAGAGGTCCGGAAGCTGATCCTCGGCCTGGGCACGGGCAGCAATAACGTCGAGGTGAACGATGCCGCCGGACTCAACTTCCTGCAAGTCCTGGGCAACCAGGGCGTCGACCAGGTGAATGTGTCCAATGCCGCGCTGAAGATCAAGGAACTGCTGTTCGATGCGAGCGATGAGAACGACGGGATGCATGTGAACCTGAACAACACCGGCGCTTGGGTGCGGAAGAGCGGCGTGGAGACGGCCTTCGGCAAGATCCGGTTCGCCGCGATCAAGCAGGTCGTCCTC
>CAZUJM010000027.1:2065-2517 GCA_964620405.1 uncultured Pirellulaceae bacterium | reverse complement strand
CACCCTGCTCGGACCCGGAGCCGTGCAGCAGTTGGAGTTGATCATCAAGAATTTCCCGACGGACCGGCTGATGGTCGTCGGCGGCACGGGCCACGACCAGCTGACGATGGATTCGAGGGCCGATGTGCTGGACTTCGCGGTGAAGTGGAACGGTGTGACGAGCAACGACCGGACGTTCAGCCGCTCGGAAATCAACGACGTCCTGTTCTACATGCTGGGCGGAAACGACAACGTCGCGATCACCGGTTCGGAGCCCGTGGTGCTCGACATCCACGGTGGCCGCGGGGATGACTCGATCGTCGTGTCCGAGATCCCCGCGATCATCACCGACCTCGATCCGAACCACCCCATTTACGACAAGTCGCACCTGTATCTCGACGCATTCGTGACTTATCGCACGCGGCTCTTTGCCGAGAAGTATGGCGCCAGTTTCCAATTCAACGTCCGCAACC
>CAZUJM010000027.1:0-2055 GCA_964620405.1 uncultured Pirellulaceae bacterium | reverse complement strand
TGCTGCCGCCCCCCCCCCTTTCCGCGCTCCCCGCCGGATCACCGCCGGGCCCGGTGACGATACGATTCACACCGGCTCTGGAAACGACCTGGTCGATGCGGGGGATGGCCGCAACCTCGTCGTCGACGATGGCGGCGACAACAAGATCTGGACGGGCATGCACGACGACGAGATCCACCACTCCAATGCCCGGGACTGGATCAACGCCGGCGCGGGCATCAACAGCATCTGGCTCAACGGTTCGAATCAAGGCTGGTACAGCGTCTCGTCCCCGGCCGACGTGAACCGGGATGGACTCTTCGACTCCGCGGACCTCGTGCTGGCCTTCCAGGCTGGCAAGTATGAGAACAGCAACGACTGGATGGCCACGAGTGACGAAGGAGACTGGGATGGCGACGGGCGGTTCACGAGCGAAGATCTCGTGCTGGCCTTCCAGGTCGGCGGCTACGAACTGAACTTCGTCGCCGGCGATTGCAACGACGATGGCGTTTTCGATTCCGCGGACCTGGTCCTGGCCTTCCAGACGGGCGAGTATGAGGACGACATCGGCGGGAATTCGACGAGGCGGGAAGGCGACTGGAACGGCGACGGCGACTTCACGTCGGAGGACATGGTCTTCGCATTCCAGCGGGGCTACCGCGGCAACGCGGTGGCGACGCCGGCCGATCGCCTGCGTGCCAGCGCCGTGGATGCCGCCCTGGCCCTCGACGAGTAGCCGGACATGCGTCGGGGCGTGTTCCTCGGGGGCGGGTTCGTGGTTTAGGCGGGAGCTATTTGGAGCAGGCCTTGCTGGGCCCGCTCGACGAGGTCCAAGCCTTTCGCGATCACCTGCTGACGCCAAGCGTCGGCAGCGGGGCAAAACAGCTCGCGAAGCCGCTGCTTAGCGAGGATCGTCGAGGCCGCGTCGGGCGCGCCCCAGTGGTGCGCCTGGTTCTCTGCCCGCAACCCACGCAGCACGCGGAGGGCATGGTAGGTACCGAATTCGGCGCACGCGAACAGGTACCGTGGTGCCAGCCGTTGGGACACACACCAGCGGCCGAATCCGCCGCGCGCGTCGTAGGAGATCCCGGCGGAATCACTGGCCTCGAAGGAGTCTGGTCCGAACCACTGGGTGAGGCGGGCGCGTTGCGACTCGCTGAGGACGTAGTCGATCAGGAGTTTGCATTCGCCATGTCGGCCCAAGCCGGTGTGGAAGTCCAGGTGGACGACATCCTGGCTGCCATGAAGCCAGCGTGGCAGGTGTTCTTCCAGCAGTTGTTGCGTTCGCGACGGACCTTTTCCGCCGAAGAATAGCCCCCGGGGATAATGGTACTGGCCGCCGGCGACTGCCTGCCTGAGCGCGGGCATGCCCTTCCGAGCGACAAGCCAGAGTGCCTTGGGAAGAAAGGGGTCCCACGAGGAAGGCGGTCGGCGAGGATTGAGGAACGGATCAAGCTCTTGGTAACCGTCGGGGACGCCTTCGAATCGTTCGTCCGGAAGCAGGAAGTTTCGGTTGGGGTCGACATTCTGCTCATCGAATCGCCGCAACCACGCGAAGCCGTACGGATTGAGCCCGTGCAGGAAGACGCATCGAGCGGCGGGAGCTGTCGACGAGGCCCAGCGTTCCATCAAGGCTAGTTGCATGGCGGATCCGAAGAATCCTTCGACGCCGTGCACGCCCGACGAGACGACAATTACCGAATGGGGATTTCCCGTTTGGGAGCAGGCGACGTCGAAGGCCAGTGCATCACCGTCTGGCCCTGTGGCTCCGATCGGGCAAGACGCGATTTGCCATCCGAGCCGCTTGGCCGCCTCGAGGAAGCGTCGGCGAGCCGTGGGGTAGTCGGCCGAAAAGCAGGCGACCGAATCATTCGCCATGCGTCGAACCCTCCATGAAGCCAATCGACGATCTTCGTGGCAGCGAGCCGCTGCAGGCTGGAGCACGCCCAGTAGATTGTAGAAGATCTCGATTCGCACCGCAGCCCGCCGACGGGGTCGGGTTTTGCCACGGAGGGCAGAGCGAGCAGGGAGGGCACCCAGGAAGCTGCCGTAGGCAGGCTCGGGAGCGCTGAAGGC
>CAZUJM010000026.1:23770-36684 GCA_964620405.1 uncultured Pirellulaceae bacterium | reverse complement strand
GGCGCCGCGAGCCACCGTCTGTCCGGAGTGGCCGGCGAGGATCTCGTTGAGCATGTCGCGGGTCTTGAGGATCTCGTTCGCCTGGATCTCGATGTCGCTGACCTGCCCGCCGACGCCGCCGTAGGGCTGGTGGATCATGACCTTGGCGTGGGGCAACGCGAACCGCTTGCCCTTCGAGCCGCCCGCCAGCAGGACCGCTCCACCACTGGCTGCCAGTCCCACGCAGTAGGTGGCGACCGGGCAGCTGAGGATCTGCATCGTGTCGTAGATCGCCAGCGTCGCCGAGACGCTGCCGCCCGGCGAGTTGATGTAGAAGTGGATGTCCTTGCGGCGATTCTCGCTCTGCAAGTACAGCAGCTTCATGACCAGCTCGTTCGCGTTGCCGTCATAGATCTCGCCCTGCAGGAAGACGATCCGGTTTTCCAGCAGAAGGTCTCCCAGGGTCAACTGACGCTGACGCTGGTACTCGCGATAGGTACTGGCAAGTTTCAACGGCACAAAATCACTCATGGGTTCGCTTTCCGCTTGGCTCAAGCCGGGAACGAGTTCCATCCCGGCGACTGGAGTCACTTCAACGGGGAGCAACACGGGCGTTCCGAAGGGATGCGGAGGCCCATCTGGCCTGCCCCTTCGTAGTACGCATCGCAGCCCGCTCCATTTCAGGTTTTCCCGCGAGTCGATGCCTGCCAACCATCAGCAGGCCACGCCGCGAAATCGTCTTGGAAAACCGAAGAATGCTAGGGCAGATAATGGGCCGAGTCCAATGGCCTGGGGTTGGTCGCGAGATTCCTGCGTTCGACACTTTCTTCCACCAATCCGTTGGTGGCTCATCCGGTATTTCATACTCCGAAAACCCGCAGGAAGGAACAGCAGGTTTTCCGGGAGCCGGCCCGGGGGACTGCCTGCGAATGGCCAGGCCCCGGGCGTTTCCTCCGTCGGTCGCTCGCCAAGGCTATGCCTAGCTGCGGTCGACCGGTTGTTGCAGCGACTGGGCTTCGCCCTCGTACTTGGCCTCGGGAATGGAAGCTTCGGTCTGCCCGCACAGGGGCTGCGATACGGCGGCCGTCGCCCGACGCTCCGGATCGTACTTCACTTCCTGGAATTCCGCGTGGTCCGTGATCAGCTGCAGCACCTTCCGCTCGATGATCTGGTTCCGCAGGGCATCCATCCAGCCCTTTTTCTCGATCCGAGCCCGGATCCTGCGGATCGACTCACGCGACTGCTCGGCGATCTGCCGTACCTCCGCCTCGTAGTCCGCCGGGTCGGCCTCGATCTTGTTCTCTTCGGCGATCCGCTCCAGAATGAAGTGCTCCGCCAACGCCTTCCGGGTGGACTTCAGGCTGTTCTGACGCAGTTCGTTCTCGTAGGCCTGGATCTCATCTTCCGGGAATCCGGCGCTTCGCATCTCCAGAATCGCTCGCTCCAGTTCCCGCTTCGCCTGGCGTTTGACGAGGTCCGGCGGCAGTTCCCAGTTGGCCGACTTGGTCAGCAGGCTGCTGATCTGGCCGCGGGTCCGCTGCTGCTGCTCGTACTCCATCCGCCGCTTCAGGCCGCCGAGGACCGCGTCACGCAGGGCACCTTCGTTCTCGAAATCGCCGAGGTTGCTGAGCAGTTCGCTGTCGATCTGCGGCAGCGAGACACGCTTGACCTCCAGCACCTGGAACTCCACGTCCACCGTCTGGCCCTGCAGTTCCTCGGACGGAGCATCATGGCTGATGACGATCTTGGCGGAACGGGATTCTCCGGCCTTCACGCCCGCCATCAGCTTGCTGAAGCCTTCCAAGCGACCGTCGGGGAAGTTCACGTTGGCCAGCAGCTGGATCGTGACCTCTTCATGCACCGACAGCGGTCGACCGTCCTTCACCGTGCGGACATTGCAGACGACGAAGTCGCCGTCCTGGGCCGCGTCCTCCACCGGCTCCAGCGTGCCCTCGCGGCTCAGAATGCCGGCCAGCTGCTGGTCGACGTCCTTGCTGGAGAAGTCCCGGGTGAGCTTGTCGAGCTTCAGGCCCTTCCACTCGGGAAGGTCGAACTCGGGACGCACCTCCAGTCGGAACTCAAACTTCATCGGGCCCTTCTCGGGCAGGTCGATGGCGTCGAAGTCGAAATCCGGTTCGCTGATGGCCGAGAAATCGTAGTCTTCGCTGATCTGGGCCATGCTGTCCATCAGCAGCGAGCCCTTCACTTGATCCGAGACCTGCTCGCGGAACCGCTGCTCGACGAGTCGGCGAGGGGCTCGACCGGCTCGGAAGCCCGGGACCTGGGCCCCCGGCATGATCTCTGCATAGGCCTTCTTCAGATAGCGGTCGACGTCGTCGCGAGCGATCGTCACCGTGATCTGTCGCTCACACGCGCTCGGCTTTTGGACCTGTACGTCCAATGCCAGCTTCGTCTTCTCGCTGCCCTCTTGTCCTGCTTCGTCCACTTGTGTTTCAGGCGAATTCATGGCGGTATCCGAGCTGTCGCCCCGATGACGTCCGACGCGGAAAGAGACTTTTCGATTCCACAACCCTCGCTCCGATGGCCTCTTCGAGCCACAGAACCGACGGCCGTGAAACACTCCAAGCGTTACCGCATCCCTGTCTCGAGAGCGAGCCTCCTAAGAAATGAAGAACCGATCCCACGCGGCAACGGTGGGGCACCTCAAAGGCTTGCGACGGGATCCCAAGAAACGGGGATCCGCGGGACAGGGTCTCCTGAAGCTTCCCTGGAAAGCAAAGCATCCCAGCTGCCCAGGGCCATGTGCCACGCCTGGCCTCGCGTATCGAGTCAGGCATCGCGGGGCCGATGCACGTGCCGTTCACCGATCCAGCCAGCTACGCTGGCGACGACTGTCTGGCCACGGCCTCGCCGAAACCAGTCAAAAACAACCAGTCGCACGTGACGGAAAGCCGTTGACCCAAGAGCGGGTGATGGGATTCGAACCCACGACAACAACGTTGGCAACGTTGTGCTCTACCAACTGAGCTACACCCGCGGAAGACTCGATAGTGTCAACGACTGCTGGCCCGACGTCAACCGGTCCAGGGATTATATTTTTGCTCCGATTGCTTGCAAGATCAATTCCTGACTTTCTAAAACCACCGAAATTGGCTCGGAGCACTTCAGTTGCCAACCGAACAACCGCCCCATCTTCCCGGGCGATCGGAGACCCCTTGGCATGTCCTATTGAGTGAGGAGATGGTTTCACCACGGAGCGTAACCACGGCGAGGAGCAGGGTCCGACGGGACCGGAGGAGGACGGAACCACGGTCGGGCAATAAAATAGTTGGCGCAACCTTGGATGGGCCAAGTGGTTGAACCGATTGCGGTGACAAGATAGATTGACGGGCAGGAGTGGTGGGGCGATGGGTTCGTCTCGTGGATTCAGGGAGGAGTTTCGGGCCGGTGAACCTGAGGTTAAAAGTCGTTGGCGGGGAGCTGGAGCGATCCGAAGTGGATCTGGTGCTGCCGGCCACGTTGGGGCGTGGCAGCGAGGCTTCCCTGCGGCTGGTCCATCCATTGGTTAGTCGCCTGCACTGCGAACTCTTCTCGCGTGGGGACCAAGTGTGGGTCCGGGACCTGCGGTCGCTCAACGGCACCTTTGTCGGCAGTGAGCGGATCGAGGAATGCCCGCTGCGACCGGGGGATCTGCTGACGGTGGGTGTGGTGACGTTCCGGGCCAGTTACCGTCCCGAAGAACGACCGACCGCCCTGCATGAGTCCCCGGGGGGCGCGGGAATGATCGTTGCGGCGGGAGCTTCGGCGGACCCGCCATCTGCAGGTCGATCCGATTCCCAGGCCGGGAATTGTTCCGGGAGCGGCAGTCCGGATGAGGCGACATCTCGCCGCGTACTTCGGCAGGCTACCCTGGGCAGTTCGTTGAAGCCTTTGGGGGATACCGAACCGCTGCCCGCTGACCTGGCTCCCCCACCAGCATCGAGCGCCGGGGAACGCGCCGGTGCCCTGTCACCGACGGCCAGCGATTCCCCAGTTGGTCGGTCGCCCGAAGTGGCGGACGAGCGGGTCTGAGGAACCCGGCTCCGGAACCCGGCTCTGCGGAGTCTCGATTCCGGGGAACTTGATCGCGTCCCCTCCCGACTCGGCTTACACTGGGGGGGCTCCTTGGACTTGGTCGCCTGTCGGTGGCTTGGGCATGATCCGTCTCCCGGACGCTGCTCGATCAAACCCGACAAGGCGAGAGTCGTCGTGTCTTCCTTCCTGTCTGACGGTGACCGGCGAGTGTCACTCATCCATGACCCATCCAGCCGTCCCCGGAAGTTCCCGCTTCCGCGACGCGAACTCCTTTTTCTTGTCTGGGCGTTCTCCATGAAGAAGATCTCTGCTTGTGGTTGGGTTGGTTGCTGGACTGCTGGAGGGCCTGAGGGCAGCGGGGCGCGCCCCACGGGAAGGACTCCGTTCAGGATCACCTTCCGCGCCGTGCAGGGGTTCTCGTTGTTCTTGGGGATCGCGCTGCTGTGCGCGGGATGCGAAAAGCCAGCCTCGCAGGAGAGTGTGCCCGCCGGGGGGGCACCGAGCGCTGTCGCGCCCGTCGAGGCGCCGGCCAGCGCGCCAACGAACTCCCCCCAGGCTGTGGAGTCCGCGGTGGAGTCCGCTGCGGAAACGAGAGCCGAATCGGCGGCTCCGTCGACGCCCGTGGATCCGGCTGCGAGCGAGCCCGCCGTGACGCGGCCCGTGAACCATCTGGCGGGCGAGACCAGTCCCTACCTCAAGATGCACGCCCACAATCCGGTGGACTGGTATCCCTGGGGTGAGGAGGCGTTGAAGAAGGCGCGCGATGAGAAGAAGCTGATCTTTCTTTCGGTCGGTTACAGCAGCTGCTACTGGTGCCATGTGATGGAGCGGGAGTCGTTCATGGACGACGAGATCGCCCGGTTCCTCAATGAGCATTTCGTCTGCATCAAGGTGGATCGCGAGGAGCGACCCGACATCGATTCGATCTACATGATGGCGTTGCAGGTGATCAGTGGCAGCGGCGGCTGGCCGATGTCCGTGTTCCTTACTCCCGAAGGCCAGCCTTTCCTGGGCGGCACTTACTTTCCTGCCCGTGATGGTGATCGCGGGGGACTGCCGGGGTTCCTGACGGTTCTGCAGAAGACCCATGACTTCTGGCAGAAGAAGTCTGACGTGGTGCGCGATTCGGCCGGCAAACTGACCGACTTGATTCGTGCGGAGATGGCGGGAGAGACGGTGGCGGCCGACTTGCAGCTGGATCGCGGGCTGGTCGATTCGCTGAAGCTGGCGCTGGCCAGCGACTTCGATCCGCAGTACGGCGGTTTCAGCTTCGATCCGGCCGATCCGCAGCGGCCGAAGTTTCCGGAGGCGTCGAACCTGCTGTTCTTGCTGGACTGCGTGCAGCGCACGGGTGACGACGAGTGTCGCAAGATGCTGCTGACGACCCTCGATACGCTCGCACAGGGTGGCATCTGGGATCATCTCGCGGGCGGCTTCCACCGTTACAGCACCGATCGCTACTGGACGATTCCGCACTTCGAAAAGATGCTCTACGACAACGGCCAGCTGCTGTCCGTCTACAGTTGGGCCTACCAGCAGACCGGCCGCGAGGACTACCGGCTGATCGCCGATCGCATCGCCGGCTGGTTGAATGCGGAGATGCGCGACGCGGGGGGAGCGTTCCATGCCGCGCTGGATGCGGAGTCGGAACGCGTCGAGGGCAAGTACTATCGCTGGGCGAAGGAAGAACTGGAGGCCACGCTGGGCGACCAGTGGGCGGTCTGGAGTGGTCCTTACGAGCTGACCGCTGCGCCGAACTTCGAGGAGGAGTTCTTCGTCCTGCGCCTGGGCAAGGCATGGCCGGAAGCGGCGCAGCAGGCGGGCGCGTCGGTCGTCGATTTCGACGGGCGCCTCGCCGAGGGACGCAAGCGTCTGCTGGCTGCACGATCCAAGCGAGTCCGCCCGCTGACGGATGGAAAAGTGCTCTGCGGCTGGAACGGACTCGCCATCCGCGGGCTGGCCGATGCGGGCTTCCATGGGAAACGTCCGGAGCACATCGAGGCGGCGGTCCGGGTGGCCGAATTTGTCCTGGGCAAGTTGCGGGATGGGCAGGGACGCCTGCTGCGGACGTACAACGAAGGCCAGGCGCGCCTGACGGCTTACCTGGACGACTATGCCTTCGTGATCGACGGCCTGCTGGGCCTGCATCGAGCGACCGGGGATGAACGCTGGCTGCGAGAGGCCGACACGCTGATGCAGCAGCAGATCCGCTGGTATGCCGACGAGCAGCAGGCCGGTTTCTTCTTCACCGCCAGCGACCACGAAGAGTTGTTGGTGCGATTGAAGCTGTGGATCGACGAAGCGGTGCCCGCCGGCAATTCGCTCACGGCCCACAACTTGCTCTATCTCGCCCAGGCTTTGCAGCGCCCGGAATACCGCGAGCGCGCCGAGAAGCTGGTGTTGCAGGCCACGCCCATGCTGCAGAAGCGGCCGCGCATGGCTCCACGCCTGGTCTCCGCCGTTGCCGAACTCACGGCGGACGCCAAGTAGCGTACTTGCCGCGCGCCGTTGGAATGGACAACAATGGGAGCGCGACAATCGGGGAGTGTTCGCCTTTGCAGGCGAGGCCAGCGAAGACGAGCACTGGCTCCCCTTGATGCGCTCACCAGCAACCGCGTGGGGAATCCCATGAAGATCGCCGTCGTGAAGGAGACGTTTCCGGGGGAACGCCGCGTGGCGCTGATTCCCGGGTCGCTCGCACCGCTCCAGAAAGCGGGACTGCACGTGCTGGTGGAGTCGGGCGCGGGCTTGGCTGCCGGATATTCCGATGAACTGTATCGCTTGAAGGGCGCGCAGGTCGTCGATCGGTCCGAGGCGTTCCAGGCGGATGTGATGCTGGGAGTGCGTTGGGCGGGCGCGGCTTTGAACCATGGGCGCGACGACCTGGCCCGCCTGCGCCGAGGCCAAATGGTGATCGGCATGTGCGACCCGCTGGGTTCTCCCCAGGCCGTCGCCGAACATGCGAACGTCGGCGTGCAGTTGTTCGGGCTGGAGTTGATCCCTCGCATCACGCGCGCCCAGAGCATGGACGTGCTGTCGTCGATGGCGACCGTCGCCGGTTACCGCGCCGTGCTGCTGGCGGCCTTGGAGCTGCCCAAGATGTTCCCCCTGATGATGACCGCTGCCGGGACGCTAAAACCTGCCCATGTGTTTGTCATCGGCGCAGGAGTGGCCGGCTTGCAGGCCATTGCCACCGCCCGACGACTGGGCGCGATCGTGCACGCCTACGACGTTCGTCCTGCGGCTCGCGAGCAGTGCGAGAGCCTGGGCGCGAAGTTCGTCGAGCTGCCGCTGGAGACGGGCAACGCCGAAGGGCAGGGCGGCTATGCGCAGGCGATGGATGAGGATTTCTATCGGCGGCAGCGCGACCTGATGGCCACGGTGGTGGCGCAGAGCGATGTGGTCATCTGCACGGCCGCCATCCCCGGCAAAGCCTCCCCGCTGCTCATCACCGAACAGGCCGTGGAGGGCATGACGCCAGGATCCGTGATCGTGGATCTGGCCGCCGAACGAGGCGGCAACTGCCAGGCCTCCGTCGCCGACCAGCGCGTCGAGAAGCACGGCGTGATCATCCTCGGCCCCACCAATCTCGCCAGCGAGATTCCCGATCACGCCAGCCAGATGTACGCACGCAACATCAGCACGTTCCTGACCCACCTCATCCGCAAGGGTGAACGCCATCTTGATCGACAGGATCCAATCACCGCGGATACCTGGCTGACGGACGAAGGCCAGGTCGTGCACCCGCGCCTGCGGGGCCTGCTGCAACTGGAGCCGCTGCCGCCGCCGTCCCCCGAACAAGCGTCCCCCGGGGAGAATAACGCCACCGCCGGACGCGGGAGTCTTTAGCTTCCCCACCTACACGGCCGCTTCGCGGAACCCATCGCCGATCGTCGGTGAAGATTACCCCGAACGCGGCAGCGTACTGAACAGCAATCGCCACAACCAACGCTACAGACAACGCCTCAACCAACAAGGAGAGCGGGATCATCATGGCGGAGATTCGTCCAATTCATCGCGCGGTTTCTCGAAATGCGTGGGCCACGCTCACGCTGGCCCTCCTGATGCTGCTGCCCGGAGTGCTCGCGTCGAGCACGCTGCGGGCGGCTGAGGCGGCCGCGCCTGCGTCGCTGGCCACATCGGCCGAAGTGGCGGAAGCGGTCCAGGACGGCGCGGCAAACGCGGAGGCAGCCCACGGCGCCGCAGGCAAACTCGACCGACGCGCCACGCTGCTCGCCAGCATCACGATCTTCGTGCTGGCCGTCTTCCTGGGCTTTGAACTGATCAACAAAGTGCCCCCCACGCTGCACACGCCCCTGATGTCCGGCTCCAACGCCATCAGCGGCATCACCGTCGTCGGAGCACTCCTGGCGGCCGGAAACGCGGACAGCCAGTGGCTGGTGCCGCTGCTGGGCGCGATCGCGGTCGCGCTGGCCATGATCAACGTCGTCGGCGGCTTCCTCGTGACGCATCGCATGCTGCTGATGTTCCGACGCAAGTAGGCCGGCGGAGGGAGCCGCGGAGGGCGATCCTGCGCGGTACGCCCATGCCCGGCGCGCCGTGCGCCGCATTCCTGCCGCGCACGTTCCCGAGACGACTTGCGATCCGTCAAAGAAGGTTGGTGTCCCGTGGACTCTGATTCGTTCGTCAAGCTCGCCTACCTGCTGTCGGCCGGCTTCTTCATCTTCGGCCTCAAGCGGATGTCCCATCCGAAGACGGCGGTGCGCGGCAACTGGTACGGGATCATCGGCATGGCGATCGCCATGCTGGTGACCCTGGTGGACGTGCAGCATTTCGGCTGGATCGCCGTCGGACTCGTGATCGGTTCGATCGCCGGCTCCTGGCTGGCGTTCCGCGTGCAGATGACCGAGATGCCGCAGATGGTGGCGCTGCTGAATGGTTATGGTGGCGCGGCATCGACCCTGGTCGCGGCCGCCGAACTGCTGGCCATGAAACGCGGCGGCGCTCCGATCGCCCTGGATGTCAGCATTGCCACCGCCGCGTCGGCCGTCATCGGCGCGGTGACTTTTTGGGGCAGCCTCGTCGCCTGGGGCAAGTTGCAGGGAGTCGCCTGGTTCGAACGTCGTCTGGTACCCACCGGCGCGCCGCTCGTCAACGCCGTCCTCGCCGTCCTCATCGTGCTGCTCTGCGCCTGGTTCTCCGCGCAGCCCTCGATCTGGATGTTCCTGCTCATCGTCCTGGTCACCAGCGTCTGGGGTGTGCTGCTGGTCAATCCAATCGGCGGAGCGGACATGCCCGTCGTCATCTCGCTGCTCAATTCGTACTCCGGACTCGCCGCCGCCGCCACCGGATTCGTCATCGACAACAACGTGCTGATCATCGCCGGCACGCTGGTGGGAGCGTCCGGCATCATCCTCAGCCAGATCATGTGCAAGGCCATGAACCGCTCGCTGACGAACGTCCTCTTCGGAGGCATCGACGCGGGCAGCTTCAAGGCCAGCGCCGACCAGGTCTACGCCAACGTCCGCAGCACCTCCGCCGAGGAGATCGCCATGCTGCTGCTCAATGCCCAGCGAGTCGTATTCGTGCCCGGGTACGGCATGGCGGTGGCCCAGGCGCAGCACGCGGTGCGCGACCTGGCCAACCTGCTGGAAAAGAACGAGGCGACGGTCGAGTACGCCATCCATCCCGTCGCCGGCCGCATGCCGGGCCACATGAACGTGCTGCTGGCCGAAGCCGACGTGCCGTACGACAAGCTGATCGAGATGGACCAGATCAATCCCACGATGGAGACCGTCGACGTCGCGGTGGTCATCGGCGCCAACGACGTCGTCAACCCGCTGGCCCGCACCGATCCCTCCAGCCCCATCGCCGGCATGCCGATCATCGATGTCGACAAGGCACGCACCGTCATCGTGATCAAACGCAGCCTCAGCCCCGGTTTCGCCGGCATCCCCAATCCGCTTTTCGCCGCCGAGAACACCCTGATGTTCTACGCCGACGGCAAGCAGGCCGTGATGGAGATCGTCAACGCCGTCAAAGAAGCCGCCTGACACGCATCTCGCATCCGGGCTTGCCTGCGGGTGCGAAGTTTCGGCGATCCCCTCCGTGCCTCCTCCGCGTCCTCCGTGGTTCAATCCCCAGGCATTGGTGAGAACCGCGGCAGGCTTCTTTGATTACCACGGAGAGCACGGAGATTTGCACGGAGGACCGCGGAGCAACTCACCCAGCGTGGGCTTCCTGCATCTAAAGACGTCGCCGCCCCAGCACTCCCAACCCCAGGGCGGCCGCCATCCCCAACGCCCAACCGGTCGGTTCGGGCACTGCGGAGGTCGCGGGCAGCGTCGAGTAAGCGCCATCCTGGAACGCTAGGATCATGTCCTGCGAATTGAATTCGCAGTCGCCATTCCAGTCGCCCGTCTCCCACTTGGAGTTATCGACGAGCGCGTCTTCGTACTGGCCGGCCGCGAAGACGACGACCAGGTCCTGCGAGTCGAAGCGTCCATCGAGGTTCGAGTCGCCGAACCAGGTCCGCATCTTCCCATGCACCCATAGGCCGCGATCCTCGAGGTCGACGTCGCCGTCCAGGTCGAGGTCGCCGTGCCGTCCATCCGCCGACAGCGGGCCGCTCACTTCGGGTGACAGGTCGAAGACGATGTTGCCGCGGTTCGTCCTGGAGAAGTCGCGGAAGTCGAAGTGCACTTTCTGGAAGAAGCCGTAGGGCGAGCCGCCGCCGTCGACGCCGAGTCCGCCGAGGCCCGAGAGCAGGTCGCCGAAGCCGGCTTCGTTGAGCAGATCGGAAAGATCGCCGAGCGATCCGAAGACGGCGCCGGACCAGCCGCTGCTGAGCAGGTTCATGCCCAGGATGCCGTCGATGGTTGGGTCGATGTCGACAACCGCCACCTGTAGGTTCTTGTAGACCATCTCCAAGCCTTCGTTCGTCGGGATCCGCAGTTCCTCGAACTGCATGAGGGGCGCGTCGAGCGTCCCGCCCACGCCGCCGATCGGTTGCGAGCCGATGGCGTCATCCTCCAGACGCCCGTCGCCGTTCGCATCCAGGCCGAGTGCGAATGCCACTTCGGTCGAGATGATGCTCAGCTGCGCGCCCGTATCGAGCACGAAGTTCGCTCGCGCCCGCCTCCCCTCATGGCCGGCGAACAGGGAGACCTGGGGCAGGTTGGTCCAGACGGGAATCGGTCCGTCCGCCTCCGCCGGGAACGACAGCCCGCGGATGGGAACCGTGTAACGCCGCAGGCTCGTGGCGGGGAGGGACGACGAGAAGCGGGTATCCAGGAAATTGATGCTGAAGTCGCCGTTGAGGATATCGCCGATGTCCATGCCTCCGCCGAGGCTGGTAAGGTCCAGTGTCGTGACGCGGTCCGTCATCGCTGGCATGCCCATGATGCCATAGAAAGAACACGCGCCCGGCAGCGGACAGAAGCTCTGCGTCCCGCTGGAGAGGATGCGGGCGTTGGGTAGCGTCACGGGTACGCCATCGCCGCCGGCGAACCGGATGTTGTACTGGGCCGAGACATCGAACTCCTTGAATCCCGCCACGCCCTGTTCCAGGAACGTGCCTTCGGTCCGGTACCCCTTCTGCTTCAAGTCGGCCACCGCTTCGTTCGCCGCCAGGATGCTGTTCGCTCCCGTGTCGAGCAGAAAGGTGTTCACCAGCGACGGTCCCAGCGACTGGCCCGTGGCGGGGTCCACCAGTTCGATCGCCACGCGGGGCTGGTCGAGCGCGATCTCATCGGCGGGACCCAGCGTGAGGTACGGTGAAGCGGCCCGGCAAGGGGATGGCGTGTCCAGGGAACTCGCCCAGCAGGCCAGCAGCGCCAGCGCCAAACTCCGTCGCCCCGTCACCGCTCGAAACCCGCGCCATCCGGCGAACCCGCCCATCGTCTGTCTCCTCATCCCGCGCCCTTACCCCGTTGAAGACGCCGGCCTGATTATAGGCGCCGACCTCCTGGTCCGCCTACGAAAAAGCCGCCCGTGTCGCTCTGGACGCACGCCCGTCCTGGCCGGTTAAATGGGGCAGGCCACCTTGGATCCCTGGCAGGGGAGTGTTCACCACGGCCATACTCCGTGTCCTCCGTGATCTCCGTGGTAAACCAAGCACCCCGTCGCGTTTCTCGCGAATGCCGGAGGGACTTGACCACAGAGGACCACAGAGGACCACAGGGGACCACAGGGGACACAGGGGACACAGGGGAGGCACGAAGGGGCACGGAGGTGATCGCCGAAACTCCGCACCCGACGACCTGACCGCATGAAACGGAGCAACACGTTGACGAACATCGGGCATCGGGCTTGGTATGCCGTGGTCGGCTGGGCCTGCGCCTGGTTCTTCTGCGTGCTGGGCGGATACTACGTCCTCCGTCCTGTGCGCGAGGAGATGGCGACGCAGGTCAGCAAGGAAGAGCTCCAGCAGCTCATCTTGGCCGTCTTCGTGCTCATGCTGCTCGCCAGTCCGCTTTACTCCTGGCTCGTTGCCCGCTTCTCGCGCCGTCTGCTCGTGCGGCTCATCTATCGCTTCTTCGAACTCTGCCTTTTTTGCTTCTGGCTCGTGCTGCGCAGCGAGTCGCTGGCCGAACATCCCTGGGTGCCGCGCCTGTTCTTCATCTGGGTCAGCGTATTCAACCTGTTCGCGGTTTCGATCTTCTGGAGTTTCGCGGCGGACGTGTTTTCCAAGGAGCACGCCAAGACCTTCTTTGGCGTGATGGCCGCGGGCGGGACGCTGGGCGCGATCGTCGGATCGTTCGCCGCCGGACAACTGGCTCCGGTGCTGGGCATCGCCGGACTGTTGTGGATCCCGCTGGTGCTGCTGGAACTGGCCACTTTCCTGATGGCCGGCATGCACCGCGCCGCGCGGCGGCTGCAGACGCAGGCGTCGACAACGGACGTGCCAGGCGAGGAGGGCGACGAGCCGATTGGCGGCG
>CAZUJM010000026.1:0-23670 GCA_964620405.1 uncultured Pirellulaceae bacterium | reverse complement strand
CAGGCGTCGACAACGGACGTGCCAGGCGAGGAGGGCGACGAGCCGATTGGCGGCGGCATTTGGGCCGGACTGCTGAGCATCGTCCGGTCGCCCTACCTGTCGGCCATCTGCCTGTTGCTCTTGATGTCGCAGCTGTGCGGCACGACCTCCTACTTCCAGCAGCAGGAGATCGTGCCCAGCCAGGTCGCGGACCGAGCGCAGCGGCTGAAGGTGTTCGCCGACATCAACCTGTGGGGACAGGTGCTGACGGTGGTGCTGCAGGCGTTTGTCGCCGGCCACTTGATGCGTTTCGGCGGACTGGCCCTGACGCTCTGCATCCTCCCGGTGGTCTATCTGGCCAGCTTCCTGGCACTCGGGGCCGACCCGACGCTGCTGGTACTGGCCATCGCACAGATTGTGCAGCGCGGCACGTCGCTGGGACTGATGGTGCCCGCCGAACACGCGCTGTTCACGGTCGTGTCGCGGGAGGACAAGTACAAGGCCAAGTCGTTTATCGACACGGCGATCTTCCGGGGCGGCGATGTGCTGGCCAGCTGGCTGTTCGTGACGACGCGCCAGCACTGGACACTGACGCAGATCTCCTACCTCATGGTACCCGTCGTGGCCTGCTGGATGCCCATCGCCTGGTGGCTGGGTCGCCAGGCGGGACGTGCGGGGAAGACCGCCGAAAAGAACGAACGGCCCGCGTAGTCGGCTCTCTCGGTGCTATCTACGCTGGGCCGTGCTCTCGACACAGCGCCGGGTTGTCCACCCTGGAAGCGGCCGTTACTCGAGATTGCGACGCAGCAGGATCGTCTTCTCGACGTTGTGGTTCTGCCCCGGTTCGAAGCCCACGGGGATGGAACGATCGATGAGGTAGAACGCCCGATGGCGTTTCACCTGGCCTGTGTCGCTGCCCAGTTCCATGCCCAACTGATAGCCGTCCGGGTGGGCGGGATCTGGCAACGGCGGCAGGTTGAAGTTCGCCGGATTGTTGCGATTCCAAGGGTGGACTTCGAAGTAGCCGACGGTGATCCAGACCGCGAACACGTTGGAGTGCGTGGTGGTCAGGTTGGCAAGCCGCATCATGGGCTGGTAGCGGAAGTACGGATTGACGTTGGCGTTGTTGTAGGCATTCGTCGCGCCCTCGGCGGGCAGCAGCGGCGAGTTGCCCTGGTCGTTGGGCAGCGATCGCAGCAGCGTGGCGCCCGCCGGCGAGACTTCGAGCGAGGGCAGGGGCATGAGTTCGGCGCTGGCGGCGGAGCGGAACGGTTGGGCGACGAAGGCCGGGCGCTGCGCGGGGGGCAGTCCGCCAAAGAGGCTCTGCGTCGTCCGCCGCATGGCGGCCGCCGTCTCCGTACCCATCAGCGCGTTGCCCACCTCGACATCCTGGATCGTGTTGAGGTTGATCTTGCCTGGTTCGCGGAACTCGGGCACGTAGTTGAACGGCGGCGCGAACTCACGCAAGTCGGGCGGTCCCTGGGTCGCCAGGTTCGCGCGGGGATTCAGCCAGCGCCTCGTGCCGACGAATCGCGAAGGCGTCTCGACCAGGTCCAGTAACCGCGCGAGGTTCGGCTTGGGATCGGTCTGGTTCGCGCCGCGGTAGAAGAAGTTCAGCAGGTACGCCATCGGTGCCTGGAAGTTCTCGTAGACGCTGTCGGTGGATGGACGCACCTCGTGGTTCAGTCGCCAGGGAGCGCTGGTGGGGACCATCAGCAGTTCCATGGGGGAGGCGAACGGTCGGTCGTTCCAGGTGATCCAAGGGAACGGCGTGGAGGGGCTGCCGAGCATGGGTTGCTGGGCGCGCGGAAGTCCGTAGGTGGAGTTGAGGCGTCCCAGCGTGTGGCGCGGCTGGTGTCCCCAGTATTCGGCCGTGGCGAGCCGGTTCGAACGCGCGGGCAGCGTGCTCAGCGGACTCCACACGTTCAGCCCGCCACCGGCCGCCTGTCCCGCAATCCCGCGCTCCCGCGCCGTGAACTGTTCCACCGGCGCCGGATTCGGCACCTGCTCCGGATCGTTCGGAATATCGTAAGGCTCGTCGCGCAGCGGGTTGTCTTCCCCCTCCCAAGCCGCCGGAGGATTGTTGTCCTCTTCGCCATTGAAGACGGTGAGGTCGATGGTCTGCGTATCGACGGTGATGTACGGATTGGAGACCGCATCCCAGCGGCGCGTGGGGTCGGCCAGGCGCTGCAGCAGCGCCATGGCGAACTGTAGGTGCGTGCCCGTACGCAGGTAACGCGAGGTGGGGCCGGGCGCCTGGGGGTCCTGGGCCAGCGGTGCCGTGGGCCGATGGTCCAGCGGTTCGTCCGGCATGCGATCCTGCAACTCCGGCGATGGCTGGCCGGGATCGTCGTAGTACGACATGGGCGCCGGCCCCGGCTCACCCCAACGCGGCTCCTCATAGTAGCTCGTCGTCGGCAGCGGCTCGGATACGTTGACGCCGATGCCGGTGGGCGCGGTGCGCACGGCGTTGGTCCAAGTCGTGGGCGGATTCGCGGCGGCCACGATCACGACCGGCGGCTGGAATGCGGCGGGCGGTGCGATCGGGTTGCCGTTCAGGTCGGTCTGGATAAGGTTGTTCAGCGCCAACGCGTTCGGGTTCAGCAGCAGACTCTGTCGTGAAGGCCGCGAGGGGTCCTGTTCGGCGATCGGAGGATTCGCCTGCTGGCGATCCATCGAACCCAGGTAGGTCGCGGGGCGCGGTCCTACGATGGCGTAGCCACCGGGACGCACGATCGGAGCCACTCCGCCACGCCGGTAGAAGTACGCTCCCACGGGCATGTTCGGCGGCAGGACTGGCGTGAAGAGGATGTAGCGGTCGTAGTTCGGCTGCGAGAGCACGGGCACGCCGGTCGTGCGCAGTTCGGGGGACAGCATGCCGGTGTCATTGATGTCCGTGGCCGTGGCAGCTCCCCCGGGCAGCAAGGGCAGCAACGTCGGACCGAATAGGGCCAACTGCTCCTGCGTCCATGCGTCGATCGGCGCCCCCAGCATCGGCGCTCGTGTCACCTGCACGCGCCAGACCGGGCTGCCATCGACGATGCGGCCCAGGTCCAGGCCCTGCTGCGGCGCATCCTCGCTGGTCTCGTACAGCTCACGCGGCACGGCCGGATTGTTCTGCAGCGGCGTGCCGGTGGCATACAACTCCAGGAACAACGATCCCTGCGGCACGCGGAACTGATCGAGATCCTGGTCCGGGGCGGCCACCTGGGTCAGCGGATTGTCATCCTGGTTGTCGTCCGGCAGCCGCAGCTCCGCGCCCTCGGCCTGGCCCTCGGCCGGATCGGAATCGTCGTCATCCTTGGTGTCGCGCACGCGTCGATCATGGAACGCCAGCGATTCGGTGATCAACAGCTCCGGACGCTCCATCCCCCACACGATGCGCCGATCGCTGCTGCCCGACGTATTGTCTGGCGTGCGGAAGTCGTCGTCGACGCTCCAACCATTCTCGTCGAACGGATTGACGTCATACTCGAAGGGTGTCATCGCGGCGTCGGGATCGCGGAAGTCGACGACGTTGACGGCCCACTGCGCGATGCGGCGCGCGGTCAGCTCCCGGCGGTCCGCCTCCGCCGTGACGTTGCTCGGCACGTAGAAGTTGTTGTCCATCACCAGCATCGCCAGGCAGTAGAGCTGCCGGGCGAAGACCTGTCGCGAGAAGTTGCCATTGGTCGTGTTGTTGGCCGGCGCATCCTCGGCATAGTGCGGGTCGTCCATCGCGAATCGACCCTGGCTCTGCAGCAGCGTTGAGAACTGCGGGAAGGCCGGGTGCTGCCACATGGGCTGCGCGAGCAGCAGTTCGGCCGGCTCGTCCACGACTCCGTTGCCGTCATCATCCTTGCCGTTGCCGAACAGTCGGTTGAGATCCATGCGCTGGCTGGAACGCAGTTCGCGCGGCACCATCAGCCGCGTCTGGATCTCCAGTTGCTGGTTGCGCTGGTCGGCCGTGAGGCTCGATCCGAATCCGTTGCGGGCCAGCCGCGCGCGAACATGGCCGGCGACGCTGACATAGGGGAACGTATAGCCGCCGAACACCTGGCGGCGTTCCTGGGAGTCGAACACCATCTCGGGAGTGGAGGAGACGTCGAACGAGTGCGTGGTGAAACGCCGCATCAGCGCGGGGGCGAAGTCGGTTTGCAGGCGCGTGCGGAACAACGTCTGCAGACGGCCCGCGAAGGAGAGTGTGTCCAAGTCGCCCGCCCGATTCAGCTGCTCCAGGTCCTCCACCGAAAACAGCGCGTCGTCGGCCTGCGGCGACCCATGATTGGTTTCGTACGGATCGTCGATCAACTCGCTGCCGGGCGCGCCGGCGACGAGGTACGATGGCTGCTGGTGGTAGTGAAAGCGCGGCTGGCCTGAGAGGTCGGTGTAGACGGCGCGCACTCCCAGCGGATCGAGCGGAGTGCGGCAGAGGCTGCCGTTTTCGGCTGTTTGGGCCGCGTAGTTGAACGGGATGCCCCATTCGTGCAGATAGCTGAGCGGCGACGAAACGGTCGGCAGCCCCGGCAGCCCCGACAGGCTCGGAGGCGCGGGACTCGTCTCCGCCACGCCATACCGCTGCGCGAGGATGTCCGAGAACAGGGCGACGCCATTGGCCGGCACACGCGACATCCGCGCCAGCGCCGAGTCGAGGCGGATCTCCGCCGGGCCGTAGCCCTGTCCCACCATCACACCCGCCAGCTGCGTGCCGGGCGATCCGGTCGCGGAACCATCGTAGTCGACGAGCGTTCCCTGGATCGTGTTGAGCACCTGGCGCGTGCCATGCGTGTTGACGTTCAGACGGCCGTCCATGTCGACGCAGAGGATCGCGTAGAGCGGCTTGTACATGCGGCCGTCGGGCGCCGTCTTCACGCGATCGCCCAGGTCGATCCAGACGCTGTCCGCGACGCCGTCGTTGTCGTTGTCGACATCCCAGGGGCCGCGGACGATCGGCACGTCGGCCAGGCCGTCGTTGTCGAGGTCGTCGACACGGCCATCCGCACCGCTGCTGCCGGGCGTCGTGCCGAACGAGTCGGAATCCATGCAGTTGGGAACGCCGTCCTGGTCGCTGTCCGAATCGGGGTCGAACTGCGGCAAGCCCAGCGACGTGAAACCCACGACGGTGGGAGCGAAGGCCGGATTGCTGCCGGAGAAAAACGGATGGACCGTCGGCAGTGGACGCGCGACCGTGCTACGCCGCAGGAAGTCGACGATGGCCTGCGAGGAGCCGCCGTTGCTGTCCCAACGCACCGCGCCCGATGCCAGGCGTTGCATCCAGTAGTTCACCAGGAACGGCTGGTGGAAGCTGGGCAGCAGCGGGTTGTTGGGCGACGCCACGCCGGTTGGCGGCATCACCGTCGGGATCCGCGCGAGGAACACGTTCTGGTAGTCGTGGGCGTCCCAACTCTCGTCGCCGTCCTCGTGCGCAAGCAGCGCGCGGTTCATGAAGAAGGGCAGCAATGCCAGTTCGAAATTACTCGGCTGTTGCCGTGCATCTGCCTTGCCCGACGTGCCATTGTAGCCGTCGCCCGTGCCATTGAAGGCCTTGCCGTTCACCAGGAATCGCTCGCCCGGCAGCGGCAGGTAGCTGGGCGGCAGGTCATCGAAGGCGACGACCACCAATTGGCCCGGTTGATTCGCCGCCGGGGGCGGAACGTAGCGCACGATCCGCGTGCTGCGGCCCGAGCCGAAACCGTCGAGCATCGTGAGCACGCCCCCCGCGTAGTAGTCCGCACGACGGGACTGCGCGTCGACCTGGGCATTGTCCGCGAAATTGATCCGCACGAACTGCTGGGAAGGATCGGCAATCACGGCCGATGCCACCATGGCCTGGAAACCATCCGCGCCGTAGAGGTCGCGGAGCAGGTTGTGGCGCGAGGCGACGCTGTTGGGATCGGGCGTGCCACGCAGCAGTCGCAGCAGGCCGCTGTCGAGTTCCTTGACGGGGTCGTCGCCCGTACGCTCCTGCCGCGCCGCGATCTTGCTGTCCCGCGCGTGGCGGTCGGCCGTCACCACGAAGGTGATGCCGATCAGGACGAACAGCACCAGCAAGCTGAGCACGATCAGCAGCAGGATGCCTCGTCGTTGGGGGCGACGTCGCGTCATGGATCTCTTCGCTTTCACAAGGTTTCGCCTACGCGGGGCAGGCGGTCCGTCATTTTCGTGTCTCGTTCAACTCGCGCGCCCGCGAATCGGATTGCCGACATTCGACCGCGCCGGACTCGATCGGGAACAATCTCTCAGCGAAGCTCGACCGTCTTGTCGTAGACCGCAACCACGTTCTTGACGAAGATCGCGAACAGCGGCGGAGGGCTTGCCGGATTGGGAACGATGGAATGCCAGTCGGGCCCCACGAGCGTCAGGGCGCGGGTCGTGTCGAGTTCATTGTCGGGTTGGTCGACGGCCTGCACACGGAACCATTTCAGGTAGTTCGTGCCGCCTTGCAGCAACGCAACCCAGCCGCCGGCGCGGATGTCGCGGACGCTGGCATCGCCCTGGTTGGGAGTCGCGAAGGGCAGTTGCTGGATCACTACTTCCTTGGTGTTGCCGGCCAGCACGCTGATCGGCTGGTCGGGCACGGAGGGGGGCAGCACCTGGCCGTTGGGAGCAGGCAGGTTCACCACCTGCGCCATCACCTCCTGCCGTGGAAACGCAGCCAGGCTGCGCTGGTGGAACACTACCACCGACAGCGTGAACATGTTCGTGGCGGGCGTGCCCACCCCGGTGAGCAGGTCGTCCGGCACGAGCGTCGCCATCCAGCTGTACGCGCCGCCCGCGTAGCCCTTCATGCCATTGTCCAGATAGCTCTGCCGCGCGATGTCGTTCGGATTCTGCGGCGCCTCCACCACGACATCGTCCTGCAGTCGGAAGACCTGTTCGGCCTGCGGGAAACTCATCAGCAGGTTCGGGCCGGTACCGGCGAGCAGAAAGTTGTTGTAGGCGGTCCGCTGCGCGAGGTTCAGCTGCAGGCGATAGTCTTCGGGGCGGCGCGAGAGCAGCGTGAGACGCAGGGGCATGCTGTTGGCGATGTCGCCAGGCAAGGCCGAAGTATCGGCTGGAAAGCGGGCGTTCAGCCGGTACGGTTCGCCGTTCAGCCCAGGCGACGCCACGTAGAGCGGATCGATGCAGTAGGTCCTCCGCAGCACCTTGCCCGTGTTCAGGTTGAAGATCGTCTCGTAGGGATTGATGCCCGGTTGCGCCGCGTAGGTCCAGTAGGGATTGAGTAGCATGCCGCCGGTGGAGGTTTGGACGGAGCCGGGGCGGTCGATGCCGAGCACGAAGAAGTCGCGGAACGCCCGCTTGCCGAACTGCGACTTGCGATCCTCCTCGATGCCCTGCGTGGCCTTGTAATGCGCCAGCGGAATCAGCGAGGCGACGCCCAGCAGGCCGATGCCCACCACGCCGATCGAGATCAGCACCTCCAGCAGGGTGATGCCACGGTGGAGACGCGAGGCGGTTGCGGCTGCGCATCGCGCGAGTGACCGGCGAACAACGTTTCGGAGTGCCTCCATGGTCAGCGGCCTCCTTGGTCAATGGCCGTGTCGGCCAGTTGCCGCGCGACGGACAGCAGCGAGCGGATGTCGGCGTTGGGAGGCAGGACGTTCGGATCGTTCGGCGGGAACGGATTCACGTTCGGGGCGCTCTGCACACGTCCCGTGCGGGTATCGACCGAGATCCAGAGGTTATCGGCGTCCTGCAGGCTGGCTTCCCCCATGGGGCCGCCGAGGTTGTTCTGCACATTCTCGGCATTGAGGCTGCTCATGTCGAAGTTCAGGTTGCCGCGGCGATCCCGTCCAATCTTGTCGTCGCGTCCCACCAGCAGGCTGATGGTACCGACCGGCCTCTCGACGAACGTGAAACGCTCTTCCTCCCCCGGCACGTCGGGTTCGTGCGCGATGAAGTAGACGCTGTCGACTCCGCCCTTCGGATTGAACATGATCGCGATGTCGTACTCGGGCACGATTTCACGGAAGCGGGTAAGCGTCGGGCTGAAGACTCCGCGGTAGCCGGAGAGCGACAGGTCGAGGCCCGTGTTGCGCGGCAGTTCCACGGGCGGGCTGGCTCCCTTGATCGGCTGCCGCAGGACTTCAAAGGAGACGCCGCGCGAGTACGACTGGGCTTCGGCCGCCGCCTGGGCGTTCGTGGGACCCGTCAGCATTCGCAGATGCTTCTGCAACCCGGCCAGCATGTCGGGCCGGTTCTTCGGCACGCCGAACAGGAACCGGTCGGGCAGCGGACGACGCACGATCGGGTACTTCGGATCGCGGCCTTCGAAGCGGATGAAGTCGCCGACACGGACAAGCGGCGCGTTGTTGGCGATCGACATCGTGACGGTGTCGCAGCAGTTGGGCTGGAAGCCGGGGATGATGTCCGCCTGCGGATTCGGATCCGGGTTGAAGTGGGCTTCCCAGATGAAATAGTTCGGGTCGTTGATGTTGGTGGGAGCGAGGCGCACGCGGGCGTTGAACACATCGCCCGTGTACGGTTCGGGCTGTTCGGCCGGGAACAGTTTGTAAGCCGTGTACCAGAGGTTCGGCGGCACGTTCTCGTGACCGGCTCGCTCGATCCACACTCCATAAGGCCGCCCCAGTTCGGCGGCGCGCGTCTGGGAGCCGGACAGGAGCAGGTTGACCTGCCGGGTGGCTTCACGCACCTTCTGCCCGCGCAGCACCGGCGTGACCATGGGCACCAGCATGCCGGATACGACCACGATGATGCTCACCACGACCAGCAGTTCGGTGAGCGTCAGGCCGCGCGGCGAACTCGCGCGACCAGATCGCATCCGTAACAGGTCGCGTGATGGCTCAAGATACGCGCCGATCATGAGCCACCTGCCAGACCATGGTTGGTGATGTTGTCCAGCGATCCGTTCTTCAGGTCGCTGTTGGAATCTTCCCAGATGCCGAGCGGCTGGCTGAGGATGCCCTGGTAGCCGGGCGTGCCGATGAACGGGTTGTTCGGCGGGACGAGTTGGGAATAGACGAGCGGCGCGGCGGCGTACGGGTTGCGGACGATGATCTCGAACTGCTTGTTTGGTCCGGCGGAGAAGATCAGCGGGTAGAGGGCGAAGGTACCACGGGCGCGGTAGATGCCGCGCGGGTCGAACGGGTCCGGCGTCTCGCGATCCTGGGGTCCACCGACCAGTTCAAAGCCCGGAGCCCAGCGGAGGAAGGCGATGGGCGAACCCCACCCGTCCAGCACCTCCAGCATGCCATCCTGGTCCACGTCGCCGACCTCGTTCTCCGAGAAGAACTCCAACGCCGACCGCTCATCGTCCACCATCTGCGACAAGATCAGATACAGGCACTCGGCGCCCTCATGCTGCTGTGACCAGACCTCCTCGCTCGCCACTTCCTGGTCGAATGAGGGCTGATTCTCCGGAGGCAGCATGCGGTTCTTGTTCTTGAGCAGTTGTCGGCGGATCGCGCTGCGATAGGCCCGCCAAAGCGTCGGGGGCGCGGGCAGCCGCACGGGCGGGGCCAGCAGGTCGGACTTGCGGTCGGGCAGTTCCATCCGCATCAGTTCGCGCGTGGCGTCCAGGCGATACTGGGCCATCAGCAACGACTGGCTCTGTCGCCACTGCTGCGGCGTCATGTTCGGCGGCTTGACCATCGGCACGAACACTCGCCGCGACTTGAAGGCCTCCCACCGCTCCCCGACGAGCGAATCGAGTCGCGCGATCATGGCCCGGGCGCGATCGGCCCGCGAGGTTTCCTGGACGCCGGCCAGACCGACGAGGACCAGGGAAGCGAGGATGCCGATGATGGAGATGGTGACAAGCAGTTCAACCAGGGTGAAACCCGGGCGGAGCGGGCCGGTGGCAGGACGCTGTTGGCCGGGAACAATTCGCAGAATTCGCGCGCAGGCCGAGCCCGGCACTGAGGCAGTCAGTGCTGGCGGCGCGCAGCGAGCGACAGTTCCGGCGCGGGCGTTCATCACGGCAGCGAATCCTCCAGGGCTCCGCGAGCGAAGCTGGTGATGTTGTCCAGATGCGGCTTGTCGGGATAGGGACCAATGGGATACGCAAACGGCAGGTAATCGTTCACGCTCGTACTACGCACCTGGACCCCATATTCGCCGTCCAGTCCCGCCGACAAAACCTGGAAAGTGTCGGAAGCCGCATAGCTGGTCTTCAGACGCGGGTCGATGGCGGCCACGCTGATGTCGCGCCTCGTCAGGTAGGGTCGCGGCAGGGGCCGGGGCAACGCGGCCTGGTTTTGGCCGTTGAACAGGTAGACGAGATTGTCGTCTCGCGTCGCGAAGGCGTTCACATAGTTGTAGTGGACCAGGTACAGGTACGGCTGCTGCGTGCCGTAGGCCGGGTAATACTCATAGAATCCGTCGCCGTCGAGGTCTTGCAGGCGGTTCTTGTCGAAGGCGAAGATCGGAGTCCGTTCTACCTGGTCCGGATTTTGGCCCGGGGGGCCGAAGAGCGGATTGGCGGGGTCGTTGGAGAAGCCGCGGAGCCACAGCACCAGGGCTTCGGACGGATCGAGATTGTTCAGAGCGTTGGGAACGGGCTGCGTGAAGGCGGGCGGCAGTCGCGGCACATCGGTGGCCGGGTTGCGGTAGCGGAACAACCGCGAGAGGAACTGGTCGAGGGCGGCTTTGTCGAGCGGATCTCCGCCGCGACCGACGGCGCCGAAGGTGGTGAAGTCGGGCGGGAAGTCGGCCTGGTACTGCGTCTTGAACGCCTGCAACGCCTGCTCGATGCCGCCCACCTCCGAGACCACCGCGCTCTTCTGGACGCTCCGCCGCGCGATGCCGACCGCCGGGATGAGCAGGGCCACCAGGACGCCGATGATCGCGATCACCACCAGCAGTTCCACGAGCGTGAAACCGAGGCGGCTCGTCCGATGAGCGGGGAACGGAGGTTGATCCTGGGACCTCATGCAGAACTCCTTGGTCGGGCGTGGTTTTACTTGGGCGGTCTTCAAGGGGCGGTTGGCGTTCGGCGGGTTCCGCGCGGAACGTTTCCGGCCGCCGGGTTGCTTGGATCCGCCAGCGTTTGGGGGCCGCCGGCGTTCTTGGGACGCCGGCGTGGACTGCGACGGACGGGAATTTACTTCGACAGGTTGGTGATCAGGCTGACCAGCGGAAGGAACAGCGAGATGACGATGAAGCCGACTGCGCCACCGAGGAACACGATGAGCAGCGGTTCCAGCAAGCTCATCAAGCTGTCGGTCAGCACGCGTACCTCTTCGTCGTAGGTGTCGGCGACCTTGTAGAGCATCGTATCCAGTTCGCCCGTCTCCTCGCCGACGTCGACCATGTTGACGACCAGGTCGTCGGCGACGCGGCGGTTCATCCGCATCATGTAGTATCCGAGGGCCATGATGCCGGCGGCGGCGGCGCCGGGCAGGGCCACGGCCATCATGCCGTTGATGAAGAACAGCGGCACCATCGGCAGCACGGCGGTCGCCACCCACAGCGCGGCGGCCACGGGATGGAAGCCGGGCTTGGAGTGTTCCTTCATCGGCTTGGCGATCGTCTCGCCCTCGCGGATCGCATCCGCCACCTTCGCGTACAACCGCTCGAACATCGCGTTGCCGCACGTCTCGCGCGTGATCATCAGGCCCTCCAGGATCGGCACGCCGCTGGAGACGAGCGTTCCGAGGGTCCGGGTGGAGCGGGCCATGGAGTTCTTTTCGATGAGCATGCCGAAGACGGGCCAGTTGAGCGAGAACAGGTCCCAGCCCATGCGGCCGACTTTGAACTTGCGGATCATCTTCACCAGGATCACCAGCGTGATGGGGATGCCGGGAATCATGAACCAGTAGTTGGCCGTGGTGTGCGAGATGGTGATCAGCAGCTTGGTCGCGGCCGGCAGTTCGGTATCGAAGTCCCTGAAGATCTGCTCGAACGTCGGCACGATCTTGAGCATGATGAACGTGAGGATGCCGACGGCCACCATGATGACGACCACCGGGTAGACCATCGCGCCCTTGACCTTCCGCTTGAGCGCCTCGGATCGCTCCTTGAAGTCGGCGAGTCGCTGGAGGATGACTTCCAACGCACCGCCGGCCTCGCCGGCCTTGATCATGTTCACGTACAGCCGATCGAACGCCTTGGGCGACTTGGCGAGCGCTTCGGAGAGCGTCGCTCCGCCCTCGATCTCGTCGCAGACATCCATCAGGCTGTTCTTCAGCCGGCCGGGTTTGGCCTGTTCTTCCAGGATTCGCAGGCTGCGGAGAATCGGCAGGCCGGCATCCTGGAGGATGGAGAGCTGGCGAGTGAAGGTGCAGAGGTCCTTGCTTTTGACGCCACCCATGGCGAAACCGCGTTTCTTGCCGTCGGCGGTCTTCTTCTCGGCCTGCTTGCGACCCTTCTTGACGTTGATCTTCGTGACAAAGTAGCCCATGTCACGAATGAGCGTCTGCGCCGCTTCTTCGTTCTCCGCCTCCACGACATCGCGGATTTCCTGCCCCTTGGCATCCATCGCTTCGAATTGGAATGTCGGCATGGTGGACTCCCTGTGGGGAAGCTGTCGTTCGTGGAAGGCATCCCGGTTCGCCGTCCGTCGCCGGGTGGGCGTCGAACCGAAGTCGGGATGGCCGGTCGATACGGAGGTCGGTTTGCTGGAACTGCGGGTCGAACTGGTCAGGTCAGGTCAGGTCAGGTCAGGTCAGGTCAGGTCAGGAGGCGGTTGCCGGATCCGGCGGGGATCAGGCATCGAGGATCGTTTCGCGGATCACTTCGTCGGCCGTGGTCACGCCCTGGTAGGCATAGTTCATGCCGCACTCGCGGAGCGTCGTCATGCCGTACTCGCGACCCTTTTCACGCAACTCGTCGGTGGACGCGCCGCGGAGGACCATTTCGCGGAGGTCGTCGTTCATGATCATGAGTTCAAACAGGCCGACGCGTCCCTTGTAGCCGGTGTTGTTGCACTTCTCGCAGCCGCGTCCGCGATAGAACGTCCGCTCGCCGAGCAGTTCTCGCGTCAATTCCAGCTGGGACAGGATCTCGTCGTTGACCGTCACCGGTTCGCGGCAGTTGGAGCAGACGCGGCGGACCAGACGCTGGGCCAGGATCGCCTCCACGGTCGCCGTGATCAGGAAGGGCGGCACGCCCATGTCGCGAAGACGGGTGATGGTGCTGGGCGCGTCGTTCGTGTGCAGCGTGCTGAAGACCGTGTGGCCGGTCAGCGAGGCCTGCACGGCGATCTCCGCCGTCTCCGTGTCGCGGATCTCGCCCACCAGGATCTTGTCCGGATCCTGCCGCAGGATCGCCCGCAGGCACTGCGCGAACGTGTTGCCGATCTCCGCGTCGATGGGGATCTGGATGATGCCGTCGATGTCGTACTCCACCGGGTCCTCGGTCGTGACCAGCTTTTCCGTGATCTCGTTCAGCTCGCTGAGCGCCGAGTAGAGCGTGGTCGTCTTGCCGGACCCCGTGGGGCCCGTGACGAGGATGATGCCGTTGGGCTTGTGCATCACCTCGCGGAATCCCTTGAGTGTCTTTTCATCCATGCCGACTTTGGTGAGGTCGAGCGACACGACGGTGCGGTCGAGCACTCGCATAACGACGCTCTCGCCGAACATCGTCGGCAGCACGCTCACGCGGAGGTCGACGGGATGGCCGCCGACCGACAGTTCGATACGGCCGTCCTGCGGCAGGCGACGTTCGGCGATGTCCAGGTTCGCCATGACTTTGATGCGGGTGGTGATGGCGAAGGCCAGGTGCCGCGGCGGCGGGACCATCTCGAAGAGCACGCCATCGGCCTTGATGCGGATGCGGAACTCGTCCTCGAACGGTTCCATGTGGATGTCGCTGGCATGGTCGCGGATGGCCATCAGCAGCACCATGTTGAGCAGCTTGCGTACTGGAGCGCTGTCGGCGAGCGCTTCGGCGCCGGTGATGTCGATCGGGCCACCGCCCGCGAGCGATGACGCCGCCATCTCCAACTCATTGTCCGCTTCCAGGTCGCTGACGAGGCTCTCGAAGGTTTCCGAGGCGGCGGCGTAGTAGCGGCCCAGCGCCGCCTGGACGTCCTTCTCCGTCGAAACCATCAGGCGGATGTCGTAGCCCAGGAACGTCCGCAGCTCATCCTCGATCGCCAGGTTCTGCGGGTCGCACGTGGCCACCGTCAGCGCGTTGCCCTCCAGTTTCACCGGAATCACCCGGTACAACTGCGCCATCGGCTCCGTGATCAGCCCCAGCACCTCCGGCGGAACCTGCACGTCGTTCAGCTTCACCACCTGCAGCGACATCTGCTCCGCCAGCGCCAATGCCACCTGCTCGTCGTTCACCAGCCCCATCTCTTCGGCCAGCTTGCCCAGCAGTTCGCCCGGATGGCGGCGCTGCTCGTCCAGCAGCATCTCCAGCTGTTCATCGTTGATGAACCCGAGGTCGACCAGAATCTGTCCGATGCGTCGTATGGCCATGGAGAGCGTTCTTCGGGCTTTGGTGGAGGGTTGGTTTCGCGAGCGGCCGGGCGAGTCGAAGGGGGGGCCGGTGTCGCGGACTACTTTTCGGCGGCGTCGGCGACATCCGAATCGTCGTCGAACACGCCCTTCTGGGCGTTGGCGATCCGCTTGGCCAGGTCGTCGGGCGACTGGGCCTTGGACAGCGCGTCCTCGATCGAGATCTTGCCGTCGCGCCAGTGCCGGAAGAGCGACTCGTCCATCAGGATCATGCCGTGCTTCGCCCCCGTCTGGATCGACGAGGTGATACGGTAGGTCTTGTTCTCGCGGATCAGGTTCGCGATGCCGGGCGTGACGACCAGCAGTTCGTAGGCGGCCACGCGGCCTCCGCCAATTTTCGGCACCAGCGTCTGGGCCAACACGCCGATGATGGACGTGGAGAGCTGGGTGCGGATCTGGTCCTGCTGGTTGGTCGGGAACACGTCGATGATTCGGTTGACCGTGCCCTGGGCGCTGTTGGTGTGCAGCGTGCCGAACACCACGTGGCCCGTTTCGGCCGCCGTGATCGCCGTCTCGATGGTTTCCAGGTCGCGCATTTCGCCGACCAGGATCACGTCGGGGTCTTGCCGCAGGGCTCGCCGGATCGCCTCCGCGAAGCTCGGCACGTCGTTGCCGACCTCGCGCTGGTTCACCGTCGACTTCTTGTGGTAATGGTAGAACTCGATCGGGTCTTCGATCGTGATGATGTGGTGGTCGACCGTTTCGTTGATGTGGTTGATCATGCTGGCCAGCGTCGTGCTCTTGCCCGACCCCGTCGGCCCCGTCACGAGGAACAGGCCGCGGGGACGCATGCACAGTTCGGCCACCCTCGTGGGCAGCCCCAGTTGCTCCATCGTCAGCATGGAGTTGGGGATCTGCCGCAGCACCATGCCGATGTTGCCGCGCTGCTTGAAGATCGAAACACGGAAGCGGGCCAAGTCGCCGAAGGCGAAGCCGAAGTCGCTGCCGCCTTTTTCCTGAAGCTCCTGCTGGCAGCGGTCCGGCGTGATGCTCTTCATCAACGCCTGCGTGTCTTCCGGCTCCAGCGTCTTCGTTTCCAGCTTCCGCATCCGACCGTGAAGCCGGAATACGGGAGGCTGTCCCACCGCGATGTGGATATCGCTGGCCCCCTGCTTCACGCAAGCCGCCAGCAGCTTATCAATGAGAATCGTTGCCATGACCGTTTTTCCCGTCTTCCCATACGGATGCATGTCGCGGCGTCGCCGCCGACGCCAGCCAGGCCTTCATGCCACGGGAACCCCTTCTCTGTCCTGCGCCCAGGTCCGGACTCCCACAGGAGACCCGGCGGTCAGGAGCTGATTCTCGAAGCAGATGAGCAGCCGAAGTGCGTGGACGAGATCTCACATGAGGAGAGCGGTCGGCGACTTGGGCGACGTCTTTCGCCCTGGCGGGCTGGGACGTTCGCAGATCACCGGACCGAATCGCGCAAGATTATTCTCGCCCTGCGCCATGCAAACAAGTTTGATGCCTGAAAAAGTGTCGCAGACCACCCGCAGCCTCCTTTTTCGCATTCCACCCCGCAGGAGGAATGCGAGATCGATCTTGAAAGAGGACGCCGAGCGTGGATCTGCTTGGATAATGCCTTGGTTCGGGTTCTTGGTTATCGGTGTTCTCGCGGGCTGATGCTGTTTCCCAGGCAGCTCGACGTCGCGAGTACGGCTCCGTCGATGCCTGCCTCAATCAGCCCAGCTCGCCCGGATTGCCCTCCATTGTAATGAGGCCCTGGACTCAACCGAGCAGCGCGCCAACAAAAAAGTAAATTGCTTTGTTCACCCGTTTGAACACCCGCCCGCGTGAGGTCGCTGGGAGCGGCCGTCGGGCAACGGTGGTCACTCGTCGAGCGGGCCCTGGTCGGCTTCGCTCCGCTTGGCCACGCGGAAGACCTCGTCGATGGTCGTGACCCCCTTCAGGGTCTTCTCGATGCCGTCGCGGTAAAGGGTTGTCATGCCTTCCTTTACGGCCACGTCCCGGATCTCGACGGCCGACGCGTTCTTGAAGACCATTTCGCGGATCTTCGAGGTCATCATCATCAGCTCGTAGATGCCGATACGGCCGCGGTACCCACCGCCATTGCAGTTGTTGCAGCCCTTGCCCTTCATGAACGTCGCCCGGGCTGCCATCGACGGCGTGATCCCCGCCGTCTCCATCTGCGCCTCGCTCGGCGTGTGCGGCTTCTTGCACTTCGGACACACCACCCGCACCAGACGCTGGGCCAACACCGCCACCACGCTGCTCGCCACCAGATAGTTGGGCACTCCGAGGTCCACCATCCGCGTCATCGCACTGGGCGCATCGTTCGTGTGAAGTGTACTGAAAACCAAGTGTCCAGTCAGCGACGCCTGGATGCCCATGGACGCCGTCTCGAGATCGCGCATCTCACCGACGAGGATGATGTTGGGGGCTTGGCGGAGCATGGCCCGAATGATGCGAGCGAAATCGAGGCCGATGCTGTGTTTGACTTCGACCTGGTTGATGCCGGGCAGGTAGTATTCGACGGGGTCCTCGGCCGTGATGATCTTGCGGTCGGGGCGGTTCAACTCGTTCAGGGCGGCGTAGAGCGTGGTGGTCTTTCCGGAGCCGGTGGGGCCGGTGACGAGCACGATGCCGTTGGGGCGGCGGATGAGGCCGGTGAACTGGTTGTAGGTCTTTTCGGAGAGTCCCAGCTGGCGGACGCCGACCTTGATGTTGTCCTTGTCCAGCAGTCGCATGACGACCGACTGGCCATGGTTGGTGGGGATGACGCTGACGCGGAGGTCGAGTTCCTTGTTGCCAGCCGTGATCTTGATACGGCCGTCCTGGGTCCGGCGACGTTCGGCGATGTCCATCTTGCCCAGAATCTTGATACGGCTCAGGATCGCACCCAGCAAGCGGCGGGGCGGGCTGTCGCGTTCGACCAGCACGCCGTCGATGCGGTACCGCACCCGCACTCGGTCCTCAAATGGCTCGATGTGGATATCTGACGCACGCAGCTGAACGGCTTCGTTGATCATGACCTGGACGAGCCGCACGACCGGCGCACTGGACTCGTCGACCACTTCCCCCGGTCCGCCCGTGTCGGCCTCGGTCTCCGTGAAGTCGATGGCCGTGTCGGTGAACTCCTGCAGCATCGAGTCGGCGCTTTCGCCCTCGATCTGCCCGTAGCAACGGTTGATCGCCTCCAAGATCGCTTCCCGCGGCGCCAACGCGATCTCGATCTGCCGGTTCAGGATGAAACGCAGCTTATCGAACGTTTCCAAGTCATACGGATCGCTGGCAATCACACGCAACACATCGTCGCCGAGTTCATCCAGGGGCAGGATGGTATTTTCCCGCGCGACCGACTCCGGCACCAACTCCACCACCGACGGCGAAATCGGCTGCTCCGCCAAGTCGATATATTCCAGGTTGTGCTGCTGCGCAATCGCACGCATCACCTGCTCGCTGGTCGCATATCCCAGGCTCACCAGCGCGTCCCCCACGCCCACGCCCTGCTTCTTCGCCACCTGGTCGGCGTGGACCAACTGCTCCTTGCTGATCGTGCGGTTGCGGATGAGAATCTTGGCAAATTCATCCATCGTGGTCGGCCTTTGGGGTTCTCGTACTTTGGATCACAAGGGCGTGGCCCGCGTCGAGCAGAAGAGCCGACGAAGTGGGCGCAGAGAGGACCGGCGGTGACTGGAGCGAGCTCGGACGAAACCGACTGCCGGGCCGTCAGAGATGACGTAACTCTCTTAGGGGTTTAGAGTAATGATCGCCGTCCCAAGTGTCAATCTCCGCCGTTGAAGCAGCTCGCCTGTCTTGTGTGGCTGGCGTGGGCTTCTTGTCTTGGCTGGCTTGTCTGGGTTGGCTTGTTGGGGCTGGCAGCGTCTGGGGAACTTATCAGCGGGCAGTGGTTGCGTCCCGGATCGTCTACCGCGCCGACCCTTGGTCGGATCTGTCCGGGAAGACCTACTCGATGCCCATTTCCAGGGCCAGACGGGCGCGAACGGTGCGGATCTGCTCCGCGTCCTGCCCCAGGTCCACCGATTCTAGATCCTCCGCCAACACCTCCAGCCGCCGCATCATCGACTCCAGATAGAGCCGCCGCATGGCGTCCCCATCCTTGGTCTGGCCACTGGTCTCGTCGCGCCGGCGGTCACTGCTGCCTTCCGAGGGAGCTTGGGTCGAGTACGGGCTGCGGGCTCGGGGAAGTCCAAAGCGGTCCCGCAGCTGGCGAGCGAACTCGCTGTCGCCCAAGGACTTGGAGTCCTTGCCAGGGCCGACCGATTCCAGCAGGCTTCCCGCCAGCGGGCTGCGGCCGACCCGACGGCGGATGCGGTCCAGATCGCGGATCGTCGCCTCATCCATCCCAGCAGAGGGCGGCATCCCGGCAGAGGAAGGGGCATCGATGGCTGCGGGTGGCCGTGGAGGCTCCGCTGCCGACAGCTCGGAGACCACCTCGAACGGCTCCTTGCCCTGGGGAAGGCCGTCCGATGGGGAGCCCTTCGCTGCGGGCTGGGGGCCGGCCGACGCCGCTTGATTGCTGGGCGCCGCCAGTTCGGTCGCCGGCGCCTCCGGTTCGTCCGCCCCCCACGCGATCGTCCTGGAAGTCGCGAGAACAAGGATCGCCAGTGTGCAACTGGCAAGAACGCAACCGGCTGCGGCATAGCCGAACAGCGTGCGTGGCGAGCGTCCCGCTACGCGAGGATCTGCCATGTCCCTCTCCCTGGTTCACGGATCGAAACCTGTCCGGTGGGTAACGAAAACCCAAATCGCTGCCCGTCGGCGCATGCATGCCCGTCGATGCTGATGCCTGGCGACGCCAAGACAGTGTCTTCGTGGCCGTCTTCGTGGCCGTCTTCGTGGCCACGACCACCACAAAGTGGCCACGACCACCACAAAGTGGCCACGACCACCACAAAGTCCCGGTCGGACGCTCCTCGATGCTCCTATCATAAGAGAGCCTTCCCAGTCGCGTAAACGGAGATTGCCACCCTGGCCCAACCGGCACCCGTCGGTCTCCCGCATGTTTCAGTTGCTTGTCTCCTCATCTTCTCTCTGCTCCTCTTGAGTCGCACGCGAACCGGAAAGCGTTGGCGACTCGGCGGATCGCTGACTACCATGAACGGGTGAGGTTTGGCCGGGAAGCGAAGATCTCATATACCCAACGGACGTTTTGGTTGTTGAATGGGTGGTCTGCGGTGGTGGGGGTGTCTGGTAAATTCGCCTCTTGGCTGGTCTATCGCTGCCTCCCCCCCGAAACTTTCGGGGTCGGGTGAGGTTGGTAGAGGGTGCGGCCAGGTGTGCGCTGCCTGTCTGGGCTGCCCGCTGATCGGCCTGGCCGCTGATCGGCTTGGGCTGCTGGCCACGTTGGGCCAGCCACTTTGGGCCGGCTCGGTAGATCGGGTTCGGCTGAGGTTTCCCAGCTCGGCCCGTTGGCTTTGTGTTGATTGAAGAAATTTCGCCTGATGGTTTCGCCTATGAACTCGCTGCCTGCCTCGAAAGAATCGCTTCACGACTGTCTGGCGGAGCGCCAACACCGGTTGGCAGGTCACCGGCGCGGGCGTTGGCTGCTGGTGGTCGTGGGCATGGCGTGCTGGCTGGCGTGGGGGCCGGCCGGAGCGACTCGCCAGGCATCGGCAGCGGATGCGACCTTCGTGGGATCCCTGGCCATCGTGGTGGAGGAGGAGGTCGCCAAGCAGTTGCAACTCGAGGCGGCGCAGCTGGAACAGCTGAATGCGCTGATTCAACGGCGCGAGTCGGCGGCGCTGGAGGTGGCGTTGGCGGCCAAGCAGTTGCCGGCCGAGGAACGCGATCGCAAGATGGCCGAGTTCGCCCAGGAGTCGGAAAAGGAGGGTCTGGCGCTGTTGAAGGAAGAGCAGCGGGCGGAGCTGGCAAAGATCCAGTTGGGCCGGGAGGGGTACGCGGCGCTGGCGAAGCCCGAACTGGCGGACCAGTTGAAGCTGACGGACGACCAGCGCCGGCAGTTGGCCGAGGCGCTGCAGGCTCGGGAGGCGGATTTGAAGAAGTCGGATGAACGCCGTCGTCCGATGGTGCGTTCCGTCTACGATCGTCGTCTCGCCAAGCTGTTGACCGAAGAGCAGGCGAAGCAGTGGGAGCAGATGATTCCGGCGCAGCCCGGCAAGGAAGCGACCGCAGATGCAGGCGCTGGTGCAGGCGCTGGTGCAGGCGGCGATTCCGGCAGTGCCAGCGACGGGGCCTCGACTCCCGCGGGCGAGGCCGCCAAGAGCGGACCGCCCCAGGGCTTGCCCCGCGATGCCGACGGGCGTCTGCGTTTCAGCTTCCGCTATGCTCCCTGGAAAGACGTGCTCGACTGGTTTGCCCAGCAGGCGGACCTGTCGTTGGTGCTGGAGACGCCGCCGTCCGGCACCTTCAACTACAGCGACACGCGCAGCTACTCGTCGGAGGAGGCCATCGACCTGCTCAACAGCGTGCTGCTGACGAAGGGCTTCACGTTGGTGCGTCGCGAACGCATGCTGCTGCTGGTGAACTTGGAGGACGGGGTGCCGCCGAATCTGGTGCGGACGGTTTCGCCGCAGGATCTAGATGGATTGGGTGAATTCGAACTGGTGAACACCGTCTTTCCGTTGGGGCCGATTGCGCCGGAGGAGGCGGAGCAGGAGGTGAACAAGCTGCTGGGGCCGCAGGGGAACATCCAGGTGCTGACGAAAGCGCGGCGGCTGTCGGTGACGGAGACGGCCGGGCGTTTGCGAACCATCCGTGACGTGCTGCAGTCGATCCAAGATCCGGACGCTTCCAACGGCGCGCGGGTCACCACGTTCCCGGTGACGCACGTCACGACTGACGACGCGCTGGTCGTCATCCGCCAGATGCTCGGCCTGCCCGACCAGCAAAACGCATCCGCCGACGGTTCACTGCGAATGGCCGTTGACAGCAAGAAGCGGCGCATCATGGTGACGGGTCAGCCCGACGTGATCCGTCAGGTGGGCGAGATCCTGAAACTGGTCGACATTCCCTCGGCGGACGGCGCGGGCGATTTTGGTGCGACGCCGCAGCTGGAGGTCTATTCGGTGACGGGCGCCGATCCGCAGTCGGTGCTGCAGGTGCTGCAGACACTGTTGCCCGACCCGAGCCTGCGTCTGGCCATCGACCCGAAGACGAATAACCTCGTGGCCCACGCGCTGCCGGCGCAGCACGCCACGATTCGCGCGACGCTGGAGCAGATGCAGAAGGGCGGCCAGGAGGTTGCCGTGATTCCCTTGAACATGGTCGATCCGCAGTACGCGGTGTTGTCGATCACGAAACTCTTCAACGTGGGCACGCAGGACCAGGAAGGCTCGTCGGCCAATGGGTTGAAGGTCGATGCCGACCTGACGAGCAACAGTCTGCTGGTGCGTGGAACGGCCGACCAGGTGCGGCAGATCCGTGAGTTCCTCGAGAAGATGGGCGAGTCGGGTGAGGCTCGGCGGCAGTCCACGAAGGCCTCGCAGCCGGTACGGGTGCTGCCGCTCACCGGTTCCGAGGCGGAGTCGGCGATTGAGGCCGTGCAGCAGATCTGGCCAACGCTGCGCGGGAATCGCATCCGCAAAGTCACGCCTTCGGCGGTGATGCGGGCGATTGAGCCGCGGATGTCGGGAGCTCGGGGCGGGGACGACACCAGTGAGGTCGACCGTCGCCGTTCCCCCGAATCGCGTCGCGTACCCCCGCCGCGTGACGAGGCCCGGCCGGGCGATGAGACGCGACCGGGTGAAGCACGCGACTCGGAGGCTACGCCGGAGCCCCGCGAGCAACCGGCGGATCGGCCGCTTCGTGGTTCGAAAGTTGGCGATCGGCGCGGACCTTCCGCATCCATGCAACTGGCTTCCCTGACGGACGCATCCCAACTGCTCGCCGCCAGTGGCGAGGCGACTCGGGCCATGGAAGACCTGCTGGCCCAGGCGGATTCGTCCCCCGACGAGTCCCCGGACGAATCGTCCTCTGCGGCCGATGCGCCGGCGGAGGCGGGCGGCGAGGGCGGCCAGCAGGACGGCCGTGATGCCGAGGCGGGGCAGGAACTGGAGGCCTTGGAGTCGGCGGATGCGGAGTCGATGGTGGACGAACCGGGAGCGGACATCGTGATCGCACCGGGCCCGAACGGGCTGGTGATTGCTTCCAAGGATCGCAAGGCACTCGACGAATTCGAACAGTTGCTGAAGTCGCTGACTTCGCAGCGTTCGTCCAGTTCCTCGCGTCAGATGACGGTCTTCTATCTGCGGCATGTCACGGCCACGGCGGCGGCCGACGTGCTGACGAAGGTGATTTCGGGTCGTTCGGGATCTTCGAGCGGCGGCGATTCGGAGGGCGGTGGCGGATTGGGAGGCGGGCTGCTCGGAGGTCTCGCGGACGCCGCGCTCGGGGGCGGTGGAGGCGGCTTGATGGGGTCGATCCTGGGACTGGGCGGCGGTGGCTCGTCCAGCAGTGCCACGACCTCCAGTTCCGGTGGTTCGCTGAGCATCGTGCCGGAGACTCGATTGAACGCGCTGATCGTACAGGCGTCGCAGCGCGACATCGAGTTGATCGAGCAGTTGCTGGAGATTGTGGACCAGCGGGGAAGTCCGGAGGAGGTGCAGACGATTCCGGAGCCGCGCATGATTCCGGTGAAGCATACGAGTGCGGAGCAGGTGGCGGCGATTGTCCGCGAGGTGTTCGCCAGTCGCGTGTCGGGCGGCGGCGGCGGCGGTGGCCAGCAGCGTCAGCCCACGCCGGAAGATTTCGTACGCGCGCTGCGTGGCGGTCGCGGGGGCGGGAACAACGGCGGTGGTGGCGGCGGTGGCTCCGAGGAGTCGTCGAAGATGACGGTAGGCGTGGACGCACGCAGCAACCAGTTGGTCGTGGCCGCGCCCGATGACCTGTTCCGCCAAGTCGAAGCGCTCGTGCGGCAGCTCGATCACAACGACTCCAACCTGCTCCAGACAACGCGCGTGGTGACGTTGAGCAAGGCGAACCCGGCGATGGTGCGGCAGGCTCTGTCGGCGATTGTGGGGCAGGCGGCGCCGCAGGCCCAAAACAACGCTGGCGGTGCCAACCAGGGTGGTCCTCAGGGAGGTCGTCCGGGAGGCGAGGGCGGCCAGGATCCAGCGGCGGCGATGCGGCAGCAGTTTGAAGCCTTCCGCGCGATGCAGGAGGGAGGAAACCAGGGCGGCGGTCCCGGCGGTGGTGGCCCCGGTGGCGGTGGTCCGGGAGGTGGCGGCGGCCGTGGCGGCCGCGGTGGTTTTGGCGGAGGTGGCGGCGGCTTCGGAGGTGGCGGCGGCGGCGGTGGCGGCGGTTTCGGTGGGCGCGGTGGCGGTGGCCAGGGCGGCGGTTTTGGCGG
>CAZUJM010000025.1:29317-36713 GCA_964620405.1 uncultured Pirellulaceae bacterium | reverse complement strand
CCGGCACGGGTAACGACTGCTGCATCGCTCCGACGGGAACCCCGCCGCTGGGAGCTGGCACAGCAACCTGGCCGTACGGAGAGTATCCCGCCGCAACGGGTTGCTGTGAATGGACTTCGGGGGCCTGCGAAAGGCCGGCCAGGGTAATTGCTAGGATACTAAATTTTGACTTCATCGTCCTAACTCGCTTGGTCCATGCAACGGGAACTGTCCGTAGGACTTGATCGACCTGCATGACCCGGAATTAGAGACAATACGGCACCACCGGCAAAAATTCCTCATTTACCCCAAGCCACCAACGACCTTTCGCGTGGTCCCCGGTTCGCCAAACACCCGCTCCACGGCGGCCGCCAGCAGCATTCGCGGCCCCGCCAGTCCCGCACCCGAGTGGCCGGGTTCGCCTTCGGCTGGGCCGCCACCGGTCGAAGTCCCGGAGTTGGCCGCGGCGCCGCTTCGCTCCGCGGCGATACGATTCAGTTCGTTGATGATCGACAGGGCATCGAGCGGTGCGATGAATGAATCGCCGGTGACATCGAGGAACGGGGCAGAAGCGACGGCGTTCGTGTCGCGCACCAGTTTGCGGGATCCTTCGCGATGCAGGCTGTTGAGAACCAGCAATGCGTCGATGGAGGTCACGAACGTGTCGGCGTTCACATCGAGACTGTTCGTCTTGTTTTGCCAGAACTTGTCGGCACGCGGGATCACGTTCAGATCAACGCGTGTGATCGCCGATGCCAATCCCTCTTTATCCCGCAGCGAGTATTCAAAGAAGTCCGGGCCCTCGTAGTTCCCGTCTCCCCGGTACATGACCACCCAGTCCTCTTGGTCGAGCGCGACGCTGCCATGCGTCGGCTTCGTATCCAGGTGCGTCAGTTCAAGCGCCAGCTCCCCATCGGGATCGCGATCGTTGGCGAAGATGTTGATCGGCACCCAGATGCCGTTCTCCACCGTGAACTGGTCGGCTCCCGCGATGGGGCGCGTATTGACGACGATCGAACCGAAATCCAAATTGGTCCGCTGCTCGCCCTTGGCCAGCGTCACCGAATGTTTCACATCCTTCGGAGCCGTCAATTCGCGTCCGGCATCCAGTTCGTACCGGACGCTGTAGGTTCCCGGCGCGAGTCGCGCGAATCGGTATTCACCTTGAGCGTTGGTCTTGACGTTCCACTCGTCCGGATCGCGTTTGGCGTTGTCATTGACATCGAGGTAGACGACGCCTTCGGCCATCACCGGTTCGGCCGTGGCCCGCTTCCCATCCCCATCGCGATCCTCGAAGACGACCCCGGCCAGCGTCCCGGCCACCGATTCACGTGCGTTGAAGTCGACCTTGACATTGCTGTTGAAGATCGTGACGCCGGAAAAGCTGATGGGCGCGGCCAGGCCAGCCCCGGTGGCGGTGACCGTGTAGATCCCCGTGCCCACCTGCAACGCGTATCCTCCAGAGGATCCGGTCGTGGTCGTGAAGGTCGCTCCGTCACGCTCCCGACGAGCGGTCACGGTCAGCGACGGCAGGCTCTCCCCGATCGTGTAGAAATCATCCAGCTGCACCTGGTCCGTGAACGCGACTCCGGTGATGAAGTACTCGCCGCCACGGTTGCCAAAGTTTTCCGTGACCATGATCGAGTACAGCTTTTCGTACATCCCGAACTTGATGCCGTTGCCGATCTCCCGATAGCCGGCCGTCATCATGTTCGTGCGGTGCGGAGGACTCAGGAAAAGCGCCTCGTGGCGGCGATAGACCTCGGCGTCCTTCTCGAGCTTGCCGGGCGTGCCGAACCAGGCGATATTCTCGCCCGCTCCCACGGGATACCCGGCGTCTTTCGCCCGGTCCGAGGGACCATCGCCATTCACCGGATTGTCGTGAGCGAACCAGTCGCCATCGAGCATCTCCTGGGAATGAAAACGCGAAGACGCGATCAGCGCGGGATGCGGCGCCAGCGGCTGCTTGGGATCCTTCGAAATCTCGTCGGGTTTCAGGTCCTTGTTGAGCTCAATCTTGTACCGTGCCGCTTCGGCTTCCGGGTTGGCGCGAGCGCGGTTCACCAGTTCCAGCAGCAGTTGCTCCTGGTCGGTCATGTCGATGGCAGCCAGCATGGCTCGGCGCTCAAGGCATTCGAGCATCAGCGTCGGTCGCCGCCCCCGCGTGCGAGACGCCGACGGCGCACGGCGGCAGGTCGCTGGAGCGAACGGCGCGCCAGCGAACACTCCAGCCAGTCCGCAGTTCAACGGCTTCAGGAGCCTGCTCCATACGAAGTGCATTCGCAGATTGCCTCATGGTTTCCAGAGGGCGACGATCGTGCGGACTGAGCCGAAGGGACCTCGACAGCTCAACAAGCCTGGCACCTGGCCTGCCCGCTTCCCCGCCCAAGGCGATCTGGCAAGGCCCCGATCTGGCAAGGCCCCGATCTGGCATGCCACGCCCCATCGGCCCATCATAGGTCCGCCACGCGGATTGTTCCAGTGATCCGCCCAGGGAGTTGTCCGCCGGATTGTTGCAGCCCGGATCGACGCAGGATCGATCAACCAGGCTCGTTCAAACAGGCAGCCGTCCCGGTAGCTGAACTGCCAGGCCAAGCGTCGCCCAGTCGAATACGGCCTCGGCATCGACCGCTGAATCGTTCGCTGAATCCCCTGCTGCTTCGTCGCTTGTCCGCGGCCACTCCCAGGGCTCACACCAGTGTCGATCGGCGGCCGATGCCAAGATCAACGGAGTTGGAGCGAGCAACGATTCAGATACGTTGACCGCGGATGCCACCGCCGAGCCTGCGGCACTACGCGGCGGCAGGAGCGATGGTTCGCGTGCATCTTCCGCCGAACCTGCGGGAGCCTTGGGGGAGCGGGAAGCCAGCGCGACTGCGGCCTCCGCGAGGATCGACCGATCGTTCTCGCCCTCGCCAATACCGGCCCAGGCACCGCCCGGTAAAGCGACCGCGGACGTTGCCGCGGATGCTTGGCCAGCGGCGACCTCCCGGTTCAAGCGGTTGATCACCATCAGGGCATCAATCGGAGCAATGACGCGGTCGCCATTGCAATCGATGTAGGGCGGAGCCGTCTCGCCGGCTACGGGCACACCCGCTCCATTCAGGTTCAGGTAGTTGACGACCAGCAGGGCATCCAGCGGAGTGATCTGCTGGTCGTCGTTCACGTCGAGGGGCTCGCGACGATTCCACCACGGCGACGCCGTCTCACTGACGACCGCCTGACGGATCACCTCGGAGTAAAGCGGCAGGGTCTGCTCGGCCGCTCGCAGTTCGATCCACGTTGCTCCAGCCGGCACATCGACCTGCAGGTTGACATCCGCCGTGTATTCGCCCACCGTGGCCGCCGTCTTCCACTCGGGCTCGTTGTCGAATCGATACTCGATCCGCCCCACGCGGTTTAACGTCATGTCGTGTCGCCAGCTCAAGGGATTCTGGTTCCTCAGCATCCCCACCTTCGTGGTCCCCGCGAACGAGAACGCCTTCGTCACCGGATCCTGGGACCCGTTACCGGTCAGTTCCAACGGAACGTCCAGCACGTCAAATATCCGATCGCCGTCGCTGTCCCGCCAGCCGATCGTCTCCCGAGCCGACTGCGAAACAGCGTACTCCACCCAGGCGATATTCGTGTCTTCCATGATGCTCAACACACGCTTGGACCTGTCGGGGTTTCCTGTCGCCGCGTTGGTGTTTTGCGTGTCGTAGTAGCCACGGTGGGTGGTGTAGCTCGAGCCGCCCTCGTACTCATCCATGGCCCAGAACATGTGGGCCATCTCGTGCGCGATCGTCGACTCGGGGCGCATGCTATGGACCACGATGTAGCGCCCCCCCGGGTACGCGAAGGCGTTGCGGAGCCCCCCCGGCGGAAACTGGGAGCCTGGCGCACTGGACGCGTCCACCACGAACGTGGTGAACGACCAGTTCGCGTTGTACTTCAACCGCTGGTCATGGTTGAACTGGAGGATCAGGTTGTGGGGCCCGATGTCCGACTGGTATCCGTTCGCCTCGAGGAACTCGTCCACCCAGAGGATGTTCTCGTGCGAAACCCGCGAGATCGGCTCGTACTTCGTCGAAAAGGGCTTCTCCAGATAGGTGAAGTCGAACTCGAATTTGAGCGAATGGAGCGACCCCTGGTTGTTGAACACGGTCTCCCACCACTTGGCGGCTTCGAGGAACCGATGCTTCTGCCAGTCGATCTCCGCCTGGGTCCAGTTCTGCGTGTTGGGATCCAGCGCCCCGTTCGACTCCATGAGCACGGCCGTGACCAGCACGGTGCCGATCATGAACTCGCTCAAGTCCTGGTTGGTGGCGCCGAAGGGCACCGACGACAGCAGGGTCCGCTCCTCCAGGCGTTCGCAATCCCAACGCCGCGTTCGGCGTCTCAAACCGTGACCAGCCAGAGGCCGTCCGCCCGACGCGCGGACTCGCCCAACCGGCCGTCCGGAAAGGGCAAGACCATCGCGCCGTTTCGAATCGTGCGACCTTGAAGCGGACATGGGTGAGACCTCGCAAAACCATGCAGAGGGAGCGGATCGCGGGAGCCGCGGATGGACCTGTCAACCATCCTGAACTGGGATCCTGCGTCGGACACCTGCTCGGGGGGAACCGTCAGGCCCCGTCGCAAATTCTACGCAGGACGCAGGCCGGCCCCAACTGTCTAGACTATTCATCCCGCCAGAGTCGTTCAACAAAATAGATCTTCGTCGGGCGCTTTCCCCGGATTGGCCCCGCTACGACTGTGACTATCCACAAGGCGAGGCAAGGCAAGGCGACCTTTCTCGTCGAACGATTCGTAGGGTCCAACAATAAGACAAGCCCCGGACGCGGGTATTGCTCCCCTGCCGCGACAACCGAGCGAGGCGATGTTTTTTCGCAACGTGGTGTGCTGGGTGCGACCGCTGCAACCGTTGCGGCGTCGTCACCTCGATGGCGGCCGGGGCCTTGGTTTTGCTTGCAACGATTCGTGAACGCGAGTAGCCTGAATTTCCGGTCGCTTTCGCTGCGGATGCACCGGCGCCTTGTCGCGTTACTGGTGGCATCCCGCGTCTACCCGGCAGGTTCTCCCGTTGACCGGTTGTTCCGAGCCGCTGGTCGGGTGGGAATCGTTGCCCGGAGCGAGCCGCCGTTCCCGGGAAACCGTCCTAGGATAGAGCGTCGCGTTCCGTCGCCGCCGTGCGGCGTGCGAGTTCGGGAATCGGTCTGACGGAGCCTCGGGAAGCGTCCCGGGATATCCCAGCGCCGCGTCCGGGTTACCTTGAGATTCGAGTATTCAGAAGTTGACGACTGGTGAGTGCGCATCCGCGGCCCCTGCGCGGCACGGCCGGAGAGATGCCCACCCACCTGCGAAGGTCCACCCACTCCAGGGTGCCAGGACGGTTTGGCCTTCGTTCCTCACGGAAGTTCCCACGTGGTGCCTGACTCACACGGAGAACTGAAAAACATGTTCCAGTCCCTGCGACGCCTTGGCTTTGGTTCCTTGAAGAGATTCCGTCGGCCGTCGACCCGTGCGCGGTTCGGTAGCCGAGCGTCGCTGCGTATGTCGAGCGAGCCGCTGGAGGCACGCATGCTGATGGCCGTGGACACGGGCGTGGCGCTTGGTCCGGCGGCGTTGTTCGCGGCCTTGAGCCGCGGCGGCACGGCTTTGCTCTCGCACGCGGGCCAGACGAACTCAAGCCTCGGTGGCCTTGCCCCGGCCTCCAAGGTCCTCTCCGCCGTGGCTCCTGTCACCCAGGTTGCTGCATCATCCGCGCCGCTGGCGGCTCCATCGACGGACGAGGTCGACACGACCCTGGTGCTGCCGGCCATCACCGATACGCTTCGCGCCCCCCTCGCGGCGATCCCCGCGACGCAGACGCTGGAAGCCGAAGGCGAGCCGGGCGACGTGAGCATCCAGATCGGTGCGGGCACCAACATCATCTACAATGCCACCTCGGGCGTCGTCCGCGTCGACACTTCCACGGCCCTCACCACCCTGGAAATCGTCTCCAAGAGCGGCATCTTCACGCGCAGTCCCGCCACGAACCTGAGCGGTCCGTTCGATATCGATTCGGACACGAAGCTGTTCAAGCTTGACGCCAATGGCTTCTCGTCGCTGTCGTTCGGTCCTGTCGCCCAGTTGAACCTCACGGAGGCGTTCATCCGCCAGGATCTCGTGATCAGCGGTTCGCCCCTGGGCGGCGGCGTGCTCAGCAACAAGCCGATCCGCGTGACCGTCGACATGACGAACCTGTCGGGCGCGGTGATCACCGAAGCCAACGTGGGCGACGAGTTCCTGATGCGGGTCCGCGTGAAGGACACGCGTCCCACGTCGCTCATCCCCGCGGGACAGGCGGGCGTGTTCTCGACCTACCTCGACGTTACCTACGACGCGGCGCTGGCCGACGCCGTGGGTTCGCTGGTGTTCAACGACAAGTTCAACACGGCCACGTCCGGCACGTTGACCGACGGCCTGCTGGACGAGATCGGCGCCATCAGTTCGCAACTGTCGCCCACGGGCGCGACGGAGCAGACGATCATCACGCTGCGCATGAAGGCACAAAAGGCCGGCGCGCTAAAGTTCTCCGCCGACGGTCCGGACCTGCTCCCCGCGCACGAAGTGCTGCTCTACGGCAGCACGGCCGCCATACCGGCCGCGGACATCAACTTCGAAACCAAGGCCACGCTGAACATCGTCGATAACAGCCCCAAGGCGGACGACCTGGTGGCCTTCGCCAAGGCGCTCACCCAGTCGGGCGCGAAGTTCTACGGAGCGTACTGGTGCCCGCACTGCACCGCGACCAAGGAACTGTTCGAGGACGGCCAGAACTACCTGCCCTACGTCGAAGTGACCAACCCCGACCGGACTCCGAACCAGGTCGCCATCGACAACAACATCGAGAGCTACCCGACGTGGGTGTTCGCGAATGGCACGCGATTGGAGGGCCAGCAGACGCTCCAAGCCATCTCCACCGCGTCCGGCGTCGCCATCCCGCAAGGCAACTCGCCGTACATCACGGCGATCCCCGACAAGGGCCTGCTCGACGGCTCTCCCCTGTTCGTGCCCCTCGATGGCTGGGACCCCAACGACGGTCCGTTGACCTACGAGGTGACGATCGACAATCCGGCGTTGCTGACGGCGGCCATTCCGCAGGGCAATCGCAGCATGCAGATCGACGTCAACGGCTTCGGCAAGATGCTGTTCCAACTGTTCGACGACAAGGCCCCGCGCGTCACCGAGCAGATGACGACGCTGGCCGATGAGGACTTCTACGATGGACTCACCTTCCATCGCGTCCTGAATGACTTCGTGATCCAGGGCGGCGATCCGAACGGAAACGGCACCGGTGGCTCCGACCTGCCGGACTTCGACGACCAGTTCCACGTCGACCTGCAGCACAACCAGACGGGCCTGCTGTCGATGGCCAAGTCGGCCGACGACA
>CAZUJM010000025.1:16947-29307 GCA_964620405.1 uncultured Pirellulaceae bacterium | reverse complement strand
CTTCGGCAACGGCCGCAGCGGCTACTCGATCTACGGCGACACCTTCGCGGACGAGGGCGGCTTCGCGCTGCGCCACGTGGGGCCGGGCACGGTGGGCATGCGCAACTACGGCCCCGACACCAACAACTCGCAGTTCTTCGTCACCGAAGGCCCCACGCGGTGGCTGGACTTCAACCACTCCATCTGGGGCATGCTGATCGAGGGCGAAAAGAACCGCGACAACATCAGCAATGTCAAGACGAACACCTCCGGCGTGCCCACCATCACCATTACCATGGACTCAGTGGACGTCGTGCAGGATGTCGAGAACAGCCTGGTGATGCTCAAGGCGGTCCCCGGAGCGACCGGTTCGGCGAATGTCACGGTCAAGGTGCGCGACGCCGAGGGGCACGAGGCGGTGGACACGTTCGCCGTGAATATCACGCCCGACACGATCAACGGAGGACCGTTCCTCAACGACATCCCGCCGCTCTCGACCAGCGTCGATACGCCGCTGGATTTCCAGCTGACGTCCCAGGACGTCGAGGGCGACGCGGTGCAGTACTCGGGCATCAACGGCACGAACCTGACGCTGGAAGTGAACGCCACAACCGGCGCGGTGCGGGCGACCCCCAAGGCGGGCTTCGTCGGCACGGCGACCGCCACCGTACGGGTGCGTCCAGCCACCACTTCCAACACGCAGGACCCGTACGACTCCCAGCTCATCTCCGTCGAGGTGCTGCCCAAGGGGCCAACGTCGGTCGACCTGCTGGACGCCAGCGACACCGGGTTCTCGAACACCGATAACCTGACCAACGCCAGCCAGCTCGTGTTCCGCGTGGAAGGCGTGACGAGCGGAGCGCTGGTCGAACTGCTGGCCGACGGCGAAGTCATCGGCGAAGCCTCGGCCCTGGGCAACTCGGTGATCATCACCTCCAGCAACCTGTCGGCGTTGGGCGACGGAGCGTACGAGATCACAGCCGTCCAGTATGTCAACGACGTGGCCAGTGCCGAATCGCCCGTGCTGGTCGTGACGCTCGACCAAACCCCTCCCCCGGCCTTCACCTCCACGCCGCCCACGACGGGCGTGGTGGGGACGGCGATCACCTACGACGCGCAGAACCCGGAAGAAGGCGACGACGGCTTCCGCTACTCGCTGCAGGACGGCCCGCAAAACGCCCAGCTGAATGCCACCACCGGCGTGCTCAACTGGACCCCCAGCTCGGCCCAGTCTGGCGTGAATGCGTTCTCCATCGTCGCCGCCGATGCCGCCGGCAACACGCGTGCCCAGGCACTCAGCGTCGATGTCGAGTCCATCGAACTGATGCGGTATCGGCTGCAGGTTTCCAACGGCAGCGGAAACGCGATCGACGCCCTCGCCACGGGCCAGGACTTCCAACTGCAGGTCTTCGTCCAGGACCTTCGCGACGACAGCGTCGACCTGCGCGGCGTCTTCTCGGCCTACCTTGACGTGAACTACCCCGCCAGCAAGGTCCAGGTGACCGGACCGATCAACTTCGCCGCCAACTACGCGAATGCCCGTTTCGGATCCACGACCAACGCGGGGGTCATCGACGACGCCGGAGCCACCGCGGGCACGAACCCGTTGGGCGAAGGGGAGCAACTGCTGTTCTCGGTCCCGATGAAGGCCGTCGGCGGCGGCAGCATCACGTTCACCAGCGACCCCGCCGACGAAACCCCACTGCTCGACACCACCCTGTTCGGCCTCTCGACCGCCTTGCGAGCCGAGCAGATGACGTTCGGCTCGGTCTCGCTCCAGGTCGCCGACAAGACGTTCGCCGTGGACGACGAATTCAATGTCTTCGAGGACAGCAGCAATTCGTCGCTCAGCGTCCTGGCAAACGACATCGGCGTGCCGGCCGGAGTCGCCCTGTCGATCACGGCGGTGAGCACCCCCAGCCATGGGACCGCCACGCGTTCGACCGACAACCAGCGGATCCTTTACACGCCGACCGCGAACTACACGGGCTCGGACGAGTTTACCTACACCATCACCGATGCCAACGGCAACTCGTCCACGGCGACGGTCCGCATGACGGTGGCGAACACCAACGATCCGCCAGTCGCGCTGGATGACGCATTCACGATCGCCGAGGACGCGCAGGCGGCATCGCTGAACGTGCTGGCCAATGACAGCACCGGGTCCGACACCTCCGAAACGCTGACCATCACCGCCACGGGCACGCCCGAGCATGGGACGGTGTCGATCTCGGCCGACAAGAAGGCGTTGAACTACACGCCCACCGCCAACTACTTCGGCACCGACAGCTTTACCTACACGATCGAGGACGGCAACGGCGGGACCGCCACGGCCCGCGTGAACCTAACGATCACCGAGGTGAACGACGCGCCGGTGACGGTGGCCGATGTCCGGACCACGCCCGAAGACACGCCGCTGACCATTCCGGCCAGCGTGCTCACCGCCAATGATTCGCCGGGCCCGAACGAGTCGTCGCAGACGCTGACGGTCATCGAGGTGAAGGATGCCACCCAGGGCGCCACCGTGGTGCTCAACGGCACCAACATCACCGTGACACCCGCCACGAACTTCGTCGGCAGCCTCTCCTTCAAGTATGTCGTCCGCGACAACGGAACCACGAATGGCCAGCCCGACCCACGCACGGCGGAGGGAACCGTCACGGTGAACGTCACGAGTGTCAACGACGTCCCCACGGCCGTCAACGACACCGCCTCGATGCAGCTCTCCACGGGCAGCATCCTGATCGACGTCCTGGCCAACGATTCGTCCTCTCCCGACACCGGCGAGACGCTGACGATCGCCAGCGTGGGCACGACCTCCAACGGAGGCACGGCGGTTATCGAGACGGGCAAGATCCGCTACACGCCCAAGGCTGCCTTCACCGGCACCGAGACGTTCAACTACACGATCAGTGACGGAAACGGTGGCCAGTCCACCGCAACGGTCACCGTCACCGTGCAGAACTACGTGCCCGGCGGCGTCTCCGGATTCATCTTCGTCGATTCCAACCGCGACGGCGTCCGCAACACGGGCGAAAAGGCGCTGACCTACGCTTCGGTCCTCCTGACGGGAACCGACAGCCAGGGCCAAGCCGTCTCCCGCACCAGCGTCACCGACTCGGAAGGAAAGTACACGTTCGGCGAGTTGATCCCGGGAGCCTACAAGGTGTCGCAGGTCCAGCCGTCCTTCACGGTGGATGGCAGCACCCATGTGGATGGCGAAGCACCGGATGTGACCTCGGAAACGAACAGCTTCTCCTTCGACCTGACGCCCGAAGGCGTGGACGGCGTGTTCATGAACTTCGCCGAACGCGGGCTGGAACCCAAGTTCAGCATCTGGGATGCCCTGGCCTCCAGCAGCCGCGATGGCTTCCATGTCAGCGTGAACAAGACCACGGGACAGGAATGGAACCGAATCGACCGAGGGTGGGTCGACGTCACCATCACCGATGTGCGTTTCAACGCCGACCAGTCCGCGCTGACCATCACGATCCGGGAGGCCGGCAAGACGCTGGCTTCCACCGTGCAGCGCAGCGATCGTACGCGTGTGCAGATCATCGGCCAGGAAGGCGACAGCTCGCTCATCCGCATCCGCGGCGCTCGAGCCGACTTCACCTTCACCGAAGTCACGACCTAGGTTCCAGACCGGTCATGACGGCCGCCTCCCCCTGCCCCGCCGCCGTCCTCCACGACGCGGCGGGCCCGGTGGCATACAACCCGGCGGCATACAACCCGGCGGCATACAGCCCGGTGGAATCCAGGCAGGAGAAGCAGTCGAGAAGCTACCGGGGAGTCGCCGTCCCCGGTCAGTGCGTCCCGAGGAGTGCGAGCGAGGGGCGCTCAGCGGCTTGGCGGCCTTGACAATGCAAGGCCCTAGTGGACCGGCGGCTGGCTGGTCCGCTGGAGCGTTCGTTTGCGTTCACCCACGTAGGGTCGTCGCGGTTTCGAACGCCGCAGTTCGGCCATTTCTTCGTGGTCCAATTCGCTCGTCCGCTGGCTCCTCAAAAGTATCTGCCAGACGAGAAGCCACACGAGGGCAAAGACGCCCGCAAGCAGCGGATGGATGGTATCGACGGACATAGGGTGCTCGCATTCCAGGTGGTTGCTTGCCCGGTCGTCCGTAACCCGGCGGGTCCATTGGCTGGGTATCGACGATCGGCACCGCGCCGCCTTCGGTTTTCTCGGCCCCCTGGGAGAACCGTCTCCAGTCGCAGAGTTTCCCAGCACCGCGGGACCCATCGCCTGCGTTCCCATGCGCTGTCACACGCGCCGTGGAGAACGGAATGCCGGTGAGCTTGAGCGTCGGGGGGGCCACTGTTAAAGTTGAAGCGTCGCGCGGGCTGTCATGATCGAAGAATGAGAACGCGCGACATCGGCAGGCTCAGCGGAGAGGACGCGTTCAACGGTCATGGTGACTGGAGGGCGAATCGACCACCTGGAGGCATACAAGAGGCGCATGGGCACGGGAACGGGCGAACGACCGATGGACGTTGACCGGCGTGGCCCGCCTGCGGTTGGCATCGACCTCGGTACCACCAATTCGGTGCTCGCCTACATCGACCCCTCGGGCCGCCCGAGGAGCATCGCGAATTCCGAAGGCGACCTGCTCACTCCCAGCGTGGTCTTTTTCGAGAATACCGACGTGGTTGTGGGCAAGGAGGCGCTCAAGGCCTACAGCGCGAACGCCGCCGAGGTGGCCCGCTGCATGAAACGCGACTTGGGCCGGCGATATTTTCCGCAAGAGATCCAGGGGCGGCATTTTCCGCCCGAGGCGTTGCAGGCGTGCGTCCTCAACAAACTTCGTCAAGACGCCGCGCGCGTGCTGGGCGAACTCGGGCCCGTCGTCATCACCGTCCCGGCCTATTTTGACGAAGCCCGTCGCAAGGTGACGCAGGACGCCGGGTACATGGCCGGCCTGGAAGTCCTCGACATCATCAATGAGCCCACCGCTGCCGCCATCGCGTTCGGCTTCGAGAACGGTTTGCCAAGCGATGCGGCAGCGCCCAACCGACCGCTGCGAATCCTCGTCTACGACCTGGGCGGCGGAACGTTCGACGTGACGATCATGGAGATCGTCGGCTCCGACTACACGACACTCGCCACCGATGGCGATGTGCGGCTGGGCGGGGAAGATTGGGACGCGCGATTGGTGGACCATGTCGCCGAAGCCTTCCGCACTCGGCATGGAGTGGACCCGCGCGAGGACCTGAATGCCCGGGCCAGGCTCTGGCGCGACTGTGAAGACGCCAAACGCACGCTGTCGTCGCGTTCCCAGGCCACGGTCCATTTCGATCATCGCCAGCGCGACCTGCGTCTGGAGGTCACGCGCGCCGATTTCGAGCGCATGACCGGCGATCTGCTGGAACGGACGCTGTTCACGACTCGCCAGACGCTGCGCGCGGCGGGATTGGACTGGTCGCAGGTCGATCGCGTCCTGCTGGTCGGCGGCTCCACGCGCATGCCCGCCGTGGTCGCCGCGCTTCGCGAACTGACCGGCAAGGAACCGGACGTCTCCGTGGCCGCGGACGAAGCGGTGGCGTATGGAGCTGCCTTGCACGCACAGCGCCGAATGGAATCCGCCCGTGGCGCGCCGCCCCGATTCTCCATCCGCAATGTCAACGCGCACAGCCTGGGAGTGGTGGCGATCGACCCGCGCACGCAGCAGCGGCGCAACGCAGTCATCATTCCGCGGAACACTCCCATTCCCGTGAGCTTCAAACGCGTCTTCAAGACCCAAAAAGCCGGGCAGGCCTCGATTCTGGTGCAGATCGTGGAGGGTGAAAGCCTGCGAGCGGAAGAATGCGCCGCCGTGGGGCGCTGCACCGTCGCGGACCTCCCCCGCCAGTTGCCGGCCCAGAGCCCCGTCGAAGTGCGTTTCGACTATCTCGACAACGGTCGCCTCCATGTGCTGGTCAAGGTCATCGGCACCGATCGCTGGAACCAGCTGGAGATTCATCGCGAACAAGGCCTCAACGCCGATCAACTCCGTGCCTGGCGCGACTTCGTCACCGGAAACACCACCGCGATTGGCGGCGAGGAGCGATCATGAGCGAGGCCTCGGCGAACGACCGCAGGGATGTCCGCATGAAGGGTTTCGCCGGCAGGACTCCCGTCACCGAGGTGGTTGACTGGATCGACCAGCACCTGCACGCGCTTCCCGCAGAGTCGGCCGCCTTGCAGGAGTGTGCCGGTCGCGTGCTGGCCGGGTCCGTCACCAGCGCGATCGACGTGCCCGGCTTCGACCGCGCGATGATGGATGGGCTGGCCCTGCGCGCAGCAGACATCGCGGCGGCAACGGCCGATCACGAAGTGCGACTCCGCGTGCTCGGTGACGTCCTGCCGGGCGCGCCGTTTCCGGGAACCGTGGAGCAAGGCGAAGCCGTGCGGATCATGACCGGCGCACCGCTGCCCGCGGGGACCGACGCAGTCCTGCCCGCCGAACTGGCTCGCATCGAAGCCACCGATGCCTGGGCCCGGCAGCCGGTCCCCGTCGGAAAACACGTCGGCCGGCGCGGCGAGGACATCGCGCAAGGCAGTTGCCTGCTGAACACCGGACGTCGACTGCGGCCTCAGGACCTGGGACTGCTCAGCTCCATCGGAGTTGCCCGGGTGCCGGTCGTGCGCAAGCCGCGTGTCAACCTCTGGATCACCGGCAACGAACTGGTCGCCGCCGGCGATGCCCACGGCCCCTACTCGGTCATGGACGCGAATGGACCGATGCTGGAAGCGCTGGTGCAGCGCGATGGTGGCTTCGTCCGCGCGCGTCGACTGCTCCGCGATGATCCCGAACTGCTCCTCGCGGCACTCCGCGAGGAGGCCGACTTGGTCATCGTTTCGGGCGGCTCCAGCGTCGGCCTGGAGGATCACGGCCCTAGCCTGCTGGCTCGCCATGGACAGTTGCGGTTCCACGGAATCGCCCTCCGCCCCAGCGGCCCCACGGGCCTGGGGAGCCTGGAAGGGCGGAGCGTCTTCTTGCTGCCCGGCAATCCCGTCGCCTCTCTCTGCGCCTACGACTTCTTCGCGGGACGCGCGATCCGCCGACTGGCTGGACTCGGCACCGACTGGCCCTACCCGCGCGTCACGCTGCCCCTGGCCCACGACCTGCCCTCCATTCCGGGCCGCGTCGACTACGCGCGCGTCCGGCTGCGCGAAGGCCAGGTCGAACCGATCGCCATTTCGGGCGCTTCACGGCTCCGTTCCACCACGGACGCGGACGGTTTTGTTATCATCCCGGCCGAGATCGACGGTTATCGAGCGGGCCATTCGGTCGGCGTGCTGCTCTACGACGACCGCGGCTGACACCGTGTCGAGACACCGTGTCGAGACACCCAATCATGACGCCATGTCATGACTTCGTGTCTGAGGGCCCGCAGGCCGGGCGCTACGCCCCCGCGTTTCTTTTTCCAGAAGGATTCATCCGTGGAACACGCTCGCATGCAACGCCGCCAGTGGCTGCAGTCCGCAGCTGCCTGCACCTCGCTGCTCGCCACCCGCCCCAGCGTCTCCCACGCGACCCCGCCCGCCCGACGGCTCGTCCTCGAGGAAAACCTGCGGCCCGGTACGCGCGACTGGATGCTCCAGAAGACGCGTATCGAACCCGGAACCAGGTACCGCAGCTTGGGCGTGGAGGGCTATTGCTCGCACACCAGCCTGCGCGCCGGCGAGTTGCTTTCGTTCCACGTCAGCGCCGCGCCCGCCGCGGAGGTCACGATCGACATCTATCGGCTCGGATACTACCAGGGGCATGGCGGCCGCTTCATGCACCGCCTCGGACCGGTCGCCGTGTCGCCGCAGTCGGAGCCGGAGGTGGGAGCGAAGCGATTGCGGAACTGCACATGGCCGGCCACATTCCAACTCACGATTCCCGCCGACTGGCCCAGCGGCGTGTATGTCGGCAAGCTCCACTCGCGTCACGAAGGCCTGCAGAGCTATGTGATCTTTATCGTGCGCGATGATCGCCGCGCCGACCTGATGTTCCAATGCAGCGACCATACCTGGCAAGCCTACAACCGCTGGCCGTCGCAGTTCTCGCTGTACGATGACGGGCAGGAGGAATGGTACTGGGGACCGGGAGTGCAGGTGGGCTTCAACCGACCTTATGGCAAGTACTGCCAGATCGTCGACCAGCCGCTGTCGATCGGTTCGGGAGAGTTCTTTCTCTGGGAGTTCCCGTTTGTCTACTGGCTGGAGTCGCAAGGTTTTGACGTGACGTACGTCTCCAACCAGGATACGCATGCCGATGCCACCGGACTGCTCCGCTGCCGCGGCTTCCTCAGCGTCGGCCACGACGAATACTGGACGCTCGAGATGTTCCAGAACATGCGGGATGCAATCGCACGCGGCCTGCATGTGGGATTCTTCTCGGGAAACGCCGTGTGCGGCCGGATCGCTTACGACCCGGCGGTGCGCGGCATGGAACGCGTCGGCGTCTTCGGACCGCCGGGCGGCACGCTTGAGTTCATTTCGATGTCACACCTCCGGCACGAACGTCCGTATGCGAACGAACTGATTGGCGCGCACAGCACGGGGCCGGTAACGGGCGGCGCCGACTGGGTCTGTTCCGATCCAAGCCACTGGATCTACGAGAAGACGCAGATGAAGGCGGGCGACGCGATCCCCGGCGTGATTGGCTGGGAGTGGCATGGCGACCCGTCGCCGATTCCGGGCCTGGAAATCGTGGCCACCGCCCCCACCCAGTCCGCCCCCGGCGAACTCAACGGCGGCCAGTACACGGCGACGGTCTACCATGGCCCGCATGGAAACGTCGTCTTCAACGCGGCCACCTGCTGGTGGGCCGATGGCTTGAGCGCTCCGCCTGGCTACCTGCGTCCGGTGGTCTACACGACCCCCCACGGACCGGACCCGCGTCTGCGCCAGATCACGCGGAACGTCCTGGCGCGGATGGGCGCATTGCCGCTGCAACCCGACGGCGAACCGGCCATCCCAGTTGCCCCCTGAGCGCGAACGCCCGGCCCGATTGTCTGGTCGCCGGACTGCATTCGAGCTGCAGGTTGACTACCGCAGCGGCGCCTTGCCGAGCAAGCGCCGCATCAGTCCGATCTGGCCGGCGTGCATGTTTTCATGGAACGAGCAGAAGAAGACCGAGCCGAGTTTGGTGTCGAACACCGCGTGTGGCTCCGGCAGCTTGACCTCCAAGTCTTCGTCCTGGTAGCCCGCCAGTTCCTCCAACGCGCGTCGATGCACGGCCTGGAAGACGGTGCGTATCTCTTCCAACGGCGGGTAGTTCGCGGGATCGGCGGAGGGCTGCGTTCCCTTGGCAAAGCACCGCAGGAAGTCGTTCGTGATGAACTCGCGATCGGACGGCTCCTTCCCTCGGATTCGCAGCATCGTCAATCCGTACTGCGCCATCGCCAGGTGCCCCATCTGCCACGCCATGTGGGTGGGAGCCCCCGGTGGGATCTGAAACCATTCGTCCCCCACCACATCCTCCAGCAGCTGCTCGGTGTAGCGGCGCGCGAATTCGATGTTCTTCACGGCCAAGTCCAGCATCGTTCGCGCCATGGTTCAACACCTCACCGAAAGACAGCTTCCACGAAAATAGAGGTCACGCCACACACGCCTAGGCCAGCATGGCACGCCGCCCTCGATGCGGCGACGGGGATGCGGCGGGGCAATCGGGCGACGGAAGCCTTGCGGCGAACTCTCCGGCGCCAGCGACCCGGAATTACAGCCGAGTCGCCGATGGCTGGCAAGCCCCCGCCTCGCGTGAATCCCCAGACACAACCAGGAAGCGTCACGCGTTCCCGGCCAGCGCTCGCAACGCATTGTCGACATCGGCGGGCGTATTGACGTTGTGGAGCGACAGCAGGTCGGGGTCCACATCCCGCAGTTCCGTCACCTGCACGACGCGCGTGGGGACTTCCGCGAAAAGAAACGTGGGGCGCAGGCGTTCGGCGGCCAGCAGTCGTTCGACAATAGGGAGGATCTCCGCGCGATAAACGCCCGCCAAGGGATGCAAGTGGTGTTCATCGCGGGGCACCACGATGGAATCGCCAGGCGCGAGTAGTTGGAACATGCGGCGCACAAACGATTCGCGAAGCAGCGGCACGTCGCAGCTGCTCAGGTAGAAACTGTCCGCTTCCCCCTGCCCTGCCTCCAGGCCCGCCGCCAGCCCTTCCAGCGGACCGCGGCCGGGCACGCGGTCTCGGACCACCCGCACGCCTGCGGGTAACTCGGGCAGCACCTGTCCCGGTGCCGCCACGACCAATCGCGTCGACACGATCGGTTCGAGCACGCGCAGGATACGGACCAGCATCGCTTCGCCGGCAAACGGCAAATCCGCTTTCGACGCGCCCATCCGGCGACTCTGCCCACCCGCCAGCACGATCGCTCCTCGACGCACAACAGCCTCTCGATCCACGGCAGTCCGCTCCAAGAAATCGACCGTTGCCTGCTGCGACCCGCGGCCTGCTGCGACCCGCGGCCGGTCGCGACCTCGACGAACCCGTTGTGATCGCGGCAGTGAGCCTGTCAGCGCGTCGGGGTCAGGCGTTTCCAGCGCGACCACGTCGACGCTTCCTTGGCCGCGGGAGGCGGATTGGGAACCACCGGCCGCGCGGCCGGAACCGTCTCCGACTCACCGCCCTCCTGCATCAGATACTGAGGCCAGTAGCCATTCAAGCTCCGCAGACAGTCCGAGACAAGCCCATTGCGCCGCTGGTAGTCCAGCACCGTCAGCATCAGTGCCAACGCCTTCTGTTCCTCATCGTCCAGGATCATCGTATCAAAGAGGCGGATATCGTCCAGCAGCAGCGGCCCGTTGCCTTCCATCTCGACGCCGATGCGCAACGATTCGCGGACGACGGGCAACTGGTTCACGCGGAACACGAACTCCTTCCAACTGGAGTCCAGTGAACGGTCGGCCGCCTCGGCTCCGATCCGCGACCACGGGTAGTACGCCTTGCCGTCCACTTCCAGGACGAGGCGGACGCGCGGCTGTTCGCCTTCGCGAGGCGCCTTGGCGCGGACGGCGATGCTCAGCCTTCCGGAGGCGGGCGGCTGGATGGCGGAACTCAGCAGGACCACGGTCCGCGAAGCGTCCTCCAGCCGCAGGGCCTTCTTTCCCTCGTGGACATCCTGCGTCTCCCGTTTCACGCCGACGCCGTCTCCCTCGACCGACCACCCTTCGGGCGTCAATGCCTCCGCGTTCCATGCTTCGAAGCCCGCGTTCACCAGCCCCGGAAGCGGGGAGGGCTGGCGCAGTCGAGCGACTCGGTTGCCGAGCTTCTGGACCAGGGATTCGAGGGCCGGTCGCACGTCGGGGGGCAGGTTCACTTCGATGTCGCGAATCTCGACGCTCGCTCGATCCGCGGTCACGGCGACGACTTCGTACGGTTGCAGCGTCACATTCCATTCCGCCTGCTCGCCTTGCGTGGGCAGCGGTTCGGAACCGCGTGGCGTCAGCACGGTCAGCTGCGCGCCCAAGGGCAGCGCGAGCCGCACGAGGCCTCCCACGACCCAGGGCGAATCGTTGACCAGGTAGAGGCTGGTGGCATGTTCGCTGCGGAGGGACCGCACGCGCAGCGGCTGCCATCGCGCCGGTTCACGCGTCACTTCCTGGAACGCGGCTGCGGGCAGTTGCCGGTAGACCCGCAGGAAATCGCGGATCGACTCCTCCTGGCCCAGGGGCACCATCCAGCCACCTTCAAAAATCACCTGCGCGTCCAGTTGCGCCAGTGCTTGTCCAAAACGACGACGGTTGGCCGTGCCGGCCGGCGTCACCTGGGCCGCCAGCGACATCAGCGTGTTCTCGCGTCCAAAAGGACTCAACTGGTCAAAACTCTCCAGCCGCAGCAAGGTGGGATCGTGCAGCAGGTAGGCGCCGGACGACCGCGGGTTGGCGAACGCCTCGTTCGTCTCCGGCGATTCGTTGAATTCGTGAATCGCCACGGTCGCCGGGGAGACGGTGGTGGCTCCCAGAAGTTGGGGACGCAACAAGAGGAGGTTCGGAGTGGCATGCAGGCGGGCGGGCGCGATGCCCAGTTCGCGGAGCGCGTCCGCGATGTCGGACTGTCTCGGCAGGGCGGGACGCATGACACGCTGCACCGAGGGCGACTGCGCGAGCCGCGCGCCGGCCAGGTACAGTGTCGCATCCGGTCGCTTGCCGGATACCAGCTGGGCCATGTCGCGATAGAGTTTGGAGAGTCGTTCACACCGCCAGTCGAGCCATGCGTCGCGGATTGCCGCCGGCCACGCCGACCGCTCCGCCGGCAACTCCAAGCCCTTTTGCGCCGCAAACTCGCCGACCGTGCGTACGTCGCCTCCCCAATCTTCCCCGGGCAGCTGCGAAAAACTGTCGGGCGTCATGTTGAGAATGCCCATCACCTGCGGCACAGAAAGATCCAGCTTGTGCGAACCGAA
>CAZUJM010000025.1:12394-16937 GCA_964620405.1 uncultured Pirellulaceae bacterium | reverse complement strand
TGTCGGGCGTCATGGAGATGCTTACACCAGCGAACGAGGGATGGTGCGAATAACGGGCCACCAGTTCCGCGACCACGTGCAGCATCGCCTCCTGCACGCGCGGATCCAGCGGGTTGTAGTAGGCGCCGCGCGTCCGCTCGCCGGGCTGGCGGTCCCGCCAGCTCACGCCTTCGCCGTCCACCAGTGTGATCCCCGGCGGTTCGTCCGGATCCTTCAGGCGACGCTCCAGCTCCGGCAGCGGCGAAGCGAACTCAAGCATCGACACCAGCTTCAGGTTCTCGCGGTCGCAAAGCCGGAAGAGCATTTCCAGCACGTCCTTGCGGAGCGGATCGCGGCCATCGACAAAGAAGATGCCGCGGTCATGCTTCGGACTCGGCTGCAGCAAGTGGCTGGGATAGAGGCTGCTGCCTTCGCTCGCGACCATGACGGCGAGGCCATCGTAGCCGACATGGCGCGCGTAATCGACCATGCGTTCCCCGCCATTCCAAAACGACCGCCAGTCTTCCAGACTGCGGCCCGTCTCCTCATCCAACCCCTCGGCCGCATGGAAGGCCTCCGGGAACAGAGGCCGCTCGAAGACCGCGAAGGCCAGTCGTCGACCGGGCTGGGCCGACGACGAGGGGTTCCAGGCGGAGCGGCGGTAGAGCCGCAGCCTGCCGAGTTGGGCCGGCTGTTCCGCGTCGAGATTGGTCAGCAGCACCAGGGGCGATTCCGTGCGGGGCCAGAACGGCAGTCGATGCGTCACGACTTCCGGAACGCGCAAGGCCACGCCACGCACATCCTGCTCCGTCTGCTTCACGCCCGAATCGAGCCCCACGGGCACCACCTTGCCCGCGGCATTCGGCTCCACGATGCTGACGCCGAGTGACTGCGGCAGGTTGCCTGGCAGGTCGACTTCCAGTTCATGAAGTTCGTTGACATCCTCGACCGGCAGCGAATAAGCCAGCCAGCCCTGGATCGGCACCTTGGCCCAATCGTGATCGCCGGACCGCACCGTTTCCGTCTTCAAGTTGCTCAGTGCCGCTTCGCCGCGCAGGCCGGCGAGCCGCGACCACTGGGGCAGCCGCGCCACGCGCGGTCGACCCGGGCCCTCCGCCGGATTCAGTTCCAACACCAGCGTGCGTTCCTCCGCACCCGCCTTTGCACCCGCCTCCGAGGCCACCTCGGGCTCTCGCGCTGCCCGGCCGTCGACCACGACAAACTGGACCCGACGCCTGGCGAGCAGCTTCTCGTTTCCGAAGGCGGCCGAGCGTCGACGATGGTGGATGCTCGCGACCAGGTCATAGACACCTTCCGCGTCCGGAGCCGCGACGCGCATCGTGGCGGGCCAGTTCAAGTCGCCGTCGGCGCTGGCCTTCTCTCGCAGTTCGTCCTCCCAAAGGATTTCGGAACTGCCGGCGCGGGTCAACTGCACATGGCCGCGCAGCAGAGTGCCCGCGGGAACTCCCAGACGATAGCCCTGCAACTGCCAGGCGATCTCTTCGCCGGGAGCATACACCAGATGGTCTCGCGACGTCTGGACTCGCAGCAAGTCCCCAGGAGCGCGTCGAACCACCAGCCGATTCTGCTGGTCGTCCAGCGACTCGCTGCGACCATCCCCCAGCAGGGACGCCAGCGGCAGGGAGATCACTCGCGCCGCGGACTCTCCCTGGGCAAGCAGCTCCACCTGCAGGTTCGCATCCGCCGGACCGCGCACCGAGAACTCCAGCCCGTCGTAACTCTTCGGATGCCACTGCTGGACCAGCACCTGCTGCCCCTGCTGCAGGATCGTGCCGGGCACTTCGGAGTCCGTTCCCAGCAGTCGCAGGTCTTGGAGACTGCCGGCCGTGAGCACCAGCCGGCCGCTCCACTGTCGCTCCACACCGCCACCCCAGGCCACATGCAGGCGCAGATGGAGATCGTCGGCCATCGCTCGCATCGGCGCGCAGCCCAGCCAGAGACTGAGGCCAAGCCACAGCCCAAGCCGGATGCACACGTGCCGAGTTGCCAGCGCGCGACGAACACCTGTCACTGCAACAGGACCTCCTTGTCCTTGTGCGTGCTTTCGTGAGCCAAGCCAGCCCACGGTCGCATCCGCAATCGAATCGCGGCGCCAGCTGGCCGCCCGCGAACTGCCCGCTCGCCACTTCTTCCTTGAAGTGCGCCCGGGGCAAGGTGCGTTCCGCGCGTGCGGCGCGGAGCATCTGCCCGGTCCCGGGAATGCGGCGGGGGATTATAAGGAGGACCGGCGAAAGGAGACCACCCCAACTCGGGCCCCCGCGATTCCGCGCAGGTCGCCGCGGTTCTGCCCAGCCAGCAGAGGCCGTGACAGCATGGCCGACGCCGGCGGAAACATGCGGTGGGGTCGGGCTGGAATCGTCCGCGATGCGGAACTATTCCAAGCCGTGGAGGAGCAGCGGGTCGAGTTCCCCGCCGCCGGGATCCACCCCGCTCTCGGCGTGTTCCAGTCGTTTCCTCAACTCCAAGAACGCAGCGACCACCGACTCACAGCGGGGCGCGACATCGTTGCAGTCCCAGCGGTCGTCGGGTTTGAAGTAGAGTTCACAGGCCCAATCGGTGGCGACCTGGAGAAGCTCCCCGGTGTCCTCGGCGGGCTGCAGCGGCCGCAGGCAGGCGTGCCATGCGGGAGTTCTCAGCGCCCATTCCGAGCCTTGTCGCGAAACGACCAGCGGAGGAAACGCATGGGCATCAGCGGCCGCCAGCTCGTCCGCATCGCCCTGCCACCACGGCAGAAGACTACCAGCCCAGTCACTCGGCGGCTGGGGAATCTGGAACCAGTCGAGCAACGTAGCGCGGAGGTGGGCGGGCTGCACGAGGGTCTGGCAACGAGCCTGCGTGTCGCGCCACTGGTTGCTCGCCACCAGGAACGGAACCTGCAGCAGTTCGCTGTGCAGGCGAGTCGCGGAACCACCCACATGCCCGTGCTCGCCCAACGCATAGCCGCGTGCGCCCAGCACGATCCAGAGAATCGGCTCCGGTGCCTCGCGCCAACGCTCGTAAAGCGGTTGCAGGCACCAGTCGACCAGCGTCACCTGACCGCCGTACGCCCAGATCCAGCCCTGCAGCCAGTCTGGGTCCATGTCCGCGGGCAGCGGCCCCGCAGGCGGATCGGCGCCCATCGGCGGATCCGGATCCTCCTCGTCGCGGAACTGCAGGCGGAAGCCATCCGGCGCGTCCCACGGACCGTTCATGGCTCGCGCGTGGATCCAGAGCAGATCCCAATCGGGCTGCTCGAAGGCTTCGGTCGCCGCCGCCATCAGCTGTGCCATGCCCGTCAGTTCGGGCTCCTCCGCGAGTTCCAGGTAGTCCTCAGCCCAAGGATCTTGAGCGGCGGCATCTTGCCCCGCATCCCCAAGCGTCTCGACATCGGCGGGATCGACCGACTCCAGGCGTTCGTGCAGAACGTGCTGCGCGGAGTGGAACCGCTCCACGGCTGGCCATTTCCCCGCCGTCGGCTCGTCCGTGACCAGCCGAGTGACGCGGCCCTGGCGTCCCAACAGATCCTGCAGGCAGGCCAACGGTTCCGCGGAGGCCTGCGGTGTGGTTTCCGCAGCGGGGTTGCCAGCCGCAGGGACTGGGTGAACGGATGAAGGGAAGCTGCCCGCCCAGAGCTGCCGGTACAGATCGTTCAAGTCGGTGGAGGTGACCAGCGTCTGCTCCAGCAGCAAAGCATGGCTGGCCAGGTCGTTGAGGACGGGAGTTTCCAGCCAGGTGTTGCCGTAGGGCCCCAGGTATCCGCTGCCCAGCCGATCCAACACCAGCACGATCGCCCGTCGTCGTTGCTCGCTTGCCACGCACCGCCTCCCCTCGATCCAACCCCGAAACAGACCGCCGAGGCACGGCCGAACGATCGGCCCCCTGACGCCCGACGCCGGTTGGCTTGCGACACGCCCCGGGTTTCCCTTAGTATGACGTGCCCGGCGAGCGAAATGGGGGCGAACCTCCGTTGGGAGGGTCCTCCGGGGAGATCCGACATCATTTCGTTCGGCCGACCCAACCAACGTCGAAACATATCTGGTGAGGTTGACCACCTCAAGGAGCTTGACCGCGATGAGTGAACCCTCGAACGTCTCGCGCCGTTCTTTCCTGGCGGCTTCCGCCGTGACTGCGGCCGCCGTGCAGTGGACCGCCAAGAGCTACGCGCAAATCGTTGGAGCCAACGATCGGATCCGCGTGGGATTCATCGGCGCGGGCGGCATGGGAAGCAACCACCTGGACACCGTCCGTAATCTCAAGGAGAAGAACAACCTGGAGCCGATCGCGGTGGCCGACTGCTGGACCACCCGCGCGGAAGAGGGCAAGACGCGCGTCGGCGCCCAGCAGGCGTTCCAGGACTACCGCCGCGTGCTCGACATCAAGGACATCCATTACGTCACGATCGCCACGCCCGAACATTGGCACTCGAAGATGACGATCGACGCCATGGACGCGGGCAAGGCCGTGTACTGCGAGAAGCCGATGACGCACTCGATCCCCGAGGCGTTGGAGGTGATGAAGAAGCAGAAGGAGTCGGGGCTTCCGCTGCAGGTCGGCGTGCAGGCCA
>CAZUJM010000025.1:7079-12384 GCA_964620405.1 uncultured Pirellulaceae bacterium | reverse complement strand
TGTCGGACGACAGCTACATCTCGGCGGGCAAGGCGATCCGCGAGGGCATCATCGGCCAGGTGGTGCAGGCGCAGATCGAGTATGTGCGCCGCTATGGCGAGCAGGGGCCGTGGCGCGTGCCGGGCCTGCGCGACGACGACCCGAAGCCGGCCGACCTCGACTGGAGTGCCTGGCTGGGCTCGGCCAAGAAGATCGACTGGAATCCGCATCACTACCACGAATGGCGCAACTACGCGGCCTATTCGGGCGGCGTCGCCACGGACCTCTTCATCCACCGCATCACGCGGATCATGAAGGCTTGCGACCTGGTCTATCCCCGTCGAGTCGTTGGCATGGGCGGCATCTGGCAGTGGCCCGATGGACGCGACCTGCCGGATAACTTCGAAATGATCTGCGAGTATCCGCGGGGCATGACCGTCTATGTGCTGGGCACGATGAGCAATCGCGTGGGCATCGACCATGTGATCCGCGGCTACCGCGGCACGCTCTACTTCACGCCCACCGGCTGGATCGCCAAGGACAAGGATGACAAGACCCTCGCCGAGCACAAGAAGACCGGCGCGGAAGATACGCATCCGCACCACACCAACCTGCACAACCACCTGCGAAACGGCGAACCGCTCAACTGCCCGGCCGAACTGGGCTTGGCCGGTGTGGTGGCCGTGAACATGGCCAACGAATCCTGGCGGTCCGGACAGATGATGGGCTGGGACACCGTCAACCAGAAGATGGTCCCGGCGCACACGCTGGAACTGAGCCACTTCCCGGAACCGGCTGCCCCGGAAAAGAGCTGATCGTCCGCGAGCTAGATCAAAGCTAGATTAATGGCCTGCCGAACTCCCCAGATCCCCCGACGCCTTCCAGCGTCGGGGGATTTTTCGATTTCTGATTCTCGATTCTCTGCTTGCTACTCTTTTCTCCGCTCGCTCGTCTTCACGCACCCCGTTCGATCTTGATCGACTTCACCTGCACGGGCGTGACGGGCCGATCGCGTCCATCGGTGGGAGTCGACTCGATCTTCTGGACAATGTCCATGCCTTCAACGACGCGTCCGAACACCGGGTGCTTCGAAGGGCCGGGCGAGAACCAGTCCAGGTAGTGGTTGTGGACGGTGTTGATGAAGAACTGGGAGCCGCCCGAGTTGGGCTGGCCCGTGTTGGCCATCGACAGGGTGCCCGGTTCGTTCGACAGCTTGGCGTCCGCCGGGTGCTCGTCACGGATACAGCCGCCCGGAGGGCCGCCGGTGCCCGCGGCACGGCTTTCCGGATCCCGACTGTGGGGGCAACCGAACTGCACCATGAACTTCTGGATGACGCGGTGGAAGTGCAGACCGTTGTAGAAGCCGCTCTCGGCCAGCTTGATGAAGTTGCCGGCCGTGATGGGCATCTTATCCTCGTAGACCTCGACCTTGAACGAGCCGAGAGACGTGTCAAACGTCGCCGTGGGATTCGGCATGGAGAATTCCTTTGCTGTCGTGGGACCGGTCTCCCGTGGAAACGCCCCACGAATGGTTGGGTAGCAAGCACGGGTCGATGCCGGATCTCACGGCCAACCCGAGCGGACGGGAAGCGAAAGTGCATGGATCCGGACGTCCACCGTCCGGCCCTGGATGTTCACGAATGTAACACAGGGAACCGGAACCGATCTAGGACACCGCAGGCCATCGTGTCCTGACGCAAGGTCCATGTGAGGCCCCCTCCGTGAACAACTCCGTGCCCTCCGTGGTAAAACCGACCCCGCCGAAAAGCCCCAACGAAGATCCCAGCATCCGGCCTTCAGCAGAACTGATCCGTTTGGGTCCCGGCAGCCGGGATCTTGCGAGGTCCGGTCGGGCCCCGGTTGTCGGGATCTGCGGCGCCGGATAGGCTTGGCACCGCCAGAGACTGGGCTGGCAACTCACCGGCGTGGGCATGGCGGCGTCTGCATGGCCGGAAGTTCCAGCGGCGTCTTGCGGGCCAACAAGAGGTAGAGGAGACCGTTCGATGCTGGAAATCTACGACCAGATGCGAGAGGCGGCGGAGGCGATCGCGGCCGTTTGGAAACATCGGCCACGCGCGGGCATCATCCTGGGCACGGGGCTGGGAGGCCTCGCGCAGCAGATCCAGGATCCCTGCGTGTTCGATTACGAGCAGCTTCCGCACTTCCCCCGCTCGACGGCCATCAGCCATGCAGGTCGCCTGATCTGCGGCCACCTCCAGGGCCTGCCGGTCGTCGCCATGGAAGGCCGCTTCCACATGTACGAGGGCTATCCGCTCAAACGGATCACGCTGCCCGTCCGCGTCATGAAGGAACTCGGCGCCGAAACGCTCATCGTCTCCAACGCCTGCGGCGGCATGAACCCCTACTTCCGCTGTGGCGACATCATGGTCATCGACGACCATATCAACTTGATGGGCGACAACCCGCTGATCGGCATCAACGACGATCGCCTGGGGCCTCGATTTCCCGACATGTCGGCCCCCTACGATCCGGATCTGATCGAAGTGGCCCAGCGCGTCGCGCGGCAGCACGACTTTCCGCTGCATCGAGGCGTGGCCGTGGCGGTGGCGGGGCCGAACCTGGAGACGCGCGCTGAATACCGGTTCCTGCGCACGATCGGCGCGGACATCGTCACGATGTCGACGATTCCCGAAGTCATCGTGGCCGTGCATTGCGGACTGCGGGTCGTCGGTTTCTCGATCATCACCGACCTGTGCTTTCCCGATTCGCTCCGACCTGCCGTGATCGAGGAGATCATCGGCCATGCCAACGCGGCCGAACCCAGGCTGCGGCAGCTCGTCACGGGCGTGCTGGATCATCTCGGCCGCTCGGGCTAGCCGCACGCGCGAAACGCTAAGCCGTTGGCCCTCCGAGGGCACCGGCGGCCCGGACGATGGAACCCCTGCGCCTTTGCCCTGCACTGCGCCGCTGCACTGCGCCGCTGCAGGTACCTCGCCACGCAGGCCCAGCCATCCGCCGACACGATTCTGGGCAGGCTGCCCCGAGTCGCGGGGCCCGTCTTGCGAACAAGACCTGGCCTGCCCACGTCGCGCGTTCAAGGATTGAAACACGCAGCCACTGGGAACGCAAAGTTCCCGGTAAAAAGTTTGGCGTTGCCCGCGATCCGCGTGTAGCATGTAGTCGCGTTCCTTTGGGCCCTTCGCCATGTTCGTTCTTCGAGCGGCTTGATCCCCCGGAATGCCTCGTAGAAGCGTCGGTTCCGACGCGAGAGGCCGGAGGAGGTCGCCCGATGGCGGGCGATTCCGCAGGTGGTCTTGGGACGGCATGATCGTCTGCCTGCGATGGCCCCTGGGAGCGATCGCGGAACGCAGCGCGTCCGGCTCCTGCATGGCGCCAGGCTGGCGATTTCCCGACGAAGTCTCGGGGCCCTCCTCAGACGCACGGCCGATTCCGGTCCAAACACGATTTACTTACAACACTTCGTTAGGCGACAGGAAATACCATGATTCGTACCCGCATGACGCGCAGGAAACGACGCTCTCGAAAGAGCTTTCTGGCAGGCTTGGAGCATCTGGAGGCTCGCCAGGTTCTCGACAGCAGCCTGGTCTTCAATGAAGTGATGTACAACCCGGCGGGCGTGGAAGACGCGCCGCTGGAGTGGGTTGAGTTTTACAACCAGTTGACGGTCGACGTGGACGTCTCGGACTGGACGCTCAGCGGCGGCCTGGACTACAAGTTTCCCGCCGATACGTTCGTGCCGGGCAAGGGCTATATCGTGGTGGCGGCCGATCCGGCGGCCTTCAAAAAGGCCACGGGCCGCGACGCCTTGGGTCCTTGGACAGGCTCGCTCAATAACGCTGGCGAGCAGCTCGACCTGCACAACATGGACCGCCGCCTGATGGATCGCCTCGACTACGGCGACCAGGGCGATTGGCCGGCCGCTGCGGATGGAAGCGGCGCGTCGCTGGCAAAGCGAGAGTTCGACACGGCCACGGACGATCCGCGGAACTGGACCTTCAGCGCGGAGATCGGCGGAACGCCGGGCCGAATCAACTTCGTGCGGCCGGGCACGGCGGTGAGCGAAAAGGTGATCGCGTCGCCGGCGCCGGTCCGGGCGCTGGTGGTGAAGAACGGCGACCTGGGAATGACCTGGACCGATCCGGCGTTCAATGACGCGAGCTGGCTGTCGGGCAAGATGGGCGTTGGTTTCGCGTCGCGTGCATCGAACTACGACGCGCTGTTCGGCCTTGACCTCGACGCGCCGCCGAACGGGCAGGCGCCCTCGCCCATGCTGGATACCGCCACTTCGGTGTACATGCGGGTGCCGTTCAACATGCCGGCCGACCGGGCGTTCGAGGGCATGACGCTGCGGATGCGTTACGACGACGGATTCGTGGCGTATTTGAACGGAACGGAGATCGCCAGCGCGAAGGCCCCTGGCCGCGGTGGCAACACCGACACGCTGCAATGGAACTCCACCGCCACCTCCAGCAACTCGTCCGCCAAGGCGATTCTCTTCGAGAACTTCGACGTCTCGAAGTTCTCGAACCTGCTTCGTCCCGGCGGCAACGTGCTTGCCATCCACGGCCTGAACTTCGCCGTGACCGACTCCGACCTGCTGTTCGACGCGGAACTGGTTGTGCAGGACAACGTGGCCGTGCTGCCGCCCGCCCCGGTGCTTCTCAACGAAGTCGCGGCGTTCGACGACGCGAACTTCTTTGTCGAAGTGAAGAACGTGAGTGCGGAGCCGCTGCCGCTGGCGGGGCATGTGCTGCGTACCGAGGACGCGACGGCCGGCCGCTATGTGTTCAGCGCGCAGACGCTGGCCCCGGGCCAGGTACTGTCGATCGGCAAGGCGGCGTTGGGGCTGAAGGTCGCGAACGACGCGCGATTGATCCTGGAAGGCCCCGACGCGCGGATCCTGGATGGCATCCAGGTGGACAGCAAGCTGCGCGGCCGGTCCAGCGAGCGGAAGGGCGTGTGGCAGTACCCGAAGGCGGCGACGCCCGGGGCGGCCAACGAGTTCAGCTTCCAGGAACAGGTGGTCATCAGCGAGATCATGTACAACCCGCCGCCCGAACTGGGCGTGGCGGACAAGCCAGCCACCTACACGCGCACCAACGTCGTCACCATGGACTGGGACAAGTGGCGTTACAACGACACGGGCGCGAAGTTCTCCAGCGGCTGGCAGGCCCAGACCTACGCCGTCGACGGCACCAGCTGGAAACTGGGCAAGGGCCTGATCGGCTACGACACGGCCAACCTGGGCGTTCCTTTCGGCACCACCCTGAGCCCGCCCACCAACAACACCCCGGGGTTCATTACCTACTACCTGCAGCCCGACTTCGACATGACGGCCGCCGAC
>CAZUJM010000025.1:0-7069 GCA_964620405.1 uncultured Pirellulaceae bacterium | reverse complement strand
AGGCAATCCTGCTAGTCCACCAGATGGGCATGCCCGCCGACCTTTCGGCGATCGACCAGCTGACCATCTCCCACATCATTGACTCGGGAGCGGTCTTCTACCTGAACGGGGAGGAGATCCTGCGATTCAACATGCCATCCGGCACGATCACGCCGGACACGCTCTCGGTCGCTTCCATCGCGGACGCGTCGCGCGTGGGGCCGGTGGAGGTGCCGAAGTCGGCGTTGAAGGCGGGCAAGAACACGCTGTCCGTGGAGCTTCACCTGCGTTCCACGGCCGCCAGCGACGTGGCGTTCGGCATGGAACTGACCAGCGGCAAGGTCGCCGTGCCTGCCGTGCCCGGCAAGCCCTATCGTTCGCGTGATGAAGCGGAGTTCATCGAACTCTATAACAAGGGCGACCAGCCGGTCGACATCAGCGGCTGGAAGCTGAAGAACGCCGTGGAATTGGAGATTCCGGCGGGCACGATCCTGGGCACGCGGGAGCATATCGTGCTGGCCAAGGACGCCCGGGCGCTCGCCCTGCTCTATCCGGGAGCGCGCATCCTGGGTGATTACAGCGGCACGCTGAGCAATGGCAGCGACCAGATTGTCCTGGTCGATGCCAAGGGGAACCTCGCGGACGAGGTGGAGTATTTCGGCACGCAACCGTGGCCGACAGCCGCCGATGGCGCCGGTTCAAGCCTGGAACTGCGCGACGTGAATGCCGACAACAACGTGGCTTCGTCGTGGGCGGCCAGCAACGAGTCCGGCCGCAGCCGGTGGACGACCCACAAGTTCCAGGGCATCGCGATGCGCGACGCCTACAACCAGGCCGCCCTCTTCCAAGAGTTCATCTTCGGGCTGCTGGATGCGGGCGAGTTCCTCATCGACGATATCGTGGTGACGCGCGATCCCAGCAGCGCGGCTCCGAGATCGCTGCTGCAGAACGGGACCTTCGAGAACGATACCTTGGGCAAGGCGCCGGCCAAGTGGCGTCTGATCGGCACGCACTCGGGCATCGTGGAAACGGATCGGGCCAATGTCGCCAACAAGGTGCTGCATGTCACCAGCACGGGCGCCCAGGCCTTCGTGCATGACCACGCGGAGACGACGTTTGTCAGCGGCGAGAAGATCGTCGATGGCGCGGAGTACTCGATCGCGTTCCGCGTGAAATGGCTGACCGGCAACCGGCAGCTGAACAGCCGGCTCTGGTTTAACCGGCTGGGCAGCACCCTGCAGATGGATGCCCCGATCAACTCGGGTACCCCCGGTGCCGCCAACTCGACGGCGGTCGCCAACGCGGGCCCGACCTTCCAGCAGTTCAGCCACTCGCCCGCAGTCCCCACGGCGACCCAGGAGGTCACGGTGCGGACGCGGATCGGCGATCCGCAGGGCGTGGCGTCGGCCACGCTGCGCTGGCGTCTGGAAGGCCAGGTCTGGAACACCGTGCCCATGACCCAAGGCCCGGACGGGTTCCATAGCGGTAAGATCCCGGCCCAGTCGTCAAACGCGGTCGTGCAGTTCTACGTCACCGCCGTGGACGGGCAGGGAGTGTCCGCTTCCTTCCCGGCCGCCGGCGAGAACTCGCGCGCCCTCTACCAGGTCGCCGATACCCGCGGCCCCTCGACGCCCATCGACCGGGTGCGACTCGTCATGCTGAAGGCCGAGGAGAACAAACTCTTCAACCAGGTGAACTGGCAGAGCAACTGGCTGTTGCCGATCACGATGATCTACAACGATACGGCGTACTACGATGCGGGCCTGCGGTTCACCGGCAGCCGCTGGATCCGCCCCAACAGCGGCTACAAGGTCGACCTGCCCGCCGGACAGGCGATGTACGGCATCCACGACAGCATCCGTCTGGACATCAACGGGCTTGCCGAACTCGTCATGAAGCAGATGGTCAACCGCGCCGGCGGCAGCTTGGTCAGCAACTACGACGATGTCGCCTACCTGATCTCCCCGCGCCACAACACGGAGTTCATCCTGCAGCTCGGCCGCTATGAGAACGACTTCCTCGACGAACAGTTCGAGAACGGTTCCGACGGCACGAAGTGGGAACTGGACGACGTCACCGTTCCAACCAGCCCCATCGGCGGAGCGGAAGGCCTCAAGCAGGGCACGGAGGTCAACCAGAACGCGGACATCGGCGTCAGCACGGCCATGGTCAACCAGCAGGGAGACAACCCCGAGTTCTACCGCGGCCACTTGCTGATCAAGAGCAGTCGCGACCAGGACAACTTCTCGGCCATCGCCCGCTTGGCGAAAGCCATCCACCTCACGGGGGACGCCCTGTTCAAAGCGTCCAATGAGGTCATGGATGTCGACCTGTGGATGCGGCACTACGCCACTCAGGCCTACTTCGGCAACTGGGACACCTACGGGTTCGGACGTCCCAAGAATCTGCGAATCTTCCAACGTCCCTCGGACGGAAAGATCATTCCGTTCTTCTGGGACTGCGACCTGTGTAACTTCACCGAAGGCCTGAAGAAGGTGAACGAGCCCACGTCGCGACTCGATGAGATCCGCGACATCCCCCACAACCTGCGCCGGTACTGGGGACACATGCAGGACTTGGTGAATCGGTCGTTCACGGAAGCCTACGCGACGCGTTGGGCGACGCAGTACGCGGCCCTGCTGAACAACAACGTCGCCGGCGGTGACGAGACGTTCCAGACGATCGGGCCATCCACCAGGGCTCGCAACGTCACGGTGGCTTCGACGATCCTGCGCGAGATCCCGAAGGTGAACTTCGAGATCACGACCAATGGCGGCCAGGATATCCAGACCGACCAGCCCAAACTGGTCCTGGAAGGCAAGGGCTGGGTCGACGTCCGCCAGATTCGACTGGTGGGATCCGATACGGCGCTGGACGACTTCTGGCCCACCAAGGACGGCTGGCAGGTCACCCTTCCCCTGCGGCCCGGCCAGCAGACGATCAACCTGGAAGCCGTCAACTTCCAGGGCCAGGTGATCGCCACCGATTCGATCAAGGTCACCAGCACGGCCGTCGATCCGACACTCGCCTCGCTGCGTCTCACCGAAATCCAGTACAACCCGGCCGCGCCCACGGCTGCCGAGATCGCCGCTGGTTTCGCCAACAGCAACGACTTCGAATACGTCGAACTGACCAACACCGGGAACGTCGCCATCTCGCTGGCCACCACGGAACTGGTGCGGGTCGTGAATGGAGTTGACGAGCAGGGAGTGGAGTTCAAGTTCAGTGAGGGTTCCATCCTCACGCTGGATCCCGGCAAGTCGGTGCTGGTCGTCGAGAACAAGGACGCATTCAAGGCACGCTACGGCAGCAACCTGCCGGTGGCGGGCGAATGGTCCGGCGGACTCAGCAACACCGGCGAACGGATCACGGTCACGGTGCTGGGCGCGAAGCTGCACGAAGTGACCTATGCCGACACCTGGCAGCCGACGACGGATGGCACCGGCCGCTCCCTGGAGATCATCAACCCGGCGAATCCAGATCTGAACAGCTGGAACGTCGCCAGCTCCTGGCAGGCCAGCCAACAGCCGCTCGGTTCCCCCGGCACGACCGGAGCCCCTCGCCAGCCCGGGGATTCCAACGGCGACGGCATCTTCAACTCGGCCGACCTCGTCTACGTCATGCAATTCGGCAAATACGAGGACGGCATCCCCAAGAACGCGACCTTCGAGGAGGGCGACTGGAACGGTGATGGAGACTTCAGCACCGCGGACTTCGTCTACGTCTTCGCCCTCGGAGGCTACGTTTCCGCCGCCACGCCCGCAGCCCAGGCGGCCCTTGCCGACCTGACGCCATGGCTCGACCCGGTCCTCGGCCGCTCGTCGAACGCCCATGGCTCCGGCGACGCGACGGCCGTTCCCCTGGCGACCGCCGCAATCGTCCAGAACCCCGCCGCAACGACGGCCGCCCAGGCGGTCGATTCGATCTTCGGCGAGTGGACCGAGCCGCGGGACAGCTCGGAGGAAGACGGCGAAGACGAGTAGAGGCCCGTCGTCCCCAGCCCGCCCTGCCCTCGCGGCACGGCGGGCTCACCTTCAAGGCCGCAAACAGCCCACCCTGGGCAAACCAGGTCGTCCCTAGCGTCTGCGAGATCCTGTCCCGCGCGAAGTTCCGATGAACTTTCGCAACTTAACGAACTGATCGGCGTTGACGTGCTTAGAATGCAATGCGTGAGGGGGCCGCTCCGCCGGAGATTGGACGGCCTCACACGGCGTCGGAGGACAGAGATCCGGACGCCTAGGGAAAGAGGCTTCGTTCGTAGGTTGGAGGGGCGCTCCGCCAGTCAATGGCGCGCGAAACTACCATGGTCCCACCCGCATCAAGTAAGTACCGTTTTTTTCTTATCCGCGAGGAGGCCCTCGCCGTTGTCGCCCGCCCGGTGGATGCCCACCTGCAGGGAACCGCTCTGGCAGAGATGCTGAAGCTGGAACTCATGCAGATCGCCGACTCCAGCGAGTGCCAGTTGCTGGTTCTTAACTTTGAAGGCGTCAAGCTGATCTCTTCGGCGGTCATTTCCAGCCTGTTGGGCGTCAAGAGACATCTGTCCGCGAGCCATCGCTCGCTGAAGTTGTGCGGAATGAGCGAGTCGGTGCGATTTGTCTTCCGCACGCTGAACATGGACGGATCGGTGTTTGAGATCGCGGACAACGTGGCGGCCGCCCTGGCCGGATCTGCGCCTGCCCCCAGCTACTACGAAGTGTGCGGCGTCGTCAGTCCGCCGGCGGAAGAGACCGCCTGAGTCGCAGAAAGAGCGGGAGGCTGGTTCGCTCCCGCCTTGCCCCGGCCCCCGGCTGCCCGTTTTTCTCCCCAAAGATCTGTTGCCCCGTGCCTTGCGATCGTCTAACGTCCGCGTCAGTTTCGGAGAGCCCCCGGCATTCAGCCGGCGGCGGCCGCAACCCAATACGCCTGACGACAGGGAGGTCGCAGCGATGGTACGGGATCGACGGGCGCTCATTCCCCCCAGCCGTGCGTTGCCAAGCGACATCGCGTCGATAGGGCGACGGATCCCGATCGCACGCGCCGAGCTGATGGTCGACCTGTCGCTGCTGGCCAACTCGCGGTCCCTGGCTTCGCCGCGAATTTCGTGGGCCGCTGTATTCGCCCGTGCCTACGGCCTGGTGACCGACGAAGTCCCCTGCCTCCGCCAGACCTACATGGCCTGCCCGTTTCCGCACATCTACCAGCATGCACAGAGCACGGCGATGATCGCGATCCAGCGCGACGAAAGCCCCTCGCCACGGCTGTGCTTCGGACGCATCGTCAATCCCGGAGGCCAGTCGTTGACGGCCGTCCAGTCCGTTCTGGATCGCTATCAGCGGGAACCGGTCGCCAAGACGTTCCGCAAGCAGGTGCTGTTCAGCCGCATGCCAGGCCCGCTGCGCCGACTCATCTGGTGGCTGGTGATGAACGTTTCGGGTCGTCGCCGCAGTCGCCAGTTGGGAACCTTCAGCATCTCCTCGCTTGCCGGCCAGGGTGTGTTCAACCGGGACCATCCGACGGTCTGCACGAGCAGTCTCTCCTACGGCCCGCTGGGCCCGCGTGGCGAGTGCCTGCTGACGCTGGCCTACGACCATCGCCTGATGGACGGAATGCAGGCGGCTCGGGCGCTGCATCGCCTGCGCGACCATCTGCAGCATACGATGGTGGATGAGTTGAAGGCCCTGCATCGTCGCGCGGCTTGACGGCTGGCGAACGTCTCGCGTCACTCGCCAATCGGCAAGTTCCCCGGAACGTTCTCGGCTCATTGCGCGCGCATCTGCTAGAATCTTCGGGGGCCTTCAGGCGGTCGTCAACCGAGGGTGCCGCCCGACGCCCGACTCGCTTCCGATTCCGTTCTAGCCCGCCCCCAAACTTCCTTGCCCATGCTCCGGAATTGATCGCATGCGACGTTCACCATTCCTGCCCCTGCTGCTGACCAGCCTGCTCTCGGGCGTTCCCTTGCTCCTGTCACCTCCTCAATTGCGTGCCGAGGAACCATCTGCGGCCTCCCCGCCTCCGACAGTGCCGGCGACTCCGACCGCGGCGGAAGCCGAGGCCGATACGCGCAACGCGGCTCCCCAACCACCGAAGGGATATCCTTCGCGCGCCGCCGTCATGGCCGCCGTTGCCACCGGCCTGCTGCCGCTCATCAAGCAGGAGCAGCAACCGCCGGAGGACGTTCGCGAAATCAAGGACATCGAGTATGGCCGCGTCGGTGACCGAGCCTTGACGCTGGACATCGACCTGCCCAAGCATCCGCGCGGACCCGTACCCGGCCTGATCTTCATCCATGGTGGCGCCTGGAAGGGCGGCGAACGGACGATCTACCACTACTATACGCGCCGCTTTGCGCAGCGAGGCTACGCGGCCGCCACCGTCTCGTATCGCCTCTCCGGCGAAGCGACCTACCCCGCGGCCATCCACGACGTGAAGTGCGCCGTTCGTTGGATGCGGGCGCACGCCGCCGAATACGGCATCGATCCCGAACGACTCGCCGCCATCGGCGGTTCCGCCGGCGGTCACCTTGCGATGATGATCGGCTACTGCGACGCTCCCCACTTGGAAGGTGACGCGGGGCACGCGGGAGTCAGCAGCGAGGTCGCGGCGGTCGTCAACTTCTACGGCCCCGTCGACCTGACCACGGAGATGGGGCAGAAGGCCAGTGTCGTCAAGCAGTTCCTGGCCACGAGCTACGACCAGAATCCGAAACGCTATGAAGAAGCGTCGCCGCTGACCCACCTCGACGCGCACGACCCGCCCACGCTCATCGTGCATGGCACGCTGGACGATGTCGTTCCCGTCGACCAGGCCGACCTGCTCGCCAAGCGCCTGGGCGAACTGGGAATCGCGCACGAATACGCGAGGCTGGAGGGCTGGCCGCACACACTCGATGCGGCCCGCCCCGCCAACGACTACTGCCAGGAACTCATGCTGCGTTTCTTCGATGAACACCTGGCCGATGAACCAAATCCGCAGGATTCATCGGCCAAGCAGACATCCGAAAGCCAGCCCGCGACGGCGGTGAAGTAGAACGCGGGCCGATGATGGCCATCGCGAGCGACGCGCGCCACCGTCGACGTGGACCGGGTGCGGCAGGCGCTGTGGAACCTGG
>CAZUJM010000024.1:20879-36950 GCA_964620405.1 uncultured Pirellulaceae bacterium | reverse complement strand
GCCTAGAAGGGCTGGCCCAGAGAAATGATGGCCCAGAGGAAGACGGTACGTGTCACCACGGCCTGTGGCGAGGGGCCTGGCGTCTGGCCCAGCGTTCGGCCAGACGCGTCCTCGGATCTAGATCCGGATCAGCCTGAGGATTTTTCCTCAGCCAGCAGCACGTCGAGGTAGGCCTGCAGCTTCTCGTACGGGTGGTAGCCCACGGCCTTCAGCCGGACCTTGCCCGTCCGGTCGATGAACAGCGTCGTCGGGAAACCCTGGAACTCCGGAATCCGGTCGCGCGTCATCGTATCGCCCAGGACACACGGATAGTTGATCCCCTGCTCCTTGATGAACTGCTGGATCTTCGGCACCGCTTCCTCGGCCGCTTCGTTCTCATAGTTGATGCCCACGATTTCCAGGTCGTCGGGATAGGTTTCCTTGAGCTTCACGAAGTGCGGGATCTCCATCCGGCACGGCGGGCACCAAGTGCCCCAGACATCGACGATCACGACCTTGCCGCGGAAATCAGCGAGCTTCACGGTCGCATTCTCGAGGTTCGGCAGTTCAAAGTCGAAGTCGAACGACTCGGCCTCGGCAATCTCCTTGCTCGCTTCCTTCTTCATCGCCTCGCGGATGCTCGCCTCCAGACGCTTCAAGGCGTCGGCGAATTCCGGCTTCTCGCGGACGGCGGCGAAGTAGCGATCGGAACCGATGTCGGCCAGCGAGTTAAAGCCCTTGGCCACGGCGCGTTCGAGCGCCTGCACCGCTTCCGTCGCCTTGCCTTCCTGGGCCAGTCCTCGCGCCTGGTGGAAGAAGGCGACACTCAGCAGTTGTGCGGTGCGCGGGTCCTCATCGGTCGCCGTGAACGCCTCGGCCAGCTTGGCCGTGCTGAGGAACCGAGCGGCCATCTCGGCCGGCTCGCCCGAATCGGCCTCCTGCGTATCCGCGACCAAGCTCAAGTAGAGTTCGTTGACCTGCAGTTCGCGGTCCTCGGGAAACTTGGCTCGCGCCTTCTGGATCCAGCCCAGGGTACCCTGCAGGTCGTTCTGGCTGAGGGCTTCACGGATCTTCAGCTGGAAGTCCTCCATGGTCTCGGGTTCACCCGCAGCGGCCGCCGGATCACCTTCCTGCGGTGCAGCTTCCGCCGTGGTCTCAACCGCCGCTTCCGCCGCCGTGGCCGACTCGCCCGCCGCAGCGGACTCGGCCGCAGCGGACCCGGCCGCAGTCGCGGCAGCCGCCTCTTCGGCGGCGGGCCTCTTCTGCTCGGCGACCGGCTCATCCGCCGGCTCGTACGACTTGGCCGCATTAGCGGACTGGGCAGCGCCATCTTGGGGAGCGGTCGTGGAGGGAGCGCAACCGGCCTGGAACGCGACAAGCAGCGCCGCGGCGCTCAGGCGGGCACGGATCGAAGTTCGATGGAGCATGGCGATTCGTCTTTCTGCGATGACGGGCTAAAAGTGCGGGAGAGGAGAAGGCGAACGAGTTGGACGGGCGCCGGACAATCTCCAGAGACCGAGGCCTTCAAGCCTCCTTCTCTCAAGACAAGGCACGCTCGCCGGCGCGCCAGCACCTCGTCGTGACAAGGCTCTCCGGTGAACGGGCAGATGCGATTGGCGAATCCCCGTGCGTCGAGCGGCCCGGCGGTTCGGGACTTCGATCCCGGGCCTGGGCGTGAAGGCCAAGTCCGGCAGCGATTCGCCAAGGTTAACGGATCGGCGCGTGCTTGGCGACATCCATGACGGCCTGCAGCGGCAAGTTATGGGCCTGGGCGACGGCGCGGCAGGCATCGTATTCGGGAGCCACGCGAGTCGAGCCGTCGGGCATCTGGATCCGCTTGCCGGCCAGGGCACCCCAGGGCGTCTCCAGCTCCACCGCCTCGCGGGGCAGCTTGCGGCGGTCGGCCCGCCATCGCCGGACCCCCAGCGTCAGCGACTCCGCGAACAGGATCGCCTCCAAGCGTTCCTCATCGGCGGGACTGCAGAGCACGGTCAGCAGGCAGGCGGGGCGGTTCTTCTTCATCTGGATCGGCGTGGTGAAGACATCCAGCGCTCCCTCGGCCATCAGGCGTTCCGCGCAATGGCCGATGACTTCCGCCGTGGCCTGGTCGAGGTTCGTTTCCAGCACGGTGACCTGGTCCTGGGTGACGACGGACCCGGCATCGCGGCCCAGCAGGATCCGCAGGATATTGGCCTGCTCCTGAAAGTCACGGTCGCCCGCTCCGTATCCGATCTTCTCGATCCGCATGGGCGGCACGGGGCCGAAGGCGTGGGCGACGGTGGCCACGATCGCGGCTCCGGTCGGCGTCGTCAGTTCCGAAACCACCGGGGACTCGGCCAGCGGAATGCCCATCAGGAGTTCGGCCGTCGCGGGTGCCGGGACCGAGACGCGTCCATGGGCGATCTGGATGTACCCCGATCCGGTCGGTACGGGCGAGCAGACGACGCGGTCGACGCCCAGCAAGTCGATGCCGATCGCTGCGCCCACGATATCGGCGATCGAGTCCAGCGCGCCGACTTCATGGAAATGCACCTTCTGCAGCGTCGAGCCGTGGACCTTGGCCTCGGCCTCCCCCAGGCGTGTGAAGATCCGCACGGCGAGATCCTGCTGCGCGGCCGTCAAGCGACTGCCGGCGATCATGTCGGTGATGTGGTGCAGATGGCGATGCGCCTTCTGTTCGGGGTGGTGCACCGTCAGCTTCGTGGCGCGGAAGGAGTGGCGTTTCACGGACACGCATTCCAGCCGGCATTCAGCGACCCCCAGCGAATCGACGCCGGCCTGGATCTCGGCCAGGTCAACCCCCGCGTCCACCAAAGCGCCCAGCATCATGTCGCCACTGATTCCGCTCGCACAGTCCAGATACAGGATCTTCATGCCCGACTCTCCCCACCCCATCCCGGCCAACCACGTCCCGGTCCCCTGTCCGGAATCGTCATCCGGAGCCAGCGGTCCATTGTTGCCGAAGAAGCCAAGCCGGATCAAAGGGGGCGAAACGAAATCGGGATGTCCCCGGCGAGCGGCACCCGGGAACTCCCCAGGTCGGCCAAGGGTCACCGCGTCGCAGCCGCCGCCGGGGGAGCAGGTCGCTAGCAGGCCCGCGAGCCAAGTCGCATTGACGGCTTCCGCCACGGGCCGCTACAAGACTCTCGAATCGGTCCGGACCTCGCCAGGAACTTCCCTCCCATGAACGTGTCTGTCGTCATTCCGATCTACAACGAGCGTGAGAACCTGGAGCCGTTGCATGAGCAGTTGCGTGCGGCGTTGGACTACCTGGGGGACGAGTACGAGTTGATTTTCGTGGATGACGGATCGCGCGACGGCAGTCGCCAGCGTTTGGCGGAGCTGGCGGCGGCGGACCCGCGGGTGCGGGCCGTGCTGTTCCGACGCAACTATGGCCAGACGGCGGCCATGCAGGCGGGGCTGGAGCATGCGCGGGGTGCAGTCGTGGTGACGCTGGATGGCGACCTGCAGAACGACCCGCGGGACATCCCCAAGCTGGTGGCGAAGCTGGACGAAGGCTATGACCTTGCCCACGGCTGGCGGGTCGACCGCCAGGACGCCTGGCTGCATCGCAAGCTTCCCTCGCGCATCGCGAACCGACTGATCTCCTGGGCCACTCAGGTGCCCATCCACGACCTGGGCTGCACACTCAAGGCGATGCGGCGGGACATCGCGCAGGAACTGGAACTGTACGGCCAGATGCACCGGTTCATCCCGATCCTGGCCGCCGCCCGCGGCGCGCGCTGCATCGAAGTCGCCACGCGCCACCATCCGCGTCGATTCGGAACCAGCAAGTACGGCATCGGCCGTACGCTGCAGGTGCTGCTGGACCTGTGCACGGTCAAGTACATGCAGAGTTACTTCGCCAATCCCATGCGGCTGTTCGGCCGCTGGGCCGCCTACAGCGGCCTCGCCGGGATGATGCTGATCGCCGGCACGCTGCTGATGAAGCTGCTGGGCGGCGTCGACATGACGGGCAACCCCCTGCTGCTGCTGGGCGTGTTCGCGCTGCTCTCAAGCATCCAGCTGTTGAGCCTGGGGCTGCTGGGCGAGGTGAGCGCCCGCCTGTACTACCAGCGAGACGGCCATCGTCCCTTCGCCATCGCGGCGCGCATTGGTTTCCCGGAACAGACGGAAGTCGACACGGTGTCCCTGCGCCGAGTTGCCTGACCGCGGTCGGGCAAGCCGATCTGCGTCCCGCGTCGAAGGCGGCAGCGTCCGCGACGAAGGCAGACCGACCGGGCGTCATGCGTGTCACCCGGCCGGCCTGCTCGTCTTGAACTTCCAAGATACCGACGTGGCCTGGAACGGCCCGCTCTCGGCCTGCATCCGCACCGCAGCAGCTCCGCCGTCGCAGCAGCAGAATCGGCGACCTTCTGGAGCAGCACCGACGGCAGCCTCCGCCGGCTGTTTCACTCACCGGCGAATCCTGGTGCCGGCTAATTCACTGGCCGGCAAACATTCGCCGGCTACTTCACTGGCCGGCAAACATTCGCCGGCTACTTCACATGGTATTCCGGGTTGTTCTCACTGAAGTCGGCTTCCGAAAAACCCTGGTTGATCTGCAGCTTCGTGTAGGTGTACTGCTCCAGCAGCGGCGGCTCCTTGGAACCCTCCGACGGCCAGTCGTACGACTCGTAGTGCAGCGGCACCTGAAGTTCCTCGTCGACGAAGATCTTGGCCTGGTAGTACGGCTGGTCGGGCCGCTGCTCCTTGTACGTCACCACGATCCCCAGCGAGGCGCGGCCGTTGATCTTGGCCTTCGGCAGGTACTGCACCTCACAGGGCTCCTCGAGCGTATCCTTGGCGGACTGGATCAGGCGGGACAGCAGATTGTCGACGCCAATTTCGGTGATGGGATGTCGATTGCCGCGCATCGCCAGTTCGCTGTCCGGGCGCAGCTTGGTCGTGACGAAGGCAAAACGAGTACCGCCGCGACGCGCGAACATTTCGCCGTCGTTTTGCCCCTGCACGAAGAGCACTTCGCGGCCGGCGACCGACGACGGCTTGAGGAACTTCAGGTAGACCGAGAACGGCGTCACCTCGCGACCCGCCTCCACCACCGCATGGCGGATCTTGGCGAAGATGAATTCATGGTTGCCCAGGCGTCCCTCGACACGCTCTCGACGGACCAGGATGCAGGAGTAGTCCCGGATGTTGGCCTGCACCTGGCGATGCGCTTGCTGGGCCATTTCCAGGACGGGTTCCAGGGAATCCTGGACGACCGGCGCGGCCGCCGACGATTCCAGTTCGGGCGTCGGCAATTTAAAGACGCGATGGATCTTGGAGGCGCTCCCCGCACTGCGGTCGGAATCCCGGGTCGCAGTTCCACTGACTTTGGTTTCGGACGTTGCTGCTCCCGGCGCCGCTTCGGCGTGACCGAAACTGCCCGTCAGCATGCACACGGCGACTGTGCTTGTACTCACGACTCGCGAGAACCGCGACCACATGGAAATGATCTCCACCGAATGAGCGACCAATTGAAGGGTAAGGAACCAACCTGCGGTCCGTCACACGACCTGCCAGCTCGAGTTCCTCTCGAACCGAAGCCCTCCCGGCTGACTGCTTTCGTGGAGTTCCATCCGCGAATCGTCCTCCGCCCGCGGTCGGCCGGCGACCCGCGTTGGAAGGACTTGCTTCCACTCCTGTGGTTACACTTTTTCGAGCACGTCCTGTGCCATACGTTCGTTTATCCAAAACGCTTTCCGACCGTCAATAGTTCGAGCCGGTGGCCGCGCGGAAATCAGGATCGCGGCGCGCCAACACAACGGATGCTCGGGATAGGCCGATTGCGTTCAGTTCGACGACAGGACCCAGCGACGCGAAGTCGATTCGACGGCTGGTGCCTCGGACGCTGCCGGTGAGACGGGAAAGGCCGGCGGGCCGAGGGTGCGGATCGGAAAACGGAATAGACGGGAAACGATCGAACGAAGGACAGGAGGTGGGCAACGCCGGCAAGGTCTGCCGACGCACGCCAAGTTGCGGGCCGCCCGGTCGGGACCGGGGACCCTGAGAGGAAGTTAGCTTGCATGACAGCGGCCGAGGGAAAATCGCGCCGCGGCCATGACCACGGGCGGCAGAGATGCCTGAGGCGGAGAAGCCACCAGGATGCGTGGGGAAGACATGCCTGCGGGCTCCGTCCATTGACGGGCGGGCCGAATCCGCCCAAGATACCGGGCGGGGGTTTCCCGAGCGGGCCCCTTCCGGGTCCGGTTCATTCCGAAGAGGCCACGGAGCTGTGCCGGAGGACGAGCCCGCAGGCCCGGTGACCGACCTCTTCTGTTTCTCCCACGCGACATCCAACCGGGTTGGCGACCACATGAAGGACCCCCTGCTCCACCATGTGCTCGGCCCCTATCGACTGACACGCGTGCTCGGCCGCGGCGGTATGGGAACCGTGTACGCCGCCGAGGCATTGGAGGCGGTGCCCGGCCAGACCCATGCGTCGGGAACGGGCCCCGATTCGGCCGTCAAGGTGCTGTCGCCGCCGCTGGCCGCCGACCCCGACTTCCGCGAACGCTTTCAGGCTGAGATCGAGTCGCTCAAGCAGCTGCATCATCCCCACATCGTGCAGATGCACGGCTTCGGGGAACAGGACGGCTACCTGTACTATTCGATGGAGCTGATCCAGGGAAACAGCCTGCAGGAGGAGCTGCGGCAGGGCCGGCACTTTACCTGGCGCGAGGTCACTCGGATTGCGATCGACATCTGCGGCGCGCTGAAACACGCGCACGACCATGGCATCATCCACCGCGACCTGAAGCCGGCCAACCTGCTGCTGACCCCGGACGAACAGGTCAAGCTGCTGGACTTCGGCATCGCGAAGCTGTTCGGAGCTTCGGGAGCCACCAGCGACTCGGTGTTGGGCACGGCCGATTACATGGCGCCGGAGCAGGCCGAGGGACAGCCGGTCAGTCCGCGCACCGACCTCTACAGCCTGGGGTGCGTCCTGTACGCGTTGCTCGCGGGCAAACCGCCCTTCACGGGCAAGTCGATTCCCGAAGTGGTCCACAAATTGCGGTACGAGTCGGCCGTTCCGATCCGGCGACTGGTGCCGGAAGTCCCCGTGGAACTCGAACTGCTGATCGACCAGTTGCTCACGAAAGAACCTTCCAAACGCATCGCGACCGCGCTAGTGGCCTCGCACCGACTGCGGGCCGTCGAACAAGCGCTCTCGCTGCCCGCCGGCGCGACCGGCGCCGGGGAAGATACGTTCAACGCGCGCGCCTCGGGTGTCACGCACGGGCGACCGTCGGACGAGGACGAGGCGAACGCCACGGCCACCACGCGGCGACTCCCGGTCTCCGGCGAACTCATGCCCCAACGGCCCACCCGGCCGCTTCACGACGTCCTCGACGACACGGAGGATTTCGATAACGTTACCGTCATCACCACGAACGAAGACCTGATCCGCGCCAGCAACGACCACTTCACGGCCGTGGAACCCAACAAGCCCACGGAAACCGCCTCCGGGTTCAACCAAGACAGCTTCTTCCGCGTCTCCATGCTCCTGCTGGCCCTCCTAGGCCTCGGCGGCCTCGGCTGGTACTTCAGCCTGCCCCCCACCGCCAATGACCTTCACGCCCGCATCGACGCCCAGCGGAACGAAGATGATCGCCGCCTGCTGTTGGGAGTCGAACCGGAGATTCGACGCTTCCTGGAACTGTATCCCGACGACCCAAGGGCCGAGGAAGTCACGGGACTGCGCGAGGAGATCGAGGGGATGCGGCTGCAGCGTCAGTTGCAGACCAAAGCGCAACGGAACGCCAAGGCCCGGTCCGAACTCGAACGGATGTATCTGGAAGCGGTCCGCGAAATACCGCGCAATCCAACGGAAGCCGCCCGACGCCTCGAGCGACTGCTGGAACTCTACCCGGACGACGCTCCCGCCACCCGCGGTTACGATCGGCAGGTGCTGCGGGTGATCCAGCAGCAGATCGACGACCTCAAGGAACAGCGGGAGGCCCGTGATGAGGAGACGCGCCGACTGCTCCTGGATCGACTGCAGGAGGCCACGAAACTCACCGCCTCCAACCCGGCAAGCGCCCGCAGGATCTACGAGGCCATCATCGAGCTGGCGGCGGACAACCCGTATCTCTCGCGACTCAAGGAAGACGCCGAGAGGGACCTGCTGCGACTGCCCGCCTCAAACGGGTCGATGAAGCCGCGGTAGCGCTCGGCGTCGGCCCAGCGCGGCCCGCAGAAGTGGCCGTGGAGCGTCTAGGGAGCAGCGGAATCGCTAGGGGGTATTCCGGGGCGAGTTGGGAAACATGACGTCGACCAGTTCACCCGGTCGAACGGATGCTCCCGCCGGTATCTCGATCTGCACCGCCAACGCCAACTGCACGACGTTCTGGTCGCGAAGCAGTTCCAACGGCAGCGGTTCCCACTGCGATGCCACATCCCGGATGGTGGCTTGGAAGACCGACGTGCCGGCCGAGCGGACGCGGACATTGACCGTAGCGCCGGGCTTCAGCTGCAACGGCGTGTGGGGCGGAACGTAGGCCGTGATGTGGCTCGGCTTCTCCGCAGCCACCGTCATGATCGGCTCGCCAGGACGCACCCCCTGTCCCGGGAAGTAGAAGATGGCGGAGATCGTGCCCTCAATCGGACTTCGCACCTTCAGCGACTCCAGCATCGCCTCCACCTAACGCACCCGCGCCTCCGCTGCCACCACGGACGCCTTGATGGGCGCCAACAGCTGTTCAATCTCGGCGTTCTCCACCGGCGGCAGCTCTTCCTTGCGTTGCAACGCCGCCTTATGATTCGCCTGCGCCTGCTCGTACGACAGCTCGTGCGCGCGGACCAGCTTCTCGATCGCGTCGCGTTCCACCGTGACCTGCTCCAACTGCGACTTCGAGATGACTCCTTCCTGCGCTTCGGACAGGGCCTGCATGTATTTGAGCTGCTGGTTGAGGCGGCTGAGTTCGACGCGTGCCTGCTGGATCGTCGCGTGTCGGTCGACCACCTCCAGCCGACAACGCTCCACCTCCGCCGCCAGTTCGGCCGACTGCCGAAGATGGTTCTGCTGCCGGTCCGAATCCTCGACACGGGTTTCCGCGATCGTGCTCTCCAGCTCCTTCTGGTAGGTGGCCACGTCGCCACGCAGAGCTTCCAACTGGGCTCGCAGCGGGGCGTCATCCAGTTGGGCAAGCACATCCCCCGCCTGGACCTTCTGAAACGGCCGGAACTGGCCTTCCAGCAGGGTGCCCGCGACCCCGGCCGTGATGTTGACCCGAGTGGCTTCGACCCGCCCCAGGACGTTGGCCGTGCCCACACTCCGACGCCACAGCGAAAGAACGGCTGCGGCGGTGATCAAGAAGATGACGACGGGCAATGCGGAGTGCGCAAAGCGCTGCAGGCGAACCACCAGCGGGGTTCTGATCACTGTCGCTTTCCGCCCCATCATATGCGTCGACTCTTAATAAATTGGTCTGCCTAGACGCCTCATCGCGGGGACCGCGCACCCGCAAAACCTCCCCCGAAACGATGGCCCACCCGCTCCTTGCCGGTCGACCCTCGGGTGCCACTGCGGTCCACAGATCTACCCCAACCACCCCAGTCTAAACACTCAACCGCCCCCGAACTATCCTTCCCGTTCGTTTTTTCGGCTCACAGTTCCAACCCGGGTCCGGCCATCTTAACCACGGCTTCACAAAAAGTCACCCCCTTTTGACTTAGCAACCCAAACCGCCCATCGCTCGCATGAAACCCATGACACCCCGTTCCGTTGGGGGGTGAATTCGTGGGGAACGGCCGGGAGTCGCCGGGGTGAAGCCAAAGGCGACAGAAGGGCGTCCGTGCGGTTGTCGTTACCGTCTCCGCTTTCGCGATCCTGCCCTACAACCGCTTCCAGCCGAAATGCCCGCCAAACCGACATTCGCGGCCCGACCGCTACATTCGGATTAAGTCCTCCAGTCTCACGTTCCGATGAAGGAGCACGAGGGTCGGAGTGCCTTGCCGCTTGGACTACATGGCGACGGGTCGAGGCGTACCGACGTTCACGAGGGATAAGGGCTGTGAACGGCATGAGACACTCACGACTAGCTTGGATCGCTCTGCTGGCGGCAACCGTTGGGTTGCCCGGGTCGCTTTCGGCTCAGGGCACCGTTCCAGACTCCGTTCAGGGTCAGGCCGGCATCCTGCCTTCGACGGGTCTGCAGACGGATCCGTTTGTAGACGAACCGGTCGCCCCGGATCCGCTGGCGGACATCTGGTCCGCATCGGCCGCCGTGCCCTTAGGCCCCACGATTCCTTCCTCGGGCCAACAGCCCGATCCGGCGGTCCGGTTCTGGCACGAAAACCATCCGGACCTGACGAACGAGCTCCACGAGCAGGTATTGAATCTGGAGCCCAGCGCCGACAACCGGCGCGCGATCGAGCGGGTGCGTGAGGTCGCCAAACAGACGGAGGTGGGAGTCGACACGTCGAGCGAGGAGTGGATTGAGACCAAGGGGCAGCCCTTGAGCCTGCGATGGGGTGGTCGTATCCACAGCGACTGGGCCACCTGGGCCGATGACTCGCAGTTCACCGGCGGCCAATCCGACTACATCGAATTCCGGCGTCTGCGCCTGATGGCGGCCGGTGAAGGCTACGGCGTCTACTTCTACCAGCTTGAACTGGAGTTCGCGCCGGAGGGTCGGCTGGCGCCGCAGACGGATATCCAGACCGACACGTCGGGCCTGGTGAGCGGTGGCGTGGAACTGAAGGACGCCTACCTGGGCATGCGGGATGTCGCCGGCCTCGGAACGGTGAAGGTCGGCCACTACTTCACGCCGATCGGCCTGGACGGCCAGACCAGCAGCAACTCCCTGACGTTCCTCGAACGCAGCTTCGCATCCCGGTTCCTGCCGGGCCGCGAGTACGGCCTGTCCGCCAGCAATCACACGGTGGAGCAGGACATCACCTGGAGTTACGGTATCTTCGCGTATGAGATGCGCGAGAACCTGCGAGCGATCGAAAACGACAACCAGGGCTACCGGCTGATCGGCCGCGTGACCGCGACTCCCTTCTACGACCAGGCATCGGAAGGGCGTTCGATGATGCACACCGGCCTCGGCTACGCCTTCTCACGTCCTCGCGTCGTCGACGATCCGCTTCGTCCCACCGAGGGCATCCGTCCGGTGGAGTTCAATGCTCGCGCCGAAATCCACCGTGGCGAGACGCTGATCAGCACCGGCACGCTCGACACGGCTTCGTTCCACACAACGGCCACCGAGCTGGCCTGGGTCCACGGACCGCTCTCCTTGCAGAACGAGTTCATCTGGACCAGCCTCGACGACACGACGCTGGGGATGATGAACTTCTATGGAACCTACACGCAGGCCAGTTACTTCCTGACGGGCGAGCACCGACCGTACGATCGCCGACAGGGCGTCTTCGATCGACTCGTCCCGCTGGAGAACGCCTGGTTCGTACCGACCCCTCGTGGCACCAGCGCCGGTTGGGGTGCCTGGGAAGTCGCGGCCCGCTGGTCGTACATGGACCTGAGTGCCGTGAACGACCAGCAACTGAACGACATCACGGTCGGCATGAACTGGTACCTGAACCCGCACTCGCGACTCATGTTCAACTGGGTCCACCCGATCGCGCTGAACAGCGTGGTCAGCGACCTGGAAACCGCCGAGGGCGATGCCTTGAGTGCACGATTCCAAGTCGACTTCTAGGACTCCGCTCCTCGATCCCGACCCACCGGTACGCGGATCCAGGTTGCTGTCGGCCTCGGATGCACCCTAGTGTGAGGTGCACCGCGGCCAGCCAACCGGCGGACATGGGCTCGCAGTGAGACCGAACCGCGGCATCGAACCACGGCACCGAAAAATGGCACCGACCCCAGTTCCATCCGCACACCAGAAAACGCCTTGCCGAAGCATCGCCTTGGCGGTGGCTTCTCGAAGTCGCCGCGACGGGAGCAGCCTATCATGAGAACGATCCTGCATGCGATCCTGATGACCATGGCCAGCCTGGCCGCGACCGCGGAACTCCACGCCGGTTGCTCCCGGTGCGGCGCGCAGTGTGCCACGCAACGCGTGTGCCGCACCCTCTGCACGACGAAGAGCGTCGAGTGCACGGAATGGGGAGAGGCGTGCCGTGAGGTCTGCCTGCCGCCTCATTCGTCGAAGTGCGGCCTGAGTGGACTGCTGAGCCGCTTCTGCGGGCTGGGGAGCGGTGCGGGCTGCGATAATCCGGCCTGCGACGACCCGGCCTGCGACGATCCAAGCTGCAGCGAAACTTGCGACCATGCCGTGCTCTGCGACGATCCCGAAAGCGGACTCCTCGGTGGTCATGGCCCCGCCTCCTGGTTCTCCAAACTGCACGGGGCCTGCGACACACGCGTGCGCAAGAAACTGATGCGGAAGACGATCATCACGCAGGTGCCGGTCACCGAGTGCATTGTGGAGGAACTCTGCCCGCAATGCTGCTCCGTTGCCCCCGCCCTGCCCGCCGACCCCGTCTCCTTGCCCCAGGCAGAACCGTCGTCCTTCGGAGTACCGCGGATGGCGACGGACCCGGCTGGCGTCACGGCTGGATTCGCACCGATTCCGCAGACGACCGCCGCTCCGATCCTCGAAGTCCCGGCGTCGGCGACAACGGCCAAGCCCTTCTTCCAGACCGTGGGAGACGAACCCGTCCCGCAGGCACCTCCAACGGACAGCGTGCCCGCCGCGGAGAACGCTGCCTCCGGCGTGGCCCCTGCCTCGGGAGTTTTCTTCCAGCGGGTCGGGGATGAGGAGCCGATGGAGACGCCGGTCCCGGGACCGATGCCCGGACCCTTGCAAGTCGGCGGTGCTGCGCCGACGCTGCCTCAAGCGTTGCCCCTGCAACCGCCAGCCCGCCACCGGTCTCCTGCGGCGACCCTGAAGAAGTCGGCGAACGCGGCGGGAAAATCGTATAACTATGCTCCAACCACTGGCCCGTCCTGGACGGAGCCCCAGCCGGCCGGCAGCGGCCGAGTCGGCGATCTCTAAAATCAACTCATCCAAGCCCTTGGAGGGAGAACCTCGCATGTCCCGTCTACTGACTTCGGCCGTCGGCTCGGACCACACCACTGGACACCCCGCCGTTCCGGCGCAGCGCCGCGCAGGCCTCCTGGCCGCGCTGCTGGCCGTGACCCTGGTCGGCCTTGCCGACCTCGGTCGGCCTGTGGCCGCCCAAACTGTCCCGCTCGCGGAGATGGTTCCCCTGCAGGAACTCGAAACGGTGACCGACGACTTGATTCGCCTGGCGACGTCGTACGCCGACGCCCTGCGCGAGTACAAGACCGCCAAGCTGACGCTCGATACCCTGCAAAACCTCCGCCCCAACGCCGTGATCACCGGACTGGAGGTGCGGGTCGCCCAGGTCAACGCCGAAACGGCCCAGGCGAAACTGTCGGTGCTGCGAGCGATCGTCGACAAGCAGCTGTCGGCCGCGCAGACCAAGCTGGAGATCGTCAAGCGGATCGAGGCCATGGACAACCAAAGCAATACGGGAGCTCCGGAGAGCAAGCTGCGGGTCACCCAGGCCGAAGCCACCGTGGCCATCCTGAAGATGATCCAAGCCATGAAGTAATGCAGCGGCGGCGCCCAACACGGCGCCCCACGCTTGACGGAGAAACGCACTGCGGACGAACGGAGAACCCGTCCACCCCGTGTGCCAACCAACCTTCCGGCCACGAACCACGACCGCGAGGAGTTCCCAGGAGCTTCTCGCGGTTTCGTCTTGGGACGCTTCCCGGCCCATCGCTTTCCGGGCTTCTGCGCGTCCAATCACCGCGTCTCAGGGCCACCGCGTCTCAGGGCCACCGCGTCTCAGGGCCACCGCGTCTCAGGGCCACAGTGTCTCAGGGCCACAACCCGGCTGGCTCCCCGCCATCCTCCGCTCGTCCCTTGTTCCGCAGGACGCTCGCGCTCGGAACGTCATACATCTTTTTCCTTGGCCCGGCGTGCTGGATCCCTTAACATGATCTTCAGCGATTGATCGCGAAGGTCGGACTCTGCGCGCCCCAGGAGGGTTCGCCGAGCGGCCGGGTCTGTTTCTGGTCAGGCGATGGCCGCAGGCATCGACGCGGCAACTGCCAGAACGTCGTTCGCCACAGCCACGCTGACGACTTGCGAGGCGCGTTGCCAAATCGCTGCGAAGACCGCGACGCAGACCCCAGAAAGACCGCGACGATCGACAACTGTCGACCCGCGTTCCCACGACAGCACTTCCGGCAGCGACTCGTCCCTGCCTCCGCGGAACGGAGAATCGAAGTGCGTCGCGCGAAGGCGCCACGCGGGCGGACAGGACCAGGGGCACTCTCTCCATTTGGGTTCGGAAAGGGATCAGACGATGAGGCGACAGGAGCTGGCGGCTGCCGGGAACGGTGCGCGCGAACAGAACAACAAGGTGACGCCAGTCGCGGAAGCGGATGTCAACCGGGGCGCGGTGGATCGATCCCCGGCCCGCCCCAGTCGACTGGCCCGGCGTCGCCCGCGTGCGCGTCCACATGCGCGGTTCGCCTTGGAGAGCCTGGAGTCGCGGCAGGTGATGGCGGTGGTGATCAGCGAGTTGATGGCCTCGAACAACTCCACGATTGCGGACGCCGATGGCGACTATGCCGACTGGCTGGAACTGCGGAACGACGGCAGCGCGTCCGTGGACCTGAATGGTTACTTCCTGACCGACAACGCCGGCGACTCGACGCGCTGGGCACTGCCCTCCACGTCGCTCACCCCGGGTCAACACCTGCTGGTCTGGGCGTCGGGCAAGGACCGGGCAGCGGCCGGCCAGCCGCTGCACACCAACTTCAAGCTGTCGGCGGACGGCGAGTACTTGGCGCTGATGAAGCCGGACGGAGCGACGGTGGAGTTCGCGTACGCGCCGGCCTATCCTGCGCAGACCGACGACGTATCGTACGGATTGAGCGTGAATGGACAGCAGCGGGGCTACTTCCCGCAGGCGACTCCGGGCGCGGCCAACGGTGTGCCGATTCCCGACGCGGCCCGCGCGGTCGTGATCAGCGAAGTCATGTACAGCCTGCCTCGCGCCGGCATCCTGGACGCGGAGAACATCCGGGAGGAGTTCATTGAACTGCATAACCGGGGGCAAAGCGCGCTGAGCGTGAAGGACTGGCAGCTGACGCGCGGTGTGAGTTTCACGCTGCCGGACTACACGATCCCGGCGGGCGGACAGCTGGTCATCGCCGCCGACCTGGCCGTCTTCCAGGCGAAGTATCCCGGTGTCGCGAACGTCGTGGGCGGCTGGCAAGGCACGTTGAGCAACAACGGCGAGGCGATTGAACTGGTGGACCTCAGCGGCGCGACCGTGGATCGCGTCGAATACTCCAACGAAGGCGATTGGGCCACACGGGCTCCCGGACCTGATGACAACGGCCACAAGGGCTGGGTCTGGTCGGCGCCGCACAACGGGGGTGGCAAATCGCTGGAACTGATCAACCTGTCGACAACGAACGACGACGGGGCGAACTGGGCGTCGAGCCAGCCGGACGGCGGGACGCCGGGGCGCGTGAACTCCGTGGCTGCCGCGAACATCGCGCCGGTCATCCGCGACGTCCTGCACCAGCCGGCCGTGCCTCAATCCAGCCAGGCGGTCACGATCACCGCGCGGCTGTCGGACGAGACGCCGCAGGGCATCGCGGCCAGTCTGCTATGGCGTGTCGCCGGCCAGGGTAGCTTCCAAGCCGTCGACATGCTGGACGACGGAACCCGGGGAGACGGCGTGGCAGGCGACGGCCTGTACGGCGCGCAGGTTCCTCCCCAGGCCAACGGAGCCGTCATCGAATTCTAGGTGCGGGGGCGAGAGGGAACGAACCACGCGCGGACCCGCCCCGCGCCCACGACGACGGGGAAACAGGAGACCAACGCGCTCTACCAGGTCCTCAATGGCCTGAGCCAGGATCCACCCGCTCCGGGAAGCCCGCATGTCTACCACGTCATCATGACGCCGGCGGAGCGGACGGAGTTCACGAACATCAATCGCGCCAGCGACGCGCAGTTCAACTCCACCTTCATCGCGATCACCGGCACGGGCACCGAGATCCGCTACAACGCCGGCACGCGGATCCGTGGCAGCGGCAGCCGCCAGGACCCGGTTCCCAACAACCGCGTG
>CAZUJM010000024.1:11730-20869 GCA_964620405.1 uncultured Pirellulaceae bacterium | reverse complement strand
CAACATCAACCAGGTCAGTCCGGTGAACCAGGTGGCGGGCAGCGCGCTACTGCGGCTGGGCGGCCAGGGCGTCTCCGACGTCCACGCCGTCCGCATGTACAGCAACGGCGAGGACCTCAAGAACGGCGGTTACTACGTTGCCCAGGAAGTGCTCGACGTCCACATGACGGAGCGGCACTGGGCGAACGATCCGAATGGCAACCTCTACAAGGGTCGACGCGACGACGAATCGCCCCCGGGAGGCCTCGGCGCGGGCCTCGTCTACCACGGCCAGGACCCCGCCCCGTACGTCAGTTACCTCAAGCAGACCAACGCCAGCGAAGCGGACTGGTCGGATGTGATCGAACTGACGCGCCGGTTGAATCTTTCCACGGACGCCAACTACTCGGCGGAGGTCGGGGAGGTGGTCAACGTGGAACAGTGGATGCGCGCGCTGGCGATCAACACCTTGATCGGCAACACGGAGTTTGGCTTGCTGACGGGCGATCGCGAAGGGGACGACTACGCGATGTACCGCGGCATCGAGGATCCGCGTTTCCAACTGCTGGTCTACGACTGGGATTCGCTGTTCGGAGGCGTCAACGGGTCGATCTTCAGCGCCAACAACGTTCCGGCGCTGCGACGCTTCCTGGCGCACCCCGACTTCCGCCCGATCTACTACGCCCAACTGCAGGACGTGATGGACAACCTGCTGCTCACGGACACCGCCCGCACCACGCTGCAACAGGCACTCGGCGGCTTCGCGACGCCAGCGCAGATTGCCGGCATCCACGCCTACCTGCAGGCACGCGCGGCGAGCGTGCGCACGCAGATCAAGTCCGATCTGACGGCGCAAACCAACTTGACGGCCGTCGGCGGCGTTGCCCAGACCACGTCCGGTCAGTACACGCTGAGCGGATCGTATCCGCAGGCCGACACCCGTTCGGTGCGTGTCAACGGTCGCGTCGCGACGCTCGACAACGAAGGCAACTGGCTGTTCAACTCCGGCCAGGTCAGCACGGCGCCCTTGATGAACCTGGGCAGCACCTGGCGCTACCAGGATCTTGGCCAGGACCTGGGCACGGGCTGGCGCGCCCCCGCCTTCGATGATACGCAGTGGTCCTCGGGCCCGGGCCAGCTGGGCTACGGCGACAACGACGAAGCGACCGTCGTCAGCTTCGGCGGCGACCCGGCCAACCGGCATGTGACCACCTACTTCCGCTCCGAATTCCAGGTCAACGATCCGCGCCAGGTCAGCCGGCTGGTGGCGAAACTGGTCTATGACGACGGCGCGGCGGTCTACCTGAACGGAGTGGAGGTGCTGCGGGCAAACCTGGCGGCCGACGCGGCCTACGACACGCTGGCCGATTCCTCAAAACCGGGCGCGTCGGAGAACGCCGTCGAGACGTTCACGCTGCCCGATTCGGCGCTCGCGGCGCTGGTGGCGGGCCGCAACGTGCTGGCGGTCGAAATCCACCAGTCCAGCCGCGACAGCTCGGACATCTCGTTCGATTTCGCGCTCGAAGCCCAGATCTTGGGCGCCGGACAGGAGACGCTGCGGGCCGGCATGAACCGGCTGACCATCTCGGCCCACAGCGACGCCGCCGGCACCAGCGAACCGCTCGCCTCGCGGACGCTGGATATCTGGTACAGCAAGGGCACGGACAAGACCATCACGGGAACGCTCAACGGCGCCACGCAGTGGACCGCGAACGGCGGCCCCTATCGGATCCAGGGCGAAGTCACGGTGCCGACGGGGGCGACGCTGGCGATCGAACCGGGGACGACCGTATTCTTCGAACAGGACGCGCGACTGACCGTTCGCGGCCAACTGGTCGCACTGGGTACCGAGGACGCGCCGATCTGGTTCACGCGCCGTCCCGGCACGACCACATGGCGCGGCATCCAGTTCGTCGGCTCCACGGCCGACAATCGCATCCGACACGCCATCCTTGCATATGGCATCACGGGCGACGGCATGATCGGCCTCACCAACGCCAACCTGACCGTCGAGTCCTCCCTGTTCGACCACAGTGATCGACGACGCATCCGCTCCACCGACTCGTCGCTCATCGTCCGCGACTCCACGTTCACGTCGATTTTCCCACCGGGGCAACAGCCGACGACGGACAACCAGAGCGAACATCTCTGGGGCGGCGGCATTCCGGCCGGCGGTCACTTCATCCTGGAAGGCAACTTCTTCGGCCACATCACCGGCCACAACGACAGCGTCGACTTCGACTCGGTGCGAGGCAAGGGCATCTACGCCCAGATCCTCAATAACGTCTTCGAGGGGGGCGGCGACGACGCGCTCGACATGAGCGGCGACGTGTACATCGAAGGCAACAGCTTCCGCAACTTCATCAAGGATTCCTTCAACGTCGACCCGGGCAACTCCAACACGATCTCCTCGTCCAACGGTGATTTCTGGTTGGTGCGCAACGTGTTCGAGAACGTGCAGCACACGACGATCGTGAAGGAGAACGCCTTCTCGCACTACCTCTACAACACGGTCGCCTCCTCGCAGTTCGAACCGATCTACTTCGACCTGCCCGGCCAGACTTCGGGCCCGGGCCGCGGCGCGATCGTCGTGGGCAGCGTCTTCAACACGCAGGCCACGACGTTCGGCGAGGTGCTGCCGACGACGCAACTGACGGTGCAGAACTCGTTCATGCGAGCGGCGGACGCCGCGCTCTACCCGGGCAACGGCAACCAGTTCGGCACGCCCCACGTGGCAGGCCACGAAGGCGACTTCCAGCTCCTGCCCGGCTCGCCCGCCATCGGCGCGGGCGTCGGCGGCATCGACATGGGCGCGCGGATTCCGGCGGGAGCCGTGTTGGCCGGTGTTCCGGCGGCCGTCACGCCGCGGCGCGACGCCACGATCGTCGTCAGTGGAGCCGGCATCACCGAATACCGGTACCAACTGGACCAGGGACCGCTGCTGGGTCCGTTCCCGGTCAGCCAGCCCATCGCCCTGTCCAACCTGGCCGACGGCGATCACCGCATCGCCGTCTACGGCCGCAACGGCCTCGGCAACTGGCAGGAGACGCCCAACCTGTCCGGCACCTGGAAGGTCGCGCCGACCGCCGCCGCCCTGCGCATCAACGAAGTCCTTGCGCGCAACGAACAGGCGTATCCGCAGGGAGCCCACCGTCCGGACTTCGTGGAACTGTTCAACGCGGGTGACACGCCGTTGTCACTCGCCGGGTATTCCCTCAGCGATCGCCCCGACACGCCGGGCCAGTTCCTGTTCGGCTTCGGTCCCGGTGCGACCCTGGCGGCCGGAGCGTACCTTGTCCTGCAGGGCGGCGACGCCGCCGGTTCGGCCGCCTTCGACCTGGGCTTCGGACTCGACAGCGCCGGCGATGGCGTCTACCTCTTCAATCCCTCCGGCCAGCTCATCGACTCGATCCAGTTCGGCCCGCAGCTCGCCGACCTCTCCGTCGGTCGCCTCGACCACGAACAGACCAGTTCCACGGGCATCGCCACGCAGTGGGCCTTGAACCAACCCACGCCCGGCGCGGCCAATCGGCTGGCGGCCGTCGGGGATCCGGCCGGCCTGCGGATCAACGAGTGGTATACCAACGGCGAGATCCGCCTGCGGGATGACTTCCTGGAGATCTACAACCCGGCCAAGCTCCCCGTCGAACTCGGCGGACTCAGCCTCACCGACAAACCGTTCGCCTTCCCCCATCTCGCGACCATCGCGCCGCTGTCGTTCATCGGTGCCGAAGGATTCACGGCCTTCCTGGCCGATGGACACCCGGAGGACGGGCCGCTGCATTTGGACTTCAAGCTGGACACGCAGCACGAGCATCTCGCGCTGGTGGCCGCCGAGGGGCAGCGGATCGACGAAGTGCTCTACTATCCGCAGACCAGCGAATGGTCCGAAGGACGCCTGCCCGACGGCGCGGTGACTACTAGCTACCGGGAACTACCGACGCCCAACGTCACCAATGGCGGCGGCGCATCGCAGACCGTTACCGTCATGAAAGCCGACTGGAACGCCGAATGGCGCTATTCCGCCAACGGGGAGGACCTCGGCACCGCCTGGCGCGACCCGGCCTTCAACGATGCCGCCTGGCTCGCCGGGCCCGGCCCGCTCGGCAATGAAAATGAAGCGTTGCCCGTTCCGCTCAAGACCACCTTTCCCCTGAAGGGCATCACCTACTACTTCCGCTCGCATGTGCAGCTCAACCAAGACCCCGCCGGCGTGGTCGCCCAGTTCGAGACGCAGATCGACGACGGAGCGATCGTCTATGTGAACGGCACCGAGGTCCGGCGCATCGGCATGCCGAGCGGCGAGATCACGGCCACGACGCTGGCGAGCCGCAGCGTGAACGAGGCGGCCATCGAGGGGCCGTTCGTGATCCCCGCCGCGGCCCTTCGACAGGGCGACAACGTGATCGCCGTGGAAGTACACCAGTCGGCGGCCAACAGCACCGACATGGTTTTTGGACTCGACCTGGAAGGCAACGTCGAAGTCTTCGAGCCCACGACTGGCAACCGGCAGGCGCTGTTCGAGCAGCTGCGGATCACGGAACTGATGTACCATCCGGCCAACGAATCCGCGCCGGAGTATCTCGAGCTGCAGAACATCGGCACCACGCCGCTGGACCTGTCCGGCGTGCGCCTGGGCGGTGGAATCCAGTTCGAGTTCCCGCGCGGCATGCAGCTGGCAGGCGGACAGTATGTCGTGGTCGCCGAGGATACCACGCGGTTCCTGCAGACCTATGGAAACGGAGTGGCGTTGGCAGGCGAGTTCAGCGGCCAGTTGAGCGACGGAGGCGACACGATCAGCCTGCTGTTCCCCAATCCGCTCGACACGGCCATCCTGCGTTTTGAATACAGCCCCGCGTGGCAGCCGTCCACGAATGGGCTTGGCGCGGCCCTGCTGGTGAAGGACCCGGCCCAGGACTTCCGTCTCTGGGGCAGCGTTGCCGGCTGGCAGGCCACTCCCGGCGCAGGCACCCCCGGTTACAACTCCGGGACGCTGCCCGCCACGCAACGTCTGGTGATCAACGAAGTGCTTTCGCACACCGACCTGCCCCTGTCGGACAGCATCGAACTGTTCAACGCAGGCGGCTCCGCGATCAATGCCGGCGGCTGGATCATCAGCGATCGCCAGGACGCCGCTGCCGGCTTCCGGATTCCCGCCGGCACGCTGCTGGCCGCCAACGGCTACCGTGTCCTCCAGCAGGCCGACTTCGAGAAGACACCCTACGGCGAGGCGGGCTTCGGCCTCGACGGCGCCCACGGCGACGACCTCTGGATCTGGCGCACCGACGCCAATGGCAATCCGCAAGGCATCGTCGACCATGTGGAGATCGGCGCGCAGGCCAACGGTGAATCGTGGGGCCGCGTTCCCAACGGCGCGGGCATCGTCGCTCCCCAACTCTCCCGCACCCTGGGCGCTGCCAACTCGGGCGTCCGCGTCGGACCGCTGGTGCTCAGCGAAGTGCAGTACCATCCGGCCAATCCGTCGGCTGCCGCCCTGCAGGTCGATCCCACGCTGCGCGACGAAGACCTGGAGTACGTGGAGATCTACAACCCGACCGCGGGATCCGTGGACCTCAGCCACTGGCGCATCGCGGGTGGCGTCGACTTCGAGTTCCCCTTGGGGCAGCGCATCAACAGCGGGCAGGCGTTGCTGGTGGTCTCGTTCAACCCCGCCAGCACCGCGAACACCGCGCGCACCGCGGCCTTCCGCGCCCACTACGGCCTCGCACCGACCGTGCCGCTGCTCGGAGGTTACGGCGGCACGCTGAACAACAGCGGCGATACCGTGCGTCTGCTGCGCGCCGACGAGCCGCCGACCGAAGAACCCAACTTCTACCCGGGACTGCTGGAAGACGAGATCCGTTACGACGACGTCGCTCCCTGGCCCACGGCTGCCGATGGAACGGGAGCGTCGCTGACGCGGAACCTGCCCGCCGCGTGGGGAGTGCTGCCGGCCAGCTGGGTTGCCGCCGACCCGACTCCCGGTCGCGTCGGTGCGAAACTGCCGGGAGACTTCAATGGCGACAACCTCGTCAACGAAGCCGACATCCAGATCCTCTGCGCCGCCATGGGATCCGTGCGGCCCGACCTCAACCTCACCGGCGACAGTACGATCGACTTCTCGGATGTCACCTACCTCGTGCAGGATATTCTGCTGACCAACTTCGGCGACGCCAACCTCGACGGCGTCTTCAACTCCAGCGACCTCGTGCAGGTGTTCGTGACGGGCAAGTACGAGGCGATCGGAGCCGTGCAGGCGACGTGGTCGGAGGGGGACTGGAACTGCGATGGTCGCTTCACGACGGCCGACCTCGTGGTCGCCTTCCAAGCCGGTGCCTACTCCGCGGCGGCGGCGCCGGCAGGCGTGCCCGCGGACGGCCTCGACTGGGCCGCCGTCGCCGCTGCCCTCGCCAGCGACGATGAACGCTGGGACGACCAGGAGGACTGACGCGGATGAGGCGCCTTGGTGCAGGCCCCTCCGTGGCCCTCCGCGACCTCCGTGGTGAAGTCCCCCTGGCCTTCGGAACGGGGATCGTTTGGAGGCAGGGCTCTCGATTTACCACGGAGTGCACGGAGACTTGCACGGAGGAGTGCACGGAGATTTGCCCGAAGGCGTTTTGGAGATTGCCGCATTGTCGGCGAGGTGCACCGCCGGAATGTGCGGCCCGCCCCGGTATTCAAACGCTCCTGCCGGACCTCCTTCGTCCAACCGTTTGCATGGCCCTTCGTTTCGCTATACTTTAGCCTTTCCCGCTCCCCCTTCCCGCCTCGCCATCCACGATTTGAGGACTGTTGGCATGATCCGTTCTGGAGTTCCGCGGCGCCTTCTCGCGCTGCTGGTGTCCCTGGTTTCGCTATCGTTCGCGGCGCCCGCCGTTCACGCGAACGTCGCCCTTCCTTCGATGCTCACCAGCCACATGGTCCTGCAGCGGGATCGCGAAGTGCCGATCTGGGGCTGGGCCGAACCGTCGGAGAAGGTCACCGTGTCGTTCGCGGGCCAAAGCGTCTCGACGCAGGCCGATGCGGAAGGCAACTGGATGGTGAAGCTGAAGCCCATGGCGGCCTCGGCCGAATCCCGTTCGATGACCATCCAGGGCGCGAACCAAGTGGTGTTGGAGGACGTGCTGGTCGGTGAAGTCTGGGTTTGCTCGGGCCAGTCGAACATGCAATGGGCCGTCAACGATTCGTGGAATGCCGACCTGACCGTGCTCTCGGCCAAGAATCCGCAGATCCGCCTGGTGACGATCGAAAACATGGGCGTTCAGGTGCCGCTGCAGGACTTCCAAGGCGGTTGGCAGGTCTGCTCACCCGAGACGGTCGGCGGCTTCTCCGCCGTCGGTTACAACTTCGGCCTCCAACTGCAGCAGGTCCTCGGCGTGCCCGTGGGACTGATCGACAACGCCTGGGGCGGCTCGTCCTGCGAAGCGTGGATCGAACGCGATCGGATGGCCGGGGATGCCGAACACTACGGACCGCTCATGCAGAAGTGGGCAGACACCGAGGCGCAGCCGGAGATGAAGTCGTCGTACGAAGCCTACGAGCAGGCGCTGCTGGTCTGGCAGAAGGAAGCGATCGCGGCGAAGAAGGGCGGCCAGGAAGTACCACGCCAGCCCGCTCCGCCGAACAACCCCATGGTCACGCAGCACCGCCCCGGCAACCTGCTCAACGGACGCGTCCATCCGATCGTGCCGTTCGCGATTCGCGGAGCGATCTGGTATCAGGGTGAATCCAATGCGGGCCGCGCTTACCAGTATCGCCACATGTTCCCGCTGATGGTGCGGAACTGGCGTGAAGCGTGGGGCCAGGGCGACTTCCCGTTCTATTGGGTCCAGTTGGCTGACTTCCAAGCCGAACCGGCGGGCCCCAGCGAAAGCACGTGGGCCGAACTGCGTGAAGCCCAGACGATGTCCGTGCAGGCCCTGCCGCACTCCGGACAGGCCGTGATCATCGACCTTGGCGAAGCGGCCGACATCCATCCGCGTAACAAGGCGGAGGTCGCCAAACGCTTGGCGCGGCTCGCGCTGGCGCAGGACTACGGAGTGTCCATCGTGCATCGCAGCCCGCGGTATGCGTCCATGGAAACCCAGGGCAACAAGATCGTGGTCTCGTTCGAAGATCGCGGCGGCGGCATCCGCACGGTCGACAAGCACGATGTTGTCGGATTCTGGATCGCCGGCGAAGATCGCCAATGGAAGGTGGCGCAGGCCAAGGTGGTGGACGGGCAGAAGGTCGAGGTGTGGAGCGACGAGGTGGCGAAGCCGGTCGCCGTTCGCTACGCCTGGGCGGATAACCCCGTCTGCAATCTATTCAACGCCGAAGGCCTGCCGGTCACGCCATTCCGCACCGATGACTGGCCCGGCATCACGGCTGACGCGAAGTAGTCCGTGATCGCCCGAGGGCCGGGTTTCGCGAGATAGAGAAACCTGGCCCTTGAGCCCCGGCCAGCGAAACCTGGCCCGGTCTACTCCAGCATTCCCGGCGGAGCCACCGGCACTTCCGGCGGAGCTACTGGCCCCTCCGGCGGAGCTACTGGCCCCTCCGGCGGAGCTACTGGCCCCTCCGGCGGAGCCATTGGCCCCTCCGGCGGAGCCATTGGCAAAGCCTCCATCTCCACGGCTTGCGACAGCACATCCCGCGCTCCGGTCCACTCGCTGACCGGATCTCGGGCCAGGATGGCGTCGTAGTCCGCCAGGGCGGTGAAGAAGTCAGCCCGCGCGGCGATCTCGATCAGCTCGGCATCCGTCACTGCCTGTTCGTAAATGTTGAGCACGATCAAGTCGACGTCGCCCGCAGCGAAGGACGTGCGGCCGAGTTCCAGCGACTGCCGGGCCAGCTCCACGTTCCGCCGCGCCAGTTGACTGCGTTCGGCGGACGCGAGCAGTGCGGAGTAGGCATCCTGCACGGCGGCCGTGGTCTTGTCGACGACAAACTCGCGCTTCGCCTGCAGCTGCGCGAGCTTGCCGGTGGCCGCCTGGATCTTGCCGCGTGCCTCGCGGCGTTGCAACGGCACTTCACCCACCAGCCCGGCTTCCAGCTGGAAGGGCGATTTGTCGCCGTAGTAGTTGGCCTTGCCGCCCACATCCTGCGCGGCACCCATGGTGGCGTCGAGTTTCGGCTGCAGCTGGTTTCGGGCCTGTTCCAGTTCCACGCGAACCTGGCG
>CAZUJM010000024.1:9332-11720 GCA_964620405.1 uncultured Pirellulaceae bacterium | reverse complement strand
CGCGCCGCCAGGGCTGCGTTCTGGTCGGCCAGCAGTTGATCCGGATCGGGCACCCGCAGTGCCGGGAATTCGGCCGGCAGTCGCTCCGTACCGGGGCGTACCGGACGTCCCGCCGCGTCGCGATAGAAGAGCGACAGCTTGATCGAGGCCTCCTGGAACTTTCGCTCGCTCTCCACACGCTTCGTCTCGCGCCCCGCGATCAGCCGCTGATTGTCGATGCGGGCGATCGGCTCCAGGTCGCCGCTCTGCACGCGGGCTTCCACCTGGGCAGCCCGCTCCCGCGCGAGCGACAAGAGGTATTCCTGCGCGGCCAGCGCGCGGCCGGCAGCGACCCAATTCCAGTAGGCTTGCGCGGCTCCGCGCGAAAAGTCCAGCCACTGCGCCTGGACGGCCGGCTCCACCGCCTGCCGCGCCAGGCTCGCCTGCCAGACCGCCGATCGTCGCTTGTCGATCGTCCGATTCTGCCACAGTGGCACGCCCAGACCGGCCGCGAACTCGCCGCCTTCGTTCGTCTCGCGTTCCTTGTACCACGGCTCGAAGTTGCCACGCCCCATCTTGTATCCGCTGTAGACGTAGCCGCCGTCGAAGATCGGCTGGTCGAACGTGATCGCGGAGCGATACGTCTCGTAGTATCCCAGCGGAGCGGCGACGCTGTAGGCCTTCATGCCCAGGTCGAACTCGCCCCACGCGCTCACTTCCTTGCCGCGCGCAATCTGCCGCTCCGCCATCACCGACTCCAGCAGCGGATAGTGCTGGGCTACCGACTGCAGCACGTCCGCCAGTTGAATCGGGATCGCCGGTTCTGTCGTCGGCACGGTCGCCGGCAACGCTGCCGTCGCGTCTGGCAGACTCTCTGGCGATGCGACGACCGCGGGCGCGTTTATCTCGCCTCCAGTCGACTCGAAACTCACCGTTCGCGTCGACGCCTCGGCCCCCTGCTCCGAAAGCCGCTTCTCCCCTGCCTCCGTCGTCGCCTGCGTGGCGGACGATCGATCGGCCACTCGATCGGTGCCGCGATCGACGCTCCCCGCATCGACCCAGGTGACGGGGCGCGGAGCGAGCACGTCCTGCTTGCGCGGTGTTCGACACGCTGCTAGCAGCAGCAGCGGGAGCAACCACTGAAGCGATTGACGCAGAAGCTTGCACATGGTGTTTTTTCCGAACGGAGGAGCGGCCTGCCGACGGGATGCGAGACGCATCGGGGGCTAGGAATGCGAAGTGCGGAGGGAAGCAAGGCAGGAGGCGGAAGACGTGAGGGCCGTGATTAGCCCGTGGACGGAAGGGGTCAGCTGTCCCTCTTTAGGGATCGGATAACCGCGCCAATCGCTTGAACCATTCCTCAAGAGCCGAGGAGCCATGAACAAGCGAACTTCACGAGGCGGCCGCCCCTGTCGCCTGGATTCCGCATGCTGGTAAGCCACGCGGATACAGCATGGCGATGCCGGGCGACGCGAAAACGGCGGCATTAGTGCAGACGACCGGCCGTCGATTGGAAGTAGCGTCGCTGGCGGGCTGCGGATGCCTGTGCATCGCCGCCCTGCGACTGCAGGTCGGCCAGATTGGCCTGGCACGCGCGACACGCGAGCGTCCGCACATGGTGCTGCACATGGAGCTGCTGCGCCGGGTCCAGGACGCCCAGCAAAAAGCTGCCCAGCGTCTCGCGATCCGGACAACTGAGTCGATGGCGGCGCCAGACTTCCGCCAGCGAATGAACGCCCGTCTCGCGCCGCTGCAGGATCCCCGCCAGCCGACGATGCAGGGTGGGATCCCTCCGCAGACTCGCCTCGATCGCCGCCATCGCCTCCACCGACAGGTCTTCGTCGAGGTACGCCTCCAGGTCGGCGTCGGAAAAATTCTCGTTCATCGCGGAATCTCGCTCCTCCTCGGCGATCACGTTCGCTCGCGATTACGCCGGGGCCCGTGTGGTGGATCGTTCATCGCGGCTGAAGCCGCCCGCTTCGTGGCCGGCAGCCGGTTATGGCGAGTACAGCTCAGGAAAGACATCGGCGTTCAGGCGTCCGCGCCGCAACTGCTCGCGCAGCCTCTGGAGAAACTCGGACTTGAAGTTCGCCACCTGCTGTTCGGTCCAGTCCAACTCGCGGGCGACCTGCTTGTTTGGGCTGCCGCGGAGGAATAGCAGTTCGGCGCAGAGCAGTTTGTGCCAATCGCCATCTGTCCTCCAGGCGTCGATCTGCTGGCGAAGCAGCCTGACGAGCGCCTGCTCTTCCAGACCGTGCCGTTCTTCGCTGCGTACCATGCTGCTGGCAGGCCGCGCTGGATCCACCAAGGCGGGCTGCGACGCCCCTTCGGTGTCGGACCCTTCCAGGCGCACGACCGGGCGGCGACCTTCGCGACGCAGATGGTCGGGCAGCTTATGGGCGGCGGTGC
>CAZUJM010000024.1:0-9322 GCA_964620405.1 uncultured Pirellulaceae bacterium | reverse complement strand
TTATCGTGGAGACGGATCATCATCAGAGCGTGCCTGGCGCGCACCGCTCGGGGGTTGTCGGTTCGGGATCAGTGCCGGGAGGATCGCATCAGCTGTGCGTTGCGCCTGGGCGGCGATGCTGAACAGGTAAGTCTGCAGCGGCCGTCGGCCATCGTAATTCGGCAGGCTGTGGAGGAACCCGAGCAGCGTCTCCTGCACCACATCCTCGCTGGCGTCGCGCCGCCGCAACCGGCTCTCGACAAACGCCAGCAGCCGCCCCTCGAATCGCTCGATCAGTTCGCTCCAGGCATCCGCATCACCGGCACGGATGCGCCGGACAAGTTCCGCGTCGGCTGGCAGTTCGTCGGCCATGGGCATGGGATCCTGTCGCGCATCGACGAACGTCTGGAGGTCGTTCGCCGGCGTCGGTCGCGAGGCGAGTGCGCCGTTCATCGGGCCGGCGATACCCTTCAAGATGGTCGATGCGGTGCCGCGGGGTTGGAGACTCGGCGAGCCCGGTAGCGCAGCTGGCCGTGCAGCAGGGCGACCGCGACCGCGATCGCCGCGCTGGCCCAGCCGACGGTTGTCAATCGGCGATGGACCTGCTGGCCCCGAATCTGATCCTGCAGCTGAGCGCGCACATTCGCGTCCAGCACCACCAGCTGGTAAACCTCCTGCATCGTACCGAGGCTCGTGGCGCGCGTCGAGGCATACGACTCCCGGACACACGCGCGCACCAGTTGGGCCGGTATCTCCATGGGACGCAGGTCGGCAAGCTGCCCACGCTGCAAGTGCTCCACCGCATACGCCTGCAGCACGCGTTCCACCTTGCCACGAAGATTCTCGTCGCACTCCGCCCGCGTCTCCAGCGGATCGGAAACCACCACCCGCGCCGGTTCGCCATCCACGCGTTCCGGCCGCTCGCGGACCCAGTCCGGCGCGTCGGCCGATACACGGTCGGCCGATACACGGTCGGCCGATACACGGTCGGCCGATACACGGTCGGCCGGTGCACTGTCGGCCGAGAGTGCACGGTCGGCCAGTGTCTGCGCTCGAACAAGCGGAAGCGGCGCAGCGAGTAACGCGAGGGACAGCAGCAGACAAGGCCACGTGCGGAGTCGCCTGGTGAGCGTTCGTTCGGCGCGCGGTCTCTCCGGGCATCCCGTCGATCGTGCAATCATGGACATCCGAAGCTCTCCGTATTCGTCGAAACGCGTGTTGGACTGGGGAGCCGCGTTCGCGGTGATCGTCGTCAGGCCAATCGCTGCGGATCTCCAAACCAGCGCCGATGCTCGTCGGGAATCCAACTGGCCGAGAGGGACACGGCCGTGGCGGCAATGCAGGGCACCAGCACGCCACCGGGAATCGGCAGCAGATGATAGATCGCCAATGCGACCAGCGCGGTGGCGGCGATGCGCCAGAGACTCAACCGCGAGGCCCGCAGCGGATCGGCGAGCTTCCACCAGCGAAGGCTGGCGAAGAGGGCGGCGAAGTAGCCGACATACGCCAGCAGGCTTGGCTCGCCGGTCACGGAGTAGAGCGACCGTTTCCCGAGGGCTCCGTGTCCCGGCAGGTCGTCCATGTTCAACACGGAGGACAGATAGCGAGGCGTGAGTTCCAGGGACTGCGCGAGGAGCGCGGCGGCGGCGCCGACCACGAGTCCGACGACGAGGAGAAGGAAGCGTCGCAGGGCTTGGTCGCCGGCCGAGGCCTCCCAGAACTTCGCGGTCACGAGCACGGCCCACGCGCACAGGGAACTGGCCAGCGCGGTCCAGGCGTAGACGGGCAGCGCGTGGATCAGTTCGGCGGTTCCCTCGCCCAGCTCGGATCCGGGCGGACGTCCGACGGGCAGCAGGAGCGGTCCGGCAAGGGAGAGCACGGCGCAGACAAACAGGGACAGCAGCAGCGACCCGGTGAGTTCGCTGCCGCGATGCACCCAGGGTTTCGCGGCCAACGCGGCCCGCATCGCATCGTGGAGCGCCAGCTTGTGGTTGGGCGGACGTTGCGGAGTGGCCATGCCGGGCGGCAGGGCCACGGTCTGCGCGCGGATGACGCGAAACGGCTGCGGCGCGCCCGCCGCATCCTGGCGGCTCGCATCACCGCGGCCCGCCTGTCCCGACTCGCCGCGCCGAGCCTCCATGCCCGCTGACTTCGGTCGCAGGAACACTTCCCAGACGAAGTAGTACGCGCCGTAGAGGCAAGCGGCCCACAATCCGACGGGCAGCAGCCAGGGCAGGTTCATCAGGCCGAAGAACCCCACGGCCAGCGCCACGATCCAGCGTGCCGGTCCGGTCAGCGTCTGGTTGAATTCGCGGCGGAGTTTCTCGAGGCCCAGCCGCGCGGCAGCGGCCAGCGGTTCGCCCGCATCGCTGGGCGGCGTGCCCGGCGGCTCCACGGCCTGGTTACGGTGGCCCGGCAGGGGAGGCGGCGTTCCGGGAGTGGCTCCCCCCACGCTCGCATCCAACGCGGCTACCATCTGGGCCACCGACGAAAACCGATCCTCCGGCGCCTTCGCCAACGCGCGGCGGATCACCGCCCGATACGGCTCCGGCACCTCCTCCAGGCGCGGTTCCGACGTCAGATGCTTCATGATGATCTCCTGGCTGCTCTCGCCGTCGAACGGCACGCGGCCCGTCAGCATCTCATGCAGCAGGATGCCCAAGGCGTAGATGTCGATCTCCTTGCCATAACGGCCCAATCCGATCTCGGGCGCCATGTAGTGGAACGTGCCGACACTCTCGGTGTGGCCGCTGCGCCGGCTGCACGAGATGTACTTCGATAGCCCGTAGTCGCCGATCTTCAGGACCCCGTGATCCAGGAACAGATTGGCCGGTTTCAGGTCCCGGTGCACGATGCCTTGGTCATGCAGGTAGGCGACGCCCGCCGCCAGCCCGCGGAACCAGGCTTCGGCCTGCTCGCGTGGCAAGCCCCGCGGATGCCGCTCCAGCGCCTCCTGCAGGCTCTGCCCCGACACGTACTCCATGACGATCCAAGCCTGCCCGTCGGCGTCGTAACGGATGTCGTGCAGAGTCATCAGGTGCGGATGCTTCAGGTTCAGGCACTGCTTCACGCCCCGCAGTTCCACATCCAAGTTGCGTCGCACGCTCTTGAGCGCGACTTCCTTGCCGGCATCGCTGACGGCGTAATAGACTTCGCCGAAACCGCCCGAACCGATGCCGCGTTTGATGGTGTAGCCTTCCAGCGGTCGCGCGCCGCTGCCGTAAGCGAAACGTCCGTTCACGTTTCGCGGCATGGCTTCCGGCGATGGAGTCTCTTCGCTGCGCACTGCTGGTTCCTGACTGCTGGCTCCGGCCCGGCGGGCATCACCGGCCGGGTCGCTCCCAAGTTCGTTCCCAGTCCGCGCCCGAAGTCCGGGATAGCTCCGGCAGGACGCGTCCGACTACCGCTCGTCATTCTAATCCAGGGGTTCGAGCGCGAGCCCCAGGTCGTCCGCCTGGATGCGCGACCCAGGTCGCAACACGCCTCGCCCCTCAACTGCCTTCCCGTCCACCTCCAGCGTCCCATGGGCGACCCAGCCCAGGAAGCTGTCCTGCCGCACCAGGGTCAGCGATCGCGTCCAGTTTGGACACTCGATATGGCTGCCCGCATTCGGCCCGAGGACGCAGGCCTGCGCCACCAGGATTACGCCATCCGTGGCCGGACGCGTCGCATGTCCCGACAACAGATCCAGCCGCGCCGTGCAACTCCACGGATGCGGCACCCGGAAACGCAACTGACAACTGGCTCCCAGGCGAATCAGGTCTCCGTCGCGGAGCGTGCGCGTTTTCGTCAGCCGTTCGCCCCGCAGCCACGTTTCGCCGCGCGGTTCCAGCAGGTAGACCTCCCCCTGGCGCAGGAAGGTGGCATGGTGCCGCGACAGGTCCGCGGCGATCGGGACCTCCACCGTCTCTGCCGCAGATGCCTGACCGACGCGGATGGCGTCGCCCAGGCACAGCAGGAAGCCGCCCACGCGGTCGATCCAAGCCAGACAACGCGGGCCCGACCCCTGCGCGAATCGCTCCTCCGCCACCCGCGTCATCCGCCACCTCGCTCGAAACACCCTCGCTCGCGTCACCCGCTCGACTGCGTCATCCCCAGGCCCCATTCTAACGCGTCATTCTACCGGCACCGACTCGACCGGTCCGCTCGCCACCGACTCCACCTGTGGCTGCTTCCGCCCGAAATACTCGGCCACCTGGTCGACGACGTCCTGCGTCGAAGGTTCCACGTCCATCGGGATCGCCTCGGCGTAGTTCGCGTCGGCGCTCAACAGGCGTTCCGTCACATCCAGCCGCGTCTCGACATCGCGAACCAGTTCCTGTGCCCGAGCCAGCACGCTCGTGTCGAGATTAAACTCGCTGGACGTCTGGGCCACCGTCACCATCTGCTGACGAGCCTCCAGCTTCTGCACCTCGGCCTGCAGTTGGTTTCGCGAGGCGAGCATCTTCTCCAGCTCCAGCCGAGCGTGCTGCAGGCTGCCCTGCCGGGCGTTCAGCACGCGGCGCAGGTTGAAGAGCGTCTCGTCGTTCGTCTTGTACCGCTCCAGCCGGCTCACCATGTCGCGTTTCACCTGATCCGAAGCGTAGCGATGGCCCGCGAGTTCGATCTCCGCGTCGCCGCTCTGGACGGCGGCCTGCATCGTCAGCAAGTTCGCCTTGTCGCGTGTCTGGCGTTGTTCCAGATGGGCCACTTGTCCAGACAACCGCTCCAATGCCACCTCTTCGCGCACGATCAGCTGCTTGTTACGTCGCACTTCCGGTTCCAGATCGTCGATCAGCTTCCGCGCCCGCTCAATCTGGAACTCGACCGGCACCTGGTCCTGCACCGAGTCCTGAACCCAGCCCAGACTAGCGCGCACATAGCTCGTCGCATCCTGCCCCAACAACAGCCCCAGGGCCAGGAGTCCCACTCCGCCCCCCAACAGAGAACGTCGAATCATGATGCCCCCTCTTTCTTCTTCTTGTGCATGGGTCGCGCCTCCGCCCAGTTGGCGAGTGGCTCCGGAAGGTTATTCGCCGGTGGTCTGGCGATCTTGGCGGCGATCTGAAAAAAGTTTTCGAGCTTAGCTGGAGGGCGTCGTTCCGGCGGCGTCCTGGCATCCAGTCGGCGGGATCCAACAAGGCGAGGGGTTCGGGGGAGCCGGACGCGGCCGCGCGGGGGCCCGCCAACGACTGGGCCACATCTCGCGGTGAGGCAAGACAGAACAGCGAAACGCTGCGCATCGTCTCGTTTTTGGAACGGCGGCGAAAAAAGCGAACCCGGTCCGGGCCCCTGTGTCGTTTTTTGGCAGCAGCCGCCGCGAGAAGTGGCAGGAACGCGACGTGCGGACTGCGTGGTGGCGACGGCTCGAAGATCCCAGCCGTTCCAGTAACGCGGCGTCCCCGCGGAATCCCGCCGGAATTCGCGAGTTCCCGCCCGCCATCGGCCGTTCGCTGCACGACCAAAACGGATCGCGTGGACTTGGCACCGCTTTTGCAACGTAATAAAGGCGTCCCGGTCGCGTGCTGCCAGAGTGGGCGCGAGCGGCCGGAGCGAACAGGCGGTTCCTGATTTCTGATTGACAGCGGAACGACTCGGAGGGCCAGTACCATGTCCGTCCCCATGAACTCAGCCAAGGCGTCTTCCCCCGCGGAACTGGCGTGCGTGTCGGCCGAGCCGGTGATGGACTTTGCCGACTGGATGGATCGGCAGCTGGCCGAGCTGGAGGCGAAGTTCGCCGGGTTCATCACCCGCGATTCGCTCAAGCAGTCGCTCAAGGGCCTGCGAGAGTCCCGCGAGACAAGTCCGCCGGCGAACGGGGACGCAAGCGAGGCGGCCTGACCCGGGGCCGCTTCGGCCGGCATCCTCCGATCCCGCAAAACTGCGAGGGTCGCATCGCTGGCGGCGCCAGCATCCGCCGCTCCGGGGCGCAGATTTCAATCTTCTGGAAATCGCCAGCCTTCGCCATAATGCGGACCGTCCTGTGGATCTGCGTCGCCTCGCCCGACTGGGCCGTTGCCTCGACAGCTCCACGGGTCGCGCGCGGGGGTCGGGAGGGCGTTGGCGACGGCATGAAGCCTGATGCCCACTGTCCGGCTCGCCCAGCGACTGCTCGTTCACCGATCCGCCGGATGACGTCCGCCGGGTTCCTGGGCTGCAAGGATGCCGGACCAAGAACCAAACCCGACCTACCAACTGCTGGGCAAACGCCTGGGGACGTATCGCGGTACGCGTCCCGCGCGATGGCTGCGCGCCTTCGTCGGGTCGACCTTCCTGGGCGTCTGGTGTGGCTTGAGTGTCGGGCTGCTCTCCGGGCCTAGTCTCTGGACGGCCCTGGTCGTGGGCGTGACCGCAGTCCTCTGGACCAACTTCCGCGTCACCTGGCCTCGCCTGCTGGAGCTCCACCAGAACGGGCTGGAATACTTTTCCTGGGTACGTCGGCGGCGCGTCTACTGGCACCAGGTCTGCGAAGTCTATCGCTACCCGTTGCATCCGCTGCTTTTCGCCACCATTGCCTCGCCCTCTCCCTGGGCCTACCGCCTCGTCTGCCGCGATGGAAGCCAACTGCTGCTGCATCATTTCGAGGGCCTGACCGACTTGGGCGAGCGGATCGAGGACCAGTTGGCGCGGCGCCAGTTGCCGATGGCGATGAGTGCTTACAGCACGGGATACACGCTGCGGTTCGGCCGACACCTCGCGTTGAACACCGAGGGCATTCATGTGCGGCGTCGTTTCATCGCCTGGCACGAGATCGCCGAGATCTCGCTGGGGCTGGACGATGAGTTCCTGGTGTCCTTCCGCCAGAAGAGCGAGCGGCCGCTACGGATTCCCTGCCGCCGCATCGCCAACCTGAAGGTGCTGGATGGAATCCTGCAGTCGATCCGCACGGGGGAGGCGGAGGACTTGCGGGAGACGGACATCGCCCACCGGCGATCCGATTTCGCCGACAGCCAGGCGGCCCGGGGTCCCCTGCAGGACTATGGGGATCCGCAGGGGGAAGAAGCGATTGAGTTCCTGCCGCCGGACGGCGAACTGGATGAGATCGAGGCCTGGGAGAACGGCCACATCTCCCTGGAGGAACTGCGTGAGATCGGCCGTCGGCAACGTCGACCGCGTCATCCGCGTTAGCCCCCTGCAGTTCCGTTGCCGGCACAGTCCGGTAGCTTCTGCCGCTTTTCCAGCGCGGCACCGCCAACCCTCGCGCCGAAAATCTTCGCGTCGCTGCGAACTCACTTCTCCAGGAGCATCGCCCGGTTTCTCGCCACCGCAAGGCGCCGCGTTGGAACGGAACGGTATACTGCACGAGGACGAAGAGCGGGCAACGGCCAGGGCGGGCTGGTTTCATCGACGATGGGGTTCCACCCAATGACGACGGCGACAACGCAATCTCGAAAACGCGTGACGATGGTGGAGGTCGTGGTGCTGCTGCTGGTCATGGGCTGCGGAGCATCTCTGCTGCTGCCGATGCTGCCCGCCTCGCGTGAAGCGGCCCGGGCGAACCTCTGCCGATACAACCTGCGGCAGTTGGACCTGGCGACGATCGAGTACATCCAAAACCTGCGTCGCCTGCCGGATGCCGCGACGTGGCCCACCGAACTGCTGCCGGAGCTCGTCGAGAAGCAGACCACCGCGCGACTGAAACTGGGCATGGACATCTTCACCATGCCGCGTCCACGGCTGCTGACCTGCCCCTCGCACCCCAACGCCACGGAACGGGACCCGAAGAAGCAGACGGCCGAGTACGTCCTGGTCGTCGACCGGAACCAACCGGTGCCCCTGAACCAGATGAAGTGGCAGTACCGGGACCGAGTCAGCGAGCCGCCGGCGGACAAGACGCAGCCCTGGTACCTGGGCGTCGAGATCACGCCGGAAGTTGCCGCCGCCGACTTGGCAACTCCCGCCGGCCCGCATGGCGGCCGATTTCTGGAATCGGACGGCAAGGGCAAGGTGGACTTCGCCGTCCCGGCGCAATAAGCTGACGCCCACGGTCGGTCGCGTGCGAACTGTGGCATGCGAAGCCTGGTGTGCGAAGTCTGGCGAAACAAGCTCGCCGCGTCGATTCCTCTCGGTCCTTGTTCCGCTCCGGATCCCGCTCCACGCATCCGGCCTGCCTCGGCGCACGCCTGGTGACTGGGCCCTGTCACTCGGACACCTTGCGTTGAAGCCGTGCATCCTGTCCTGCTGGCTCGTCCGGGCTTTCGCCTGTCCGTTCCGCAGGTCGGCATGGCAGGGCCGTAAGTTCCCGTACCCCCATCTTTGACTTGGGTTTTCATCCCCTGCCAGGAGTCTCCCTCATGAACACTTCCCTGCATCGTCGTGACTTCGTGGGCCAGACAGTGGCCGGAGGTTTGTTGGCGGCGGGCGTGCTGGCCGTCGAGCCATCAGGCACGGCCGCGCAGACGGCCGGCGCGGCGGAATCGCCGGCGGCCGCCAAGAAGGTCCGCGTCGGCGTCATCGGCTGCGGCAGCGTCTCGGGCCGCTACCTTCCCAACCTCCAGGCATGCCCGTTCGTCGAACTGGTCAGCGTCTGCGACATCCTGCCGGAACGAGCGGCCAAGCGAGCCCAGGAGTTCAAGGTCCCGCACCACTACCCGCACATCGACGCGATGCTGGCCGGAACGCCTTTCGAACTGCTGGTCAACCTGACGGACATGCAGCAGCACGAACACCTCAACCGGCGGGCACTGGAACATGGGTTGAATGTGTGGAGCGAAAAGCCGCTGGCCAACACGTGGGAGGCGGGGACGGTGCTGTTGGAGTTGGCGCGATCCAAGGGAGTCCAGTTGTGGGGAGCTCCGGCCGTCGTCAACAGCCCGCAGTTCGCCTTCATGGCCCAGACCGTCGCCTCCGGAAAGCTCGGCCGCATCGCCGCGGCGCATGCCGACTACGGCCATACGGGACCGCACTGGTCGTCGTTCTTCTACGAGGCAGGCGGCGGCAGCATGCCGGACCTGGGGGTCTACAACCTCACCTCGCTCACCGGCGTCCTGGGCCCCGCCCGCCATGTCATGGCCATGACCAGCGTCGTCACCGCCGAGCGCGAGATCGAGGCAAAAGGCAAGATCCAGGTGGTCGCGGAGGACAACACGATGATCCTCATGGACCACGGCAACGGTGTCATCTCGCACACCCAGTGTGGCTTCAACTATTTCAATCCGCACGGCCATGAAGGCAAGTCCGAGACCCGGCACACGATCTCCGTCGTCGGCTCGACGGGCAGCATGGGGCTGGTCGGCTACGACTGGGAACCACAGGGCGTCGACGTCGCCACGCAGGACCATCCGCAGTACCAGCGGCACGTCACCGACGCGCAGAGGTATGTCTGGCAGCAGGGCGCCCCGCTGGCGGCCGAATCGCTGGCAAC